>JADGHL010000101.1 GCA_019686135.1 Myxococcaceae bacterium | reverse complement strand
GCTTCGGTCGCCCCGGATGGAGGTCCGGCCGACGAGCGAGGCGAGGTGGTCGGTGAAGATGTCCGTGAGCCGCGAGTTCCTCGATGAGTTCGAGCAGGTACGCGCGGCGCTCAGCCACAAGTTCCCGAACGGCCGATTCGAAGACGTCCTTCGCGAGTGCTTCCGCATCACGCTCGAGGTCCTGGAGCGCAAGCGGTGCGGGGCGGAACGGAAGTCCACCCGGAAGGAGGAACCGGCTGACGTCCGCGCCGAGGCCATGGGTTCGACTGAACGCCGCCCCACGTCGAAGCAGGTCGAATCGTATGGAACGGTCGCGTCGGGCAGGAAGCGGTCGCGGTACATCCCCGCCGCAGTTCGTCGCGAGGTGTGGAAGCGGGATGGCGGCGCGTGTGCCTTCGTGAGCGCGGACGGTCGCCGATGTGGCTCACGCCACCAGGTCGAGTTCCATCACCTCGATCCCTTCGGCATGGGCGGCCCATCCACCGTGGAGAACCTCAGCCTGCGGTGCCGGAAGCACAACGCGTGGGAGGCGGTCCTCGCCTACGGCGAAGACTTCATGGACAGCCGCGTCCCGTCGTCACGGTCAGAACCACGCGCGTCACTTCCAGAATGGAAGTGCTCGGTTCACTGAGCGAACCCAAGAAGGCCCGGGCGCCGCGCTCAGTCGATCTCTTTTGCGCCGGGCGTCACTCTCGGCGGTGGCGGGTGCGGCGGCACTTCGTGCATCCGTGTAGGTGCCGCCACGCTCGCTGACGGCGTCGAGCTCATGAAGGGACGCTTCACTTCCAGAATGGAAGTACGCAACGTCACCTGCGCGAAACCGTTGAAGGACGGCCGCGCGCACTGCGCGATCCCCGCCCCGGTCGCCCTAAGAGGCGAGTGCATCGACCGCTTCCTTTCCAACGACGGTGTAAGCGTGACCCGCCTGCCTCGAGGTGCTGCCGAGCCGCCCCGCCACCAATGAGCGGCGCGTTAGCGCTTTCAACGCGACTCTTGCGGCGTTGAGCGCTGTCGATCGCGCCCGCCTACGCGGATCGCGCCTGGCGGCGGACGCGCCGGAGCGCCTCCATGGCAGGCGCGGGCAGAAGCCGCTTCGCCATCCCGCGCACCTCGCGCGCGGCGTCCTCCGCCTTCACGTACAGCGCGCCCACGCCCTTTCTGGCGAACAGCCGCACCTGGATCGTGCGGCGCTCCTTCGACACCCAGTCGGACTTGTAGGGCTCGGTGCCGCGCAGAAAGTCGTAGTGCTTCAACCCCTGCGCGATCGCGTCCTCGAACGTGGCGCCCACCAGCACGAGGCCCACGCTCTTGTTGCGCCACTCTGGGTCGTACCCCGCCTGGTAGTAGTGAAACGTGTCGCCGTGGACGATCCCGTACACGGACGCCAGCGCCCGGTCCTCGAGCCACATCGTGTAGAGGCGGAGCTTGCCCCGCTCGGCCAGAAGCGCGGTGGCGTCGCGATGAAACGCCTCCACCTTCGGGCTGGCGATCCCCTGCGAGCCGCCCTCCTCCGCCCAGCGCAGCGCGTGTAACCGGAAGAACTCCGCCAGGGGGCGCGTGAGCTTTCGCGGATCGCTGTCGATCTCGATCCGGTACCCGGGCTGCCGCTCCAGCCACTTCTTCCGCCGCAGGTAGTTGTCTCGACGCCGGGTGCGCCGGAGGAACCGGTCGAAGGTCTCGCCATCCTCGAAGGTCTCGTTCGGGCACAGCGACCGTTCGCGCGTGCGCAGCTCGTACGTCTCCGAAACGAACGTCTCGCCCAGGAGCTGCGGCGTCGTCGAGCGTTCGTCAAGATCGTTCAGCTCGAGCAGGTCCCACTGATCGTCCAGGTCCGCGAGCAGCCGCACGAACGCGCGCATGACCTCGGCCCTGCGCCCGCGCGTCGCCACGGCATCGAGGTAATCGCTCCCGACGGTCGTGTCGCCCAGAAAGGCCAGCGTCCGGACGGCGCGGCCGGCGACGTGACGCAGCCTGCGCCCGAGCGGCATCAGGCCCACCAGCCTCCCTGAACGATCGCGCGCGGTCAGCACATACGGCTCGGTGTGCTGCCCGAGCCGGCACAGCCACGGGTACAGCCAGTCCCACGCGTTGAAGATTGCGGCGTCGCTCTCCTCCATCAGCGCGGACCAGTCCGTGCGAAGACGCGCCAGCTCCAGTGGATCGCGCACCACGGCGAGCGCGTAGTCGTCCTGCCGCAGCAGCGCCGCGCTCTGTTTAGCCCGGGCCATCACGCGCTGGTCCGCCTGGGCGCCGTGCGCCGGCCAGAGGTGAGGACGTTGCGAACGACCTGTGCGACCCGGCTCATGGTGTCGGGCTCGAGGTCCTGGTGGCAGGGGATCTCCACGATCGCCTGCCGGAGCCTCATCACGTCGGGGAACTCGTTCGGGTTGCACGCGGGGTGGTGGTCCCGCCAGAAGTCGACCGCGTGCACCCCGGCCGCGCGGAGCCCCTCGAGCACGCGCGGCTTGTCCTCCACCACCAGCGGATAGAACAGCGGGCACACGCCCGGCGGCAGCTCGTTGAACAACGGCGTGGACACCTCTCGGAGCCGCCCAAGCAGGTAGAAGTAGTTCCGCCGCCGGTTCTCCACGATCTGGTGCAGATCCAGCGACTGGGCGATCCGCAGCGTCAGCGGGGAGATGCCGAGGTCGACGTGCGCGCGGTCGAAGTGCATGGTCCCGGTGGCCACGCGCTCGATGTTCCCCGCCTTCACCGCGCCATGCCCGAGCGCGCGGACCGACGCGCGCACCCACCGCCCGACGGGCCCGCCGCGCATCTCCACGTTCTTGAGGAGCGCGGACATGGTGTGGCTGAACGTGGACGCTCGGTTCGGCGCCGGCAGGCGGGGGATGCTGTAGCGGCGCTCGCCATTGACGACCAGCGCCCCGCCGTTCGGCGTGGGCAGCGTCTTGTACAGGCAGAAGATGCCCACGTCGCCCACGGTGCCGAGCTTCACGTCACCGTCCGCGCTCAGCAGCGACAGCGCACAGTCCTCGATGAGCGGAAGCCCATGCCGCTCCGCGAGCGCCTTCATCTCCCGGACCGGCTGCGGGAACCCGGCGTAATGGGTGACGTACAGCGCGCGCGTCCGCGGGGTGATCCGCCGCTCGATGTCGGTGAGATCGGCCTCCCAGGTCGGCCCCACCCGGTAGAAGACGGGCTGCGCGCCGGCGTCCACCAGGGCCTCGATCTCCACGCCGTGATGGTACGCGGGCACGAGCACCTCGCCCCCCTCCAGCCCGAACATCTTCACGGTCAGCCAGACGGCGTTCCGGGCGAAGTAGAACCAGTGCACCGAAGGGTGCTCGAACGGCACGTACGCGCTCGTGCGGCGCCGGGCGAACAGCATGCCGGGGTACAGCGTCGGATAGTCGGGAACGAACAGCTCCGGCTTCAGCGCTTCCATGTCGCCACCCTCTCCTTGATCGCTGGGATCCACCTGAACTTCGCCTCGCGCAGCGCCCGGCCCTTCGGGCTCCGGCGGAAGACGTACAGCCAGAAGTGCGGTCGAACGTGGTCGGTCCAGTCACGCTTCCAGGGCATGTCGGGGCCGAGGAAGTCGAACTCGGGCAGGCCGCGGCCGATGCAGTCCTTGACCACCTCCTCCATCAGTAGCTGGCCGGGGCTGCACTCGCGGATCGCTTCGTCGTAGGCCGGCTTGAGCAGGAGGTATCGCCCTGCGTACTGCAACGCGTAGTGGAACCCCACCGCGCGGCCGTCGAGGCGCATGAACCACAGCGCCAGAACGCCCAGGTGCTCTGCGTTGCGCGCCAGCTCCGAGTAGAAGCCCCGGGTCGCCTCGTCCTGCGCGATCGCCGTGCCCCCGCGGCCCTTCCAGCCGCTCTGCTCGAGCCGAAGCCCTTCCTCCAGGAACGCCGCGAGCTGCGCGCCGCCCTCCACGCGTTCGAAGGTGACCCGGCCCTTCTCCTCCAGCCGCTTGCGCCTGCGGCGGAGGTTCGCCTTGAACTTCGAATCCAACCGGTCCATCAGCGCGGCCGGCGTGTCCGGCAGCGGGATGTACGGAGACTGCAGCGACTGCCAGACGCCGGTCGGGTGCCCGCAGGCAGCGGCATGCGCCAGGAGCGCGAACGCCTTGCCGCCCTCGGGCACATCGGTGAGGCGGATGAGGTCCCAGCTCCGGTCCTGCACGAGGTGATCGAAGAACGCCTCCGCCGCGCGCTTCGGATCCCGGGCGATAAGATCGAACCTGCAGGAGTGCAGGTTGGCCGCGGCGCAGAGCTCGCGGAGCGGCACGCCGTACATCCGCGTCCGCCGTTCGATCAGCGGCAGCACCGCCTGAAGCGTCCCGTCCTGCGCGCGCAGGGTGAGCACGCGCAGCCGCGCAGTCGGCGCGAAGTTGTCGACCCACACGCGGATGAACTCGTGCCGGTAGAAGATCTGGTCGTCGGTCTCGCGAACGAGCGCGTTCCACTCCGCCTCCAGCGCGACGAAGGCGGCGCGCCCTTCGACCTCCACCACCCGGGGCGCCGCCACCACCGGCGGCTGCACCCACTCCGGCGCCGTCCGCCCGTCCATCCGGTTCCGCCCGGGTGGCGGCGTCCTTCCCACCTCCGGCGCGTTCTGCGGGTCCAGAACGACAGAATCCATGCGCAGTCTCCCGTGGAGCCCACGCTGCGCATCCGAAAGCGCAGTGTCAGCCCCCGCCGGGTGTCACAGGCCGCTGCGCGCCAACTTCAGAACGCAGCGGGCCAGCTTCCCGCTGTCGTGGCGGATCCGCGCGCCCTCCTTGAGGAGATCCGCCTCCACCGGAATCACGCCGAGCGCGATCAGCCCGCGGCGATCGACCGTCACCTGCGCCTGGCCTTTGGCGAGGTAGCGCTGCATCACCTCGGGCGCGGGCGGACGCGCGTTGATCAACACGACGTCCACCACTGGCCCCACGTGGGCGATCACCGCGCGGGTGTGATCGACGCAGTCCATCCCGTCCGTCTCGCCGGGCTGGGTCATCAGGTTGCTGATCAGCACCTTGAGCGCCTTCGTCTCGCGCAGCGCCTCCGCCACACCGTCGACGAGGAGGTTGGGCAGAACGCTCGAATACAACGACCCGGGTCCGATGGTGATGAGGTCCGCCCGCTGGATGGCTTCGATCACTCCCTGCCCGGGCGGTGGCAGCGGCGGATCCAGGCTCACGCGCCTCACCCGGCTCCGGGCGCGGGCGATCTTCCGCTCGCCGAACACCTGGGAGTCGTCCTCGAGCTCCGCCACGAGGTGGGTGGGCGCGAGCGTGCACGGCAGCACCCGCCCGCGCGCGTTCAGCATCCTGGCCGACGCCTCCACGGCCTTGAGGAAGTCACCCTCGAGCTCGGTGAGCGCCGCCAGAAGGAGGTTCCCCACCGCGTGCCCGCCGATGCCGCGCGCGCCGTCGAAGCGGTGCTGGAAGAGCTGCTTGAGCCCGGCCTTCTCTCCGGCGAGCGCGACGAGGCAGTTGCGGATGTCGCCCGGCGGGAGCAGCCCACGCATCCGCCTCAGCCGTCCGGAGGAGCCGCCGTCGTCGCTCATGGCGACGATCGCCGTCAGATCCACGCCGGGGTTGCCGGGCGATGGCGCCACCTTCCGCGCCAGCCCCCGAAGCACCACGGGCAACCCGGTCCCGCCGCCGATGCACACCAACCGGGTCGGCCGGAGCTGATCCGGTTCCACCCGGTTGCGTGCGTCCGAAGGCGCCTGGGCGGGGATCGTCCCCTCGATCGTCGACTGGTTGTCCTGACCGGCCATGAGCTCCCCTCCGCCACCGACCCCTCCCGCTCCTGCACGTCCGCAGCCAGCTCAGCGCGCGCCACGCCCCAGCAGCACGTGCCTCACGGTGTGGAAGATGATGGCCATGTCGAGGAACAGGCTTCCGTTCTTTACGTAGTAGAGGTCGAACTCGAGCTTGTTTTGGGCATCCTCCACCGACGCGCCGTACGGGTAGCGGATCTGCGCCCAGCCGGTGATGCCCGGCTTCACGCCCTCGCGAAGGCCGTAGTACGGGATCTGCGCCTTGAGCTGCTGGACGAACACCGGCCGCTCCGGCCGCGGGCCGACGAAGCTCATATCCCCATTGAGCACGTTGAACACCTGGGGGATCTCGTCCATCCGCGTCCGGCGGATGAACCGCCCCACCCGCGTGACGCGGTCGTCGTTCTGCTTTGCCCACACCGCGCCGTCCTTCTCCGCGTCGGTGCGCATGCTGCGGAACTTCCACAGCCGGTAGCTTCGGCCGTCGAGCCCGGTGCGCTCCTGCCGGTAAAAGACGGGGCCCTTCGAGTCCAGCTTGATCGCCACGGCGATGAGCAGCATCAGCGGCGCGGCGAGGACCAGGAGGATCGCGGCCACGGTGACGTCGAACAGGCGCTTGAAGAAGCGGCGTCCGGCGGAGACGGTCAATTCGTCTGCGTACGCCAGCTCCGTGGCGCGCAGGAATGCCACCGGAATCCGCCGGAGCACCCGTTCGCAGAAGCCCGCCGCGTCGTAGACCCGCATCCCGCGGATCCGGCAGCGCACCAGGGACTCGGCCAGCGCAAGGCCCCGCTGTTCGTCCGGCGCCATCACCACGATCTCGGCGCGGTGGGCCAGGGCCACGTCCTCCAGCTTCGGGCTGCCTTCGCCCGAAAGCATGAGCGGGTCGACCTGCGCGCACAGCTCGAACAGCTCGTCGCCCTGGTCCGCGATCGCGTTGGCCACGGCGCGCGCCTTCTGGCCGTTGCCCACGATCAACAGGCGGATGGGCGCGGCGAACAGGGAGGCCATCACTCCGCGCGCGACCAGGGCGCCGGTCACCGCGCCGAGCGCGCCGCCCAGAAGCGCGCCCGCCGGAAGCACGCCCGGGAGCGCGAAGCTCGCGAGCGCGATGACCGCCACCGCCACCCCGGCGCCGCGGAGCAGCCGGCTGCCGCGCGGGCGATCCTCCCCGGCGATCCGCAGGTCGTAGAGGTCCAGGGCGTAGAGCGAAAACTGCAGCACCGCCACGAACGCCACCGCCAGGGATGCGAGGAGTGTCACGTTCGCGGGGATCGCGAACGGATGCCCGGCAGGAGCGCTGGCCATCGCCCCGGCGGCCGCCCCGGTGAGACCGCCCACCCCGATCGCCGTCGACTCCACGACGAAGAAGCCGAACTTCCTCGCCGAGAACCAGTGATTGAACACCCGAAGCATCGAACTTGCGCCCCCTCGCAGTGAACCCCCACGCCCGTGGCGCCGCCGCTACTTGTAGGCCTTCAGATATCCGCCGGTGGCGAGCGGCCCTCCGTTGAGCACGCAGCCGACGATCGCCGCCCCGGCGAGGTGCTCGATCGCCTGCTGCACCTGGCGGGTGCGGGTGACGTTGGCGCGGATCACCATCACCGTGCCATCCGACTGGGCCGCCAGGATCGACGCGTCCGCGAACGGGAGCGACGGCGGCAGATCGAGATAGACCTCGTCGAAGTTGTCCCGCACCGCCTGCAGGAAGTCCTTCATCCGCCGGGAGGCGAGGAGCTGCGTGGGCTCCTCCGGCGCCGCGCCTGCGGGGACGATCGCCAGCCGCGTGCTTCGGAAGCGGCGCACCGCCTCCGCGAGCTGGCACTCACCCTGGAGCAGCTCGCTCAAGCCCGGCGTGTTCTTGAACCCAAGCACGTTCGCCACCTGGCTGCGCCGCAGATCGGTGTCGATGAGGAGGATCCGCCGCTCCGGCGCGGCGCGCGCCGCGGTGAGCGCCAGGTTGACGGTGGTCACCGTCTTGCCCTCTCCGGGCATCGCCGAGGTGAAGGCCACGACCTTCATCGGCCTCAGCGCGCGCATCCGCTCCAGGCGGTAGAACAGCGTGCGGTACTGTTCGGCGCCCACCGAGGCGGGGGCGGTCAGGCTCACCACCCGGCGGTCCACCTCGTTGCGCGCGCCCGGGCCCTCGTCCACGCGGCCGAGGAAGTTCTGGGCCTTCTCCATCGTCTGGTCCATTGGGGTCTCCGAATCTCAGTTCAGGGTCTGGGGGCCCGCCGGGCGCTGCGCGTAGTTCGGCATCAGCACCCGCCGTTCGGTCTTGCCCGCCATCTCGGGCACCACCGCCAGCACCGGGAGCGGCAGCCGCTCCTTCACCTCCGACACGTCCCGGATGCTGTCGTCGCGAGCTTCGGCGAGGATCGCCACGAGGATCCCCAGCGCGAGCGCGATCAACAGCGCGATCATCGTCCCGCCCATCCGGTCCGGCGAGGCCGGGGTCACCGGCACCGTGGCCCTGCTCAGCACACGGAAGATGTCCGGCGCGCTCTTCAGCTCCAGCTCGCGCGCCAGCTCCGCCTCCACCTTGCGGGAGATCACGCTGTCGTACTTGGCGCGGGCGATCTCGTAGTCCCGCTGCATCATCGCCAGCTCCTGGGCCCACTTCGGCGTCACGTCCAGCCGCGCCTGGTAGGCCTCGGCCTTCTGGTGCAGCTGCGCGATCTCGGCCTGCAGCCCGTCGATCACCCTGTTCATCCGGGCGCGCTCTCGGCGCTCTTCGACCATCCGGTTCTCGGCGTCGCGGAGCTTGCCGCGGATGGCGTTCAGCTCGGTCTGGAGCTTCTTCACCTCCGGGTGGTCCTCGGTCCACTGCGCGCGCGCGGCGACGAGGGCGCGCTGGGTCTCCAGCTCCTGCTGCTGCAGCCGCCCGGCCTCGCTGTCCCCCGCGTAGCTGGCGCGGAGCAGATCGCCCCGGCGCATCTCGGCGGCGCGCAGCTCCTCGTAGCGGTGCTCGATCTCCGCGCTCACCCGGTCCAGGCCGCGCATGTTCACCTCGAGCTGCTCGGGCAGCTCGCCCATGTGGTCGACCTTGAACTGGGCGATCTTCTTCTCCCACGACGCCACGCTCTTCTTGAGCTCCTCCACCTCGTCGTTGAAGAGCTGTTCCGCGCGGCGCGCGGCGCGCTGGCGGTTCTTCACCGCCTCCTCGGCGAACACCTCGGGGATCCGGTTCACCACGCGCGCGGCGAGCTCCGGCTCTTTGGCGCTGTAGGTGATGTCGAAGGCGGCGTCGCCCTCCAGCTTCACTTCCAGGTCGCTGCGGAACCGCTCCAGCGCGGCGTCGATCCCCTCCTTCTCCATCACCTCCGGGTAGAGGTTCTGCTCGCGGATCACCCGCTCCAGCACCGGCCGGGCCAGCAACTCCTGACGGATGGTGACGATCCGCCGCTCCACCGGTTCGGTCACCGTCGGCTGCACCAGGTCGGCGATCGGCTGGTTGGGCTCGAACCGCACGGAGGCGGTGGCCTTGTAGACGCTGGGGAGGGCGGCGACGATCGCCAAGCCGACGGCGAACACGCCCCCGGCGATGGCGAGGACGAGCAGCTTCCGCCGCCACAGCGCCCTGAGAACCTGATCGACCGTCATCCCACGCTCCATGTTCCGCTCCTCCCGGACCGACTCCTCACCAGGGCGTCACCACCAGTCGTACGGCCGCGATGTTCCGCGACAGGTTCGCCTCCGCCCCGACCGCGAGGTCCGGCGCGTTCGCCACCTGCACCACGCGGTCGAGCTGCACCTGCACCATCCAGTTCCGGTCGAACCGCCACTCCGCGCCTCCGCCCAGCCCGTAGCCCTGCGAGGGCGTGGTCAGCCGCCCCAGCCACTGCGCCGGCCCGCCGGGCGCATCGCCGTTGCGGTAGCCGTAGGCCGCGCCGTAGAGCCGGAACGGGTCGCTCACGCGGACCGCGGTGTAGACGCTCGCGTACTGCGCCCACAGCGCGTCCGAGAACCCGGTGGCCCCCAGCACGTCCTGGCCCACCTGCACGCCGAGGTCGAAGCCGGGCACCGCGCGGTCGAGCTGCAGGTGCACGCGCGGCGCCACGCCGGTTCTCCCGTCGGCGCCGAAGACCGGCTGGAACCACACCGCGCCGCCGCGCGCGGTGAAGGTGAGCTGGCGCGAGAGTCGATAGCGATAGAGCGCCGCCGGCGAGTGCCCCACCGACTGTTTCGGGCCGTAGAGGAAGTACTGGAACCGGTACTCCGTACCCAAGGTGGTCCGCGGGGTGAGCCGGTACAGAAGCTCGGCGGACGGCTGGTGCATCTGCGACGGTTCGAACCCCGGCGCGTAGATCCGCGCGCCCTCGAAGCGGTACTCCGCATCAAGGCTGAGCCTCCGCGTCAGCCGGGACACGAGGCCCAATTCGCCGGTGCCGTACAGCACCGGAGACAGCGTGCGGCCCACGCCCACCCGCGGCAGCGAGGTCGGATCCGCCACGCGCCACAGCGCGCCCTCGGCGTGGAGCTGAAGGCGTTCGGAGAGCTCCTTGTCCAGCGTGAGCCCGGCGCGGTGGTCGATCCGGAACGTCCCCGAGAAGTGGCGCAGCTGCAGGTCCGGCGCGTACCACGCGTCCGCCTCCAGGGTCCGATCGCGCACCTGGATCCCGCCTTTGGGGATGAGCTTGGTCATCAGCTCCGCGCCGATCGGCGTCACCGCCGGATCACGGAAGAGCACGTCGTCGTCGTACCGCTCCTCCAGGGACACGCTGAGCCGGGGCTTGACGGAGAGCTCGGCGCGCGCTGCGCCGAATGCTCCTGCCAGCCCGAGGACCACGCACGCCCTGACCACGCCCCGCACCACGCCGCCTCCCGAATGAACGCCGCGACCTCGAGCCTCCGCCCGGGCCGCCCGTACCCGTCACGCCGCTTCCGCACACCGCCGCTACGGCACCACCACCGTGTCGCCCGGCCCCAGCCAGACGTTCGCGCGCTCCTTGTCGTCGAGGGTGATCAGATCGGCGTAATTCACCGGCACGCCCTTGCCGTCGCGACGGATCACCATCAGCGCGCTCTTGTCCGCGAAGTCGGTGAAGCCGCCCGCCAGCGCCAGCGCCTGCAGGAGCGTCACGCGCCCGCGCATGGGGAACGCTCCGGGGTGCGCCACCTCTCCGGTGACGTAGACGCGGCTCGCGTTCACCTCGTGGACGATCACCGTCACCTTCGGCTCCTGGACGATCGCCCGGAGGCGCTCGCGGATCTCCGCCTCCAACTCCTTCGGCGTCTTCCCCGCCGCCAGGACCTCGCCGACCATGGGCAGCGAGATGAAGCCGTCGGGACGCACCGGCACCACCCGGGAGAGATCCGGATCGCGCCACACCGAAACATCGAGCACGTCCTCGCGGCCGATGCGGTACGGCTCGTCGGGGGGCGGATCCACGTTTCGCGTCTGGTGGGCACACCCGCCGAGCACGAGCATCGCCGCCACCGCCCAGCCCCACGCGCTCCTTTTGCCCATCACCTTCGCTCCCCCATCGAACGGACTGCCGTGCGTCCGGAGGTAGCAGCCGATGTGCCACCCCGATCGGCCTCCAAATGCGCGGAATCCGGTCAGCGCGCGAGCGGGGCCGCGCGGCCTCGGCCGGCGGGCCGGAAGAAACTTCCTGTCTCATGTTGGAAGCGGGCCACCCACGCGGGACCTTTTGCTGTCACGGCGGGTGCGCACCTTTGCGCCCGCGGTGCGGCGCAATTCCCTTTCCGCAGTGCCGTGGCGTCCGTTCACCGCGGCACGCAGCTTGATCCTCCGCCGGAGCAGACGCTTCGAGGGGGGATCCCATGACGAAGATGGCGGCGGCGGTAGCGGTCGTGTTCGCGGCAGGCGCGGGCGTGATGAGCCTGTTCGGCAGCCTCCTCGGAGGCGCCGCAGAAGCGGCCGCGCTCGGGCTGGTGGGCGCGGGCCTGGTGGGATCGTCCTGGGTGCTCGGCGACCGGCTGCGCCCGAGGTCCGACGGCACGCGCACGCCGGCGTCTTCGCCCGCCCGCCGGGTCGGCGAGGTGGCCTAGTGCGGCTTCACTTCAGGTAGATGGTCACTTCCGCGGAGAGGCCGGCGCGCAGCGGAAAATCCTTCGGCGGATCGACGAGGGCGATCCGCACCGGCACGCGCTGCACCACCTTCACGAAGTTCCCCGACGCGTTGTCCGGCGGCAGAAGCGAGAACCGCGCGCCGGTGCCGGCGGAGAGCGACTCCACCCTGCCTTCGAGCTCCCGTCCACCGAAGGCGTCCACGGAGATCGTCGCGCGCTGGCCCGGGCGCATCCGGCCGATCTGCGTCTCCTTGAAGTTGGCCACCACCCAGGTGTGGGCGGGGACGAGCTCGGCGATCGGCGCGCCGGGCGAGATGAGCTGTCCCTCGTGCACCGAGAGCTTCGAGACCGTGCCGTCGTCCGGCGCGAGGATCCGCGTGTACGAGAGCTGGTTCTCGGCGAGCGTCACCGCGGCGATGGCCGCCTTCACCCGCGCGCGGGCGAGCTCCGCCTGGGCGCGCGCGGCGGAGATCTGCGCGTCGATCGGCTCGGTCTGCGTGAGCCGGCCCTGCGCCTCGGCGACGCGGCTCTGCGCGGCGCGGCGCTGTTCCTCCGCGGCGGCCAGCGCCGCCTCGGCCTGGGCGAGCGCCGCCTGCGCGGCGTCATGCGTGAGCTGCGCGTTGTCCAGCATCTGCTTCGGCGCCGCCTGCGCGGCATAGAGCTTCTGCGTGCGCTCCAGGTCCAGCTCGGCGCGGCGCGCCTCGGCCCGGGCACGCTCCAGCGCCGCCTTCGCCGCCTCCACCTGCGCCGCCGCGCTGGACACCGCCACCGACGATCCGGAGACCATCGCCCGCGCGCTGGAAAAGCCACCTTTGGCCGTGGCCTCCACCACCTCCGCCTGCGCTTCGGCGATCGCCAGCTGCGCCTTCGCGGACATCAGTTCCGCCTGAGCCTGCTCCAGCCGCGCGGCGAAATCGCCCGAGTCGAGCTCCACGAGGAGCTGCCCCTTCTTGACCTGCGCGTTGTCTTCCACGTGCACCTTCTGCACCGCACCGCCCACGCGCGCGGCGATGGGCACAACGTCCGCCTCCACCTGCGCGTCGTCGGTCGTCTCCTGGTTGGCAGTGGCCAGCGCATACACGCCGGTGGCGAGCGCGGCCGCGGCGACGAGCCCGCCCAGCACCACGAAGGCGCGGCGGCCGCGACGGGCGGCGGCGGCCTGCGCCGGCGGGGCTTCGGGCGACCGCACATCGGCGGTCGGGCTGCGGGCGGCGATGGAGGATTCCATGTCGATTACTCCAGGTGGATCGGCCCGCTCGAGGTCAGTGCCGGCGGCGGGCGCAACAGGAAGAGCAGCGGGAGAACGAGGAGGAACAAGAAGCCGGAGAGCATGAAGATCCGGTCGAAGGACAGGACCATCGACTGCTTCACGACCGTGCCGTAGAGCGAGGCGATCGATGCCATGTGCGCGCTGGCGGCGTCCATCCCGCGGGCGATGAGGCCGCCCTGGATCATCGCGAGGCGCTCCTGCACCTGCGGCGAGGTCTCGGTGATATGGGCGAAGAGGCTGCCGCGGGCCTCGGTGGCGTAGACGCCGATCCGGCTGGCGAAGACCGCAAGGCCGATCGCCCCGCCCACCTGACGCACCAGCGAGTTGAGCCCGGTGGCGTCGGTGAGCAGGTGCCGGGGGATGGTGGCCAGGGCGAGCGTGGTGAGCGGGACGAACAGGCAGGCGAAGCCCACGCCCTGCACGGCGATCGCCGCGACGATGTGCGCGCTGCCGCTGTCGAGGTTGAGGTGCGCCAGGTCGAAGGCGCCCGCCACGAACATCAACACGCCGAAGGCGATGAACAGCCGCGGATCGACCCGGTTGTAGATCCGCCCGACGATCGGCACCGCCACCATCATCACCAGGGTGCGCGGCATCAAGGAGAGCCCGCTCTGGGTGGCGCTGAACCCGAGCAGTTCCTGCATGAAGATCGGCAGCAGGAACATGTTCGACATCAGCATCGCGAACATCAGCCCGCCGATCAGCGTTCCCGAGGAGAACACCGGGTCCTTGAAGAGGCGGATGTTCACCGCCGGCGCCCGCGCGGAGAGCTCGCGGATGATGAAGGCGGCGATCGCCACCGCGGCCACCGCGGCGCAGCCGCAGATCAGCTTCGACTCGAACCAGTCGTGGCTGGAGCCCTCCTCGAGGAGGAACTCGAGCGTGGCCATCCCCACCGACAAAAGCGCGATGCCCTGCCAGTCGAGGTGCTTGCGCTGCTCCGCGGCGATCTTCGCGTTGGCCGCGCGCAGCTCCGGATCCTCGTGGACGAACGTGGCGACCATCGCCAGGCCGATGAGGCCGATCGGCAGGTTGATGAAGAAGATCCACGACCAGTGCCAGTGGTCGACGATGTAGCCGCCCAGGGTGGGGCCGACCGCCGGCCCGAGCATCACCGCCATCCCGAACAGCGCCATCGCCATCCCCTGCTCCTTGAGCGGGAAGGTCTGGCGCAGGATGGCCTGTTCGGTGGGCTGCAGCGCGCCCGCGCCCAGCCCTTGGATCGCGCGGAAGATGACCAGCGTGGTGAGGTTGGTGGCCATCCCGCACAGCGCGGATCCGACGAGGAACAGCGCTAGGCAGAACATGTACACGCGCTTCTGCCCGAACTGCCGCGCCAGAAAGGCGGTGAGCGGCATCACCACTACCAGGGCGATCGCGTAGCCGGTGGAGATCCAGGTGATCTCCTGCACGGTGGCGCCCACCGTGCCGCGGATCTGCGGCAGCGCCACATTGACGATGGACGAGTCGATCGCCCCCATCAGCGTGCCGAAGCTGATGGAGAGCGTGACGATCCACTTGTTTACCTTCGGGGGCGCTGCGCTCACGGACGCTTCCCTGCCCCCTGAAAAAAGAACCGGAGGATCGCCGCCGTGGCCGCATCGGACTCGATGCGCTCGTCCGAATGCAGCACCCGCACCGCCACGCTGCGGAGGATCCCCACGAGGTACGTGGGGAACATCGACGCGTCGTCCCGGCGCAGGGCGTTCTCCTTCACGCCCTGGGCGATCAACGCCTCGGCCCGGACGGAGAGCTCGCGGAGCGTGTGCACCTTCTTCGGGTTGCGGCGGCCGCCGGCGAGCTCCTCTTCGATAGCCACCGCCACCAGCGCGCGGTTCTCCCGGAAGTGCTCCACCACGGTTCCCACGAAGGCGCGGAGCCGTCCCTCGAACCCGTCGCGCGCGGTCTTCGCCAGCGCGTCGTCCACCCGGCTGAGGAGGAGCTCCCGGTGGCGCTCGAGGAGCGCCTCCAATAGCGCCCCCCGGTCCTCGTAGTAGTTGTAGAGCGTTCCCACCGAGACCCCGGCCCGCCGGGCGATCTCCTCCATCCGTCCCGAGGAGAACCCGTGCGCCGAGAACTCGGCCTGCGCCGCGTCGAGGATCGCCGCCCGGGTCGCCTCCCGGAGCCGGTCCCGGAGTCTTTTTGAAGCCGGATTCACTTTGTGAGCGCCTATTGCATCAGCTGAATCCAACATGCAATGAAAACGTCGAGGCGGCCCGGGGTGGAGCCCGCCGGGCGCAAGCCCCGTCCCCGAGCGCCAGTCGAGCGTCGGAGAATGAAAAGAGTCCGCGCCGTCGTGCAGTGGTACGGTCGCCTCGTCCGGGGCGCGGCCCATATGTTTCAGCGCTCACGGAGTAGCTTCGAACCCGAGAGCCAGGAGAGCGTGCGCATGGCGGCCGAACCCATTCGCGAAACGATGACGAGGCTCCCGGTGCTGCCGGAACGGGTGGTGGCCGAACCGGGGAGCACGGATGCCCGCCAGACGTTCATCCGGACCGCCCACGGCGAGTTGCGGATCGTCGGGCGGTGCGCCGAGTCGTCGGAGGGCGCCGGCGCCGAGTTGTCCCTGGCGTTCGACGATCTCCGCGTGTCCATCGGGCTGAAGCCGGGACAGACGCCCGAGCAGAGCGCCCTGTTGCTCGCCCGGGTGCTGCCGCCGGGGTACCGGCTCATCGCCACACCGCGCGGGGACGAGGTGATCTGCGAGCTGGTCCGGGACGTGCGCCCCGCCGTGGCGCCGGACGCGCCGCCGAAGGTGCCACCGCGCACCGCCACGCCGCTCGCGACGTTGCTGGCGCAGCCGCTCGCGGCGCGCTAGTAGGGCGCCGATGCCGGCAAAGAAATCCTGGTGGCTGATCAAGAGCGAACCGACCGAGTACTCCTTTGCGCAACTTCAGGAGGACGGCCGGACCGCGTGGACCGGGATCCGCAACTTCGCCGCGCGCAACAACCTGCGGGCGATGAAGCCGGGAGACCTCTGCCTCTACTACCACACGGGGAACGAGAAGGCCGTGGTGGGGCTGGCGAAGGTGGTCGGCAAACCCGGCCCGGATCCCACCGCGCCCGGTGAGGATTGGACCTCGGTGGACGTAGCCCCCCACAAGCCGCTGAAGGAGCCGGTGACGCTCGCGGCGATGAAGCAGCTCAAGGAGCTGAAGGGCTTCCAGTTGCTCACCCACGGCAGGCTCTCCGTGGTGCCGGTCACCGAAGCCCAGGCGAAGGTGATCCTGACGCACGGCAAGACGCGGGCGTAGAGGGCCTGGGCCACCGGCCGGCCGCCGATTTTCGGCTGCCGGGGCGGACAACCTCCTTCTGTCCACTTTGGGGTTTCAAGCTGCCGGGTTCACCCCTGCGGCGCGAAAACTCACCCGGCCCCCGGGCGTCGGCGCCCGCGTGAAGGGTGGCTCCCCACGGCAGGCGCGTTCACGTCGCGCGAGGGTTCCGCCCCAATGCCCGGGGGCGCCTCGCCACGGCAGCCCCGGCCGCTCGCAACGCCTCAGACAAGCGGATTCGAGCACGCTGGCCAAAGGCGTCTGGCGAGATCACTGCTCGACGCGATCGTTCCTCAGAACTCCGCGTTGGAGCGCGGATCGACGATGCCGCATTCCTTGATCTTGTAGAGCAGCGCCTTGTAGCTGATCTTCAGCTTCGAGGCGGCCTTGCGCTTGTTCCACGCGGTGCGCTGAAGCATCGCGAGGATCGCCTCGCGTTCGGCGAGCATCGCCGCGCGCCGGCCGATGTCCTTGAGCGACATCTCGCTCTCCGGCTTCTCGGGCGGAGGAGGCGGCGGCTGCGGGATCGCGAACGGGTTCATGTACTTTTGCGGGCTCGCGAGCACGTTGGCGTTGCCCTCGCCCTCGGCGGCGTTTCCGGCGGAGGGCGTCGCCGGCGCGTTGAGCGGTGGCGTCGCGGCGTCGGCCGGTCGGGTCGCCGAAGCGCCCGGGAGCGGCGGTCCCCAGGACGCGGCGCCGGCGTCGCGGTTCATCGCATAGGACCCCGAGCGTGGCTGCCCCACCCCACCGTCACCCGCGTACGCCGTGGGCAACGACGGCGCAGACGCCGGCGCCCGGCTCTGCGCGCGCAGCTCGTCCAGCACCAGCCCGGGATCGTTGAGCACCACCAGCCGCCGGACCAGGTTCTCCAGCTCGCGCACGTTGCCCGGCCAGTCGTACTCGAGGAACGCGCGCATCACCTCCTGCGGCAGCTCGGACGGTCCGCGGTAGCGCTTGCTGTACTTCTTCAGGAAGTACTCCACCAGCGGCGCGATGTCCTCGCGCCGCTCGCGCAACGGAGCGATCCGGATCGCCACGACGTTGAGGCGGTAGAAGAGATCCTCGCGGAAGTTGCCGAATTCGATCTCCCGCTCCAGGTCCCGGTTGGTGGCCACCACGACGCGCGCGTCGACGCGCACGCTCTTCTTGCCGCCGACGCGGAAAAACTCCTCATCCTGGAGGACCTGGAGGAGCTTCGCCTGCAGGCGGATCGCCATCTCGCCGATCTCGTCGAGGAAGATCGTGCCCTGATCCGCCAGCTCGAACTTGCCCGGCTTCTCCGCGGTGGCGCCGGTGAACGCGCCGCGCTCGTGGCCGAAGAGCTCGCTCTCCAGAAGCTCCGCCGGCAACGCCGCGCAGTTCACCTTGATGAACGGCCGCGCCCTCCGCCGGCTGCGCTGGTGGATCTCCCGGGCGATCACCTCCTTGCCCACGCCGGACTCGCCGAGGAGCAGCACCGGCACGTCGGTGTCGGCGATCTGATCGACCAGGGCTTTGGCCCGGCGCATCGCGGAGGAGATGTAGATGAGCTGGCGTCCCGTGGACTCCTCCGCCGCCGGTTCCTCGCTGGGCCGAGCGATGAGCCCGCGGCCATCTTCGGTGCCGGCGTTCTCCTCGGGGCGCGGCGGCAGAGGCAACCCGAACGCGCGCGCCAGCCCGGCTTCGATGTCGTCTCGGTTGAAGGGCTTGGCGATGTAGTCGGTGGCACCGAACTTCATCGCCCGCACCGCGTCGTCCGCGCCCGCGAGCGCGGACAGCACGATCACCGGCGCGGTGCCGCCGTCGGCGCGGTAGCGCTTCAACACCTCGAGCCCGGAGAGATCCGGAAGGATCACATCCAGCAGCACCGCGTCGAACGCTCCGCCCGCCAGCATCTGCAGCGCCTGCTGCCCGCCGGAGGCGGTCCGGACCTGGTAGCCCGCCATCTGGAGGAGCTCCGCCAGATACGTGCGCAGCGCCTCCTCGTCGTCCACAACCAGCACCACCTTCTGCTCCATCGCCCTCACTCCTCCGCCACCCAGCACCCGCCGACACCCCCGTCGATCGCCGCCCGCTGCAACGCCGCGTGCCGCTGTTCCTCCCGACCGCGGTCGAGCGCCTGGATCGCGCGCGCGAAGATCTGCTGCGCCGGACCGACCACGTCCGGGAACGTCGCCGCGCCGAAGGTCAAAGACGCGCGGACCGCCACACCCTCCAGATCGAATCGCGCCTGGGCAAAGCGCCGGCGCACGCGGTCCAGCGCCGCCGGGAGATCCTCGGCGGCCATGCCCGACATCAGCATGCCGAAGTGAAAGCGCCCCACCCGCGCGAGCACGTCGGCGTCGCGCAAAGATTGCTTGAGCACCATCGCCGCGTGGAGCGTCAGCCGATCGGACACGTCCCCGCCGAAGCGGGCGTGGACGTCGGAGAAGTCATCCAGCTCGGCGATCACCACGGCGAAGTGGCCGCCGTAGCGCTCCGCCCGCCGCGTCTCCGCGCCGACCAGCTCCAGAAGAAAGCGCCGGTTGTAGAGCCCGGTCACCTCGTCGTGCAGCATGGGCGACTTCGCCGCGATGGCCGCACGCTCGGCCTCCGCCACCGCCGCCTTGAAGCGCAGAAGGCCCCGGATGCGGCACACGAGCTCCTCCGGCGCGCCGCGCGAAAGCACGTCCGTCCCGGCGCCGGCCTCGAGGATCGACTCGAGCACCACCGGGCCGACCGTGTCCGAGAGGTAGAACACCGGCACCGTCCCGCGGGAACGGCGCGCCAGCCGCCGCCCGAGCCGCAGCGCCTCCAGGTTTACCTCCGAAGTGCCCACGCCCAGCCCCACCACGCCGATCTCCGGCTTGAACAGGCGAGCAAGCGGCCAGAGGGCATCCGGGTTGTCGAGCGCTACCACCCGGAAGTGCGCCGCTCGCAAGAGTGCCGAAAGACGATCGAGCTCTGTCGGCTCCGGTTCGATCAGCAGCACCCGCGCGTTCTTCGCGGGATCCTTCGCGCGCCTGCGTGTGCCCACCAGCCTCATCCCGCC
>JADGHL010000002.1 GCA_019686135.1 Myxococcaceae bacterium | reverse complement strand
TCCCTATGGGCAGCCGCCGCCCCCGCCGCCTCCGCCGGCCCCCGGTGCGCAGGCGGTCCCGGCCCCCGCGCCCGCGCAGTCCGTGCCCGGACCGCACAAGGGCGCGTTTGCGATCCGCGCCAACTTCAACGGCAGCAGCCTTGCGGCTCCGTCGACGTCCTCGTCCGTGCCCGCCTCGCCCAGCGCCACCTTCGGGTTCCGCTACATGGGCACCGACTCCGTGGCGGTCGACTTCGACGTGGGTCTGGGCTTGGGGATCGCCAGCAACTTCGCGTTCGGGTTCGGTGCGGGGTTCGGTGTCACCGCGTTTCTCGGTTCGGCGGACAAGCCGATCCGCCCGCTCGTCACCGGGTCCTTCCTCTTCGGAAAGGGCGTGAGCACCCGCGGGGACGACTTCACGCTCGGCATCAACGTGGGCGGCGGCGCCGAGTACTGGTTCAACGATCACTTCTCGCTGGACGGCAAGCTCCTGGTGGGCCTGCCGCTCAACTTCAGAGCGATGGACGTCATCACCCTGGGCACGTTCATGCCGGGCGTCGGAGCGAACTTCTATTTCTGAGCGCGCACGGGTGAGCGTGGAGCGCGGGCAGGTCCTCCGGGTCCTTGAACAGGCGGACCATCCGCTCGGCGTCCGCGAGCTGTTGGAACGTCTGGGGCTCCACCCCGGTCAGCAGACGGAGCTCAAGCGCGTTTTGCGCGAGCTCGTCCGCGCGGGGGCCATCCACAAGGAGGGCAAGCGCTTCACGCCGCCGGGTGGCGTGCGTGCGCTGGCGGCGGGTGTTCAGCGTGACGTCCGCCGAAGCGGCGCGCCTGCCCGCCGGACGGGTTCTCCGCACAAAGCGGCGGATGGGCGTGGGCCCGGTCGCGGGCGCGCAGAGAAGCGACGCGACCTGGTCGCTGGGTCCACTGCCCGCGGTGACTGGAAGCGAGGCCGCGGGCCGGGCAGGAACGCCCGCGCGCCGCGCACGAAGGGAGATCGCGAGCAGTACCTCGACTCGCTCCGCGCGCTCGACGACACCGTGGAGGGCATCCTCCACGTGCACCGCGACGGGTTCGGCTTCGTCCACCCGCTCCACGACGCGGACGCGGAGAACGTCTTTCTGCCCCCGGATCAGGCCGCGCGGGCGATGGACGGCGATCGGGTGATCGTCCAGGTCGTGCCCGGGCGCGGCGGGCGCACTGCGGGCGTGCTGCTCGAGGTGGTAGGGCGGATCCGCCAGCGGGTGGTGGGCCAGTACCAAGTCGAGGGCCGCCACGCGTGGGTCATCCCCAGCGATCTGTCGCTGCAGTCGCGGATCCGTGTCCCGCCCACCCAGCTGGCGCGGCCCGGGGACATGGTGAAGGTGGTGCTCGGCCTCGGCGCGGCGGTGCTGGAGCCGGGCCTCGAGCTGTTCGGCGAGGTGGTGGGCGTCATCGGCCGGCCGGGCGAACCCTCCGCCGAGGTGCTCTCGGTGGCCTACGCCCACGGCTTCTCCGACGAGTTCCCCGACGAAGTGATGGCCGAGGCGGACCGCTACCCGGTGGTGGTCACCGAAGAGGAGGCGAAGGCCGAGGCCCGGCGCGATCTCCGCGGGCTTCCGCTCATCACCATCGACGGGGCGGACGCGCGCGACTTCGACGACGCGGTCTACTGCGAGCGCGCGGGTGATGGCTGGCGCCTGGTGGTGGCGATCGCCGACGTCTCCCACTACGTCCGCGAGGGACGGCCGCTGGATGTGGAGGCGCTCCGGCGCGGCACCTCGGTGTACCTGCCCGACCGCGTGCTACCCATGCTCCCCGAGCGGCTCTCCAACGGGATCTGCTCGCTGAGGCCGGACGAGGACCGCCTCTGCGTGGTGGCGGACATGCGGTTCGACGGCCGGGCCCACCTGCGCGCCTTCGAGGTCTACCCGGGGGTGATGCGCAGCCACGCGCGCTGCACCTACGAAGAGGTGCAGGACGTGCTGGACGGCAAGGACGTCCCCCACCCCAACTTCCTTCGGCCGCACCTTCAGCGCCTGATGTCTCTGGCTCGTGCCCTCAACGCCATGCGGCGGGCGCGCGGGCCGATCGACTTCGATCTGCCCGAGTACAAGGTCGTGCTGGATGAGCGCGGGATGCCGGTGCGGCTCGACAAGCGCGAGCGCCGGGACAGCCACCGCCTGGTGGAGGAGTGCATGCTCGCCGCCAACGAGGCGGTGGCGAAGTTCTTCCGGGACCGCGAGCTGCCGTCGGTGTACCGGTTCCACGGCGAACCGGACGAGGAGAAGCTCGAGGCGTTCGCCCAGCTGGCGCGCGCGCACGGCTTCCCGCTGCCGCCCGCGAGCGAGATCGAATCGCGCGATCTGGCGCGGTTCCTCGACCAGCTGGAGGGCCACCCGGAGCGCCGCGCGCTGAACCAGCTGATGCTGCGGGCGATGATGCAGGCGGTCTACTCCGCCGAGAGCGTGGGCCACTACGGGCTGGGCGCCACCCACTACCTGCACTTCACCTCGCCCATCCGCCGCTACCCGGACCTCATCGTCCACCGGCTGCTCAAGGAGCACTGGGCGCGCGGCGGAAAGGTGCCGCCCAAAGCCGAGCGCGAGCGTCAGGAGGAGCGGTTGGAGGCGCTGGCGGTGCAGAGCTCGGAGCGCGAGCGCGCCGCGGTGGACGTGGAGCGCGAGGTGGTGGCCTTCTACCAGACGCTGTTGATGAAGGACCGGGTGGGCGAGCAGTTCGCCGCCACCGTCGCCTCGGTCACGGACTTCGGCTTCTTCGTCGAGCTGGACGAGCTGCACGTGGAGGGGCTGGTCAGGGGCGAAGCGCTCGGGCCGCACTTCGAGTTCGACCCCGCGCAGCACGCGCTGGTGTGGCCCGACGGGCGGCGGGTGAAGGTCGGGCAGAAGCTGACCGTGCAGCTTTTGTCGGCGAACGTGCAGCGGCGGCAGCTGGACTTCGCGCCGGTCGCGCTCGATGGCGCACAGGAGGCGCCCGCGCGCGCCGGATCGCCGCACCCAGTATTCGACCGGCTGCGCGCGCTCGCGGCGAAGAAGGAGAAGGGGAGTGAACGGGCGGGCTTCGGCTGGCACAAGACGCCCAGGCGGAAGGAGCTGCGCAGCGGCCTTGGACAGAAGGCTGCTCCAGGCGGCCAGCGGCTGGCGCGCGACAAGTTCGGTAACCCCATCAAGCCGCCCAAGGACAAGCACCCGCACAAGGGCGGGCGTGGACGCGGCGGGAAGGGCCGCCGGCGCTGATAATCCGTTGCCCCCCACCCCGCGCGGATCAGGTGCGGAATGCGACGATGGTGACCGCGTCGCCGCCCTCTTCGTCGCTGCCCGGGCGGTACATCCGCACGTAGGCGGATCGGTCGAGGTACTGACGCACGGTCTGCTTGAGCGCACCGGTGCCGTGGCCGTGCAGCAGGGTCACCGAGTCCTCGCCCGCGCCGAACGCGCGATCCATGAACTGCTCCACCACGGCGAGCGCCTCGTCGGCGCGCATCCCCCGGAGATCCAGGCGCTGACCTGGGGTCTGCACCGGCGCCGCGGCGACGGCCTCCGCGCGCTTCAGCGACTCGCTCTTTTCGGAGGCGAAGCGCACCTTCGGCTTCTCCCCGCCGATCGGCACCAGGTCGGAGAGCGGGGCGCGCATCTTGATCAACCCCGCGGCCACCAGCGCCGTCCCGTCCGAGATCTCCAGCACCTCCACGCGCTGGTTGAGGCCGACGTGGCGGGCCAGCCCACCCACGCGGAGGTCTCCGGCGACCTTCGGGGCCGCCTCCGGCTGAAGCTTCGCCTTCGCTTCGGCGACCCGCTTCTTCGCCTCGTCGACCTTCGCCTGCAGCTCCCGCTCCAGCCGCGCGGCGTCCTGCACCTTCGCCTGGGCCTTGATTTGCGCCACCGCCTGCCGCGCTTCGTGCGCCGCCAGTTCCAGCTCCGCGGCCAGCTCCTCGCGGAAGCGCAGCTCCCCCTCCTCGCGGCGCCGGCGTTCGGCCTCGCGTTCGGCGGCGAGCGCCCGCTTCTCTGCCTCCGCGGCCTCGGCCGCCCGCTGCGCGCGGGTGAGCTCCTCGGCGAGGCGCTTGCGTTCCTCCTCGGCGGCCGCGAGCGCCCGCGCCAGGGGGCCACCGGCGTGAAGCGCCAGATCGCGCGCGCGGTCGGTGATCCGTTGCGGCAGCCCCATCCGGGCGGCGAGCTCGATCGCCGAGGACGCGCCCGCAAACCCGAGCTGCAGCCGGTAGGTGGGCGTCATCGTCCCGGCGTCGAAGCCCACCCGCGCGTTGAGGAAGCGCGGGTCCATGTGCGCGAGCGCCTTCACCTCTTCGAGGTGGGTGGTGACGACGACCGTGGCGCCGCGTTCGATCAGATCCTCCAGCACGGCGATGGCAATCGCCGCGCCCTCGCGCGGGTCGGTGTCGGCGGCGATCTCGTCGATCAAGGCCAGCGATCCCCGCTGGACCGCCGCGTCGATGTCGCGCAGCTCGGCGATGTGGGCGGAGAAGGTCGACAGCCCCTGCGACAGATCCTGCGCGTCGCCGATCGACGCGTGGACCGACCGGTAGAGCGGCAGGCGCGAGCCCTCCGCGGCGGGGACCGGCAGGCCCATCCGCAGCATCACCGCGCACAATCCCACGGTGGTCAGGGTGACGGTCTTTCCGCCGGCGTTCGGCCCGGAGACGACCAGCGCGCGCCGTTCGCCGGAGAGGATGATGTCGTTGGGGACCACCTCTCCGCCGGCGAGCACGAGCAACGGATGCCGCACGTTCCGCAGCTCCAGCGCGCCGTCGGCGGGTTCGATGGTGGGCGTGTGGGCGCGCAATTCGCCGGCGAGCTTCGCCGCCGCCTCCGCTTCGTCCAGCTCCGCCGCGGCCTCCACGCCTTCGGCGATCCGCGCAGCCTCGCGGCCCACGCGGTTGGACAGCTCGAGCAGGATCCGCCGCTCCTCCTCCACCACCAGCGACTGGGCGATCGCCAGATCGTTGCCCAGGCCGATCAACGCCTCCGGCTCCACGAACAGGGTCTGCCCGGTCTGGCTGGCGTTGTGGACGATCCCGGGGACCTCGTTGCGGTGCTGCGCCAGCACCGGGACCACGTAGCGGTCGTTGCGAATGGAGTAGTAGCTCTCGCGTAGCCGGGAGACGAACTTCTCGTCGTGCAGCATCCGGTCCAGCCGCGCCTTGATCGTCGCGTGCAGGCCGCGCACACGGTCGCGCGCTTCCCGGAGCGCCGGGGAGGCGCGGTCGGAGAGCTCCCCGGAGGGTTCGAAGCTGTTCTCGATCCGCGTGGCCAGCGGCATCAGCTGCGGCAACCTCCGACTGATCGCCTCCAGCCCGGGCGCCAGCTGTGCGTGCTCCTCGAGCGCCTCGCGCACCCGGTCGAAGGCGATCAGCACCTGGGAGATCGCGACCAGCTCCCGGGCCTCCAGCATCCCGCCCTTGCTGGCGCGTTCGCAGGAATCCCGCACGTCGACCACGTTGCCCAGCTGCATCGCGAGCTGGCGTTCGGCCAGGCGCCGCGCCTCCTCGACGATGGCGAGCGCCGCGGCGACCTCGGCGGGGCTGTCGAGGAACGGCCGGGCGGCGGCCCGGGCGCGGCCCGGTCCGGTGCGGCAGCGCGCGGCGAGCGCCTGGCGGAGCTGGGGGAAACCGAGATCGCGGAGGGTCCGTTCAGAGACGAGCAAGGCGCTCCCTTCAATATCCGGAGCGCGGCGGCGTCAAGGCGCTTCGGGCCGGCGCTTCGTCGGGAGGTGGACGCCCGGCGGGCTTGTCCCTGACCGCGCGCCGAACTATCCGCAACCCATGTGGTTCCGCGCGTTGCTCAGCCTCTCTCTCGCCGCCTCCGCGGCCGGCGGGATGCAGGACGCGCTGGCGCTGGAGAAGGCCGGACACGACGACGAGGCGCTGGCCGCGCTGGACGCGATCATCCGCGAGGCGCCGGCGTGGGAGCTGCCGCGGATGGAGGCGGGACGCCTGCGGCTCAAGCTCGGCCGTGAGCTCGAGCGCGCGACGCTGGACCTCGACATCGCGCGGGCGATCGCCCCGGAGAATCCGCGCGCCCACTACCTCTTCGGGCTCGCGCGCGAGGAGGCGACGGCCGACTTCGAGGCGATGGCCGCGTACCGCGCGGCGCTGGCGCTCCGGCCCGGCTACGACGAGGCGCGGCTGCGCCTTGCGGGGGTGCTGTTTGCGTGCGGCAGACTGGCCGAGGCGGAGGCGGAGTACCGCGACCTGGCGCGGCGCCGGCCGGACTGGACGCAGGCGCGGCTGCAGTGGGCGGTGACGCTCGAACAGATCGGCCGGGTCGACGAAGCGGAGAAGGCGCTCATGGACCTGCGTGCCGCCGAGCCCGGATCGAAGCTCTTTCTGCGCAAGCTGGCGGAGCTCTATGAGCGCATGGGCCGTACGGAAGATGCCGCGAAGATCCGCCGCGAGCTGGAGCCGACGCCGGCCCGCAAGCTCAGGCCGCTCAAGAAGTCGCGGCGCTAGAAGCGCCGAACGTTTAGAGTGCCCGCGCTTGAAGACCGCGAACCTCGCCATCGTCTTCACCGACATCAAGGGCTTCACCGAGCGCACCAGCCGGCAGACCCTGGAGCAGAACCAGCGGCTCCTGGACGTGCACGCGAAGCTGCTGACGCCGTTGTTCGCGGCGTTCGGTGGGCGCATCGTCAAGTCGATCGGTGACGCGTTCATGGTCACCTTCGAGTCGCCAACGCAGGCGGTGCTGTGCGGCGTGGCGATCCAGGACCGGCTCTGGCTGCACAACCGCACGGCGCCGGAGGCGGAGCGGCTGGACGTCCGGATCGCCATCAACGTCGGCGAGGTGCGGATCGAGAACCGGGACGTGTTCGGCGAGCCGGTGAACATCGCCGCGCGGGTGGAGGGGATCGCCGAGGCGGGCGAGGTCTACTTCACCGAGGCGGTGTACCTGGCGATGAACAAGGCCGAGGTGCCGTCCCAGCCGGTGGGGGACTTCGAACTCAAGGGCATCCCGGGGACGATCAAGGTCTTCCGCGTGCCGCGCGCGCCCTATCGGGTGGAGGCACCGCAAGCAGACGGGACGGGCGCATCGCCGGTGGCGGAGAGCGCCGAGCTGCCGCCGTTCGGGAACCTCGGGCTGTCGCGGGTCAGGCATGAGCCGGTGCTGACGCTGGCCGCCGGGAAGCTGGGGGCCGCGGTGAACACGCTCGCTTCGCGCACGCGCGACGCGGCCCGGGGCAGGCTCGCGCTCCGCCGTCTCGCTGTCCCGGCCGGCGCGGTGGCAGCCCTGGTGGCGATCGCCGCGATCGTTTCGAGCGCGATGAAGAACGAGGTGGAGCGCGCCATCGACGAGGTCCGCGCCGCCGGCCGCGCCGCCCGCTTCGACCAGGTGGAGAAGGCGGAGGCGCTGATCGCCCGGGTCGAGGATCCGCGCAAGCGGCTGTGGTACGCGGGCCAGCTCGACGAGGCGCGGGAGGACTACGGCTCCGCCGTCGAGCGCTACCGGGAAGCGGCGAAGAAGGGCTCGAGCGACGCGGAGGAAAGGGTCGTCGACCTGCTCTCCAGCCCGGCGTGTCCGGCACGCAGCGCCGCGGCGCGCGTGGCGGGGGAGATGAAGCTGTCCGCGGCGAAATCCGCGCTGGAGGATCTGGCGGAGAAGGGCGGACCCGGCGAAGGCTCCGGCGGCATCCTCGGCCTGGGAAGATGTGACTCGCGGCGAGCGGCCAGAGAGGCGCTTCGCCGGCTGGAGTAGCGGCACGTATCCAGTAGGCTCCACGTCCGATGGTTCATCGACACGCTCTGCTTCTTGCTTCGGCGATCGCCCTGTTCGCCGGCACCGCGCGGGCCGACCCGCCGGTGGCGGAGGTGCACAAGAAGGTCCGCGAGATCGAGTCCGCGGTGATCCGCGGGCAGGCGGACACGCTCCGGTTGGAGCTCGAGCAGAAGGCGCGGAACCGGCCCGGTGACGTGCTCCTGCGCATCTACATCGCGTGGTGCGCGATGCCCTCGGACGAGACGTGGAACGCGCTCAAGGGCGTCACTGCGATCTACCCGGACCAGCCGTGGGCGCGGTTCGGGATGGGCCGGGTTTACGGCAAGTGGAAGATGAAGGATCGGGCGCTCGCCGAATTCGACCGCGTGCTGAAGGCGGACCCGCGCTTCTACCCGGCGCTGGTGGGCAAGGGCGACGTGATGCGCGAAGCGGGCGACCTCGACACCGCCACGGCGCTCTACCAGAAGGCGCTTCAGATCCAGGACGACCCCGAGGCGCACGCGGGCCTGGGACTCACGCTGCTCAAAAAGGGCGACACCGCCGCGGCGAAGCAGGAGCTGACCCGGGCCATCGCCCTGTGGCCGGATCAGCCGAAGGTGCTGACCGAGCTGGTGGCGCTCGCGCGGAAGGAACAGGACGCCGCCGCAGCGTCGAAGTGGGCCCGGGCGCTGGCCGAGCTGCAGCCGCGCGATCCGCAGGCACACCGGCTCGTGGCGGACCTCGCGCTCGAAGCAGGGGACAAGGCACAAGCGGCGGCGGAGTACGAGCGGGCGATCCGCCTGGGCGCGGTGGACACCGCGACGTGGAAGAAGCTTGCCGCGATCTACCAGGAGCTGGGCCGGGCCGACGACGAGCAGCGCGCCCTCGAACAGCTCTCGTCGCTGGAGAGGCAGGTGGCGGATCACCCGCTGCGGCTGTCTGAGCTGTACGAGGCGAAGGGCCAGCTGGAGCAGGCGGAGAGTCAGCTCCTCGAGGCGATCTCCCGCGCGCCCACCCGGGCCGATCTGCACGCGCGGCTGGCGAAGCTTCGGATGAAGGCCGGCAATCCGCGCGAGGCGCTGGAGGCGTATCGCGCCGCGCTCGCCGCGCCCGACCACCCGGTCGAGGGGCTGCAGGCCGAAGCGAAGGCGCTCGCCGATCGGTTCAAGCTGCCGGCAAAGCCCGTGAAGGGATCGATCGACGCGATCTACGGCCGCATCTCCGCTAGCCTCAACGCGCTGTACCTGGAGACGGTGAAGAAGAAGCCCGGCCTCGAAGGGGTGGTGAAGATCCGCGTGCGCGTCGGTGACGACGGCGTCGTGCAGGGCGCGGAAGTGATCGACGACACGCTGGGCGATCCATGGCTGGTGGGACACGCGTACTTCGCGCTCAAGGACGCCGTGTTTCCGAAGAAGAAGCGCGAGCCGATCTTCGAGTTCGAGCTCAAGGCGCCTGCGCGGGGGAAGAAATGACCCGCGTCCGCACCGGACTGGACGTGATGGTGGCGCAGCACTTTTCGCCCCTGCGCGGCAAGCGCGTGGGGGCGATCGTCAACCCCACCAGCGTGGATGCGCAGTTCCGCCACCTCGCCGATCTGCTCGCGCACGCCGAAGGCGTTTCGCTGGTGGCGCTCTTTGGCCCCGAGCACGGGATCCGCGGCGATGCGCAGTACATGGTCGCGGTGGACGACGTCCCGAAGGACGCGCGCACCGGCGTGCCGGTCTACAGCCTCTACGGCCACACGTTCGAATCGCTCACGCCGCGACCCCAGTGGCTAGAGGGACTGGACGCGCTGGTGTTCGACATCCAGGACGTCGGCAGCCGCTACTACACCTACGTGTACACGATGGCGCTGGCGATGAAAGCTGCCGCGCAGCAGGGGATCGAGGTCTTCGTCCTCGATCGCCCGAATCCGATCGGCGGCGCGCAGGTGGAGGGCAACCTGGTGGGTGAGCGCTTCCGTTCGTTCGTCGGGCTCTACCCGCTGCCCAACCGCCACGGGATGACCGCTGGCGAGTTGGCGCGCCTGTTCAACGCGCGCGAGGGCTGGAACTGCCGGCTGACGGTGATCCCCTGCGAGGGCTGGCGCCGCGGGATGCGGTGGGAGGACACGGGCCTGTCGTTCGTGCCGCCCTCGCCGAACATGCCCACGCCGGACACCGCGCTCGTCTATCCGGGCATGTGCCTGAGCGAGGGCACCAACGTCTCCGAGGGCCGCGGGACCTGCCGCCCGTTCGAACAGTTCGGCGCGCCGTGGGTGCAGAGCGACGCATTGATCGACCGGCTCGAGCGCGAGGATCTACCCGGCGTGCGCTTCCGCGCCTGCGGATTCACGCCCACGTTCGACAAGTTCCAGGGCCAGTCCTGCAACGGCGCCTTCATCCACGTGACCGACCGCGATGCGTTTTTGCCGCTGCGCACCGGCGTGGCGATCGTCCGGGCGCTGCACGATCTATGGCCCGAGCACTTCCGCTGGCGCTCGGATGCCTACGAGTTCGTCGCGGACGTGCCCGCGTTCGATCTGCTGTGCGGGACGGATCAGGTGCGCCTGGGGATCGAACGTGGCGCGTCGCTGGACGAGCTGTTCGCCGGGTTCGAAGCCGAACGGGCGTCGTTTCTGCCCGAACGGCAGAAGCACCTTCTCTATGAGTAGGATGGGCGCCACGTGATCGGCCTGTTCTCCGACAGCCACGGCGATCTCGAGGCGTTCGACGCCGCGTACGAGCTCTTGCGGGGGAAGGGCGCGCGCCGGTTCATCTTCGCCGGCGGACGGTTCAACGACCTCGACGAGTGGGTGCTGATGCGCAAGCGCCGGGCGCGCGGCGGCCGCACCTACACCGACGCGGACTTCCTCGCGGACGTGACGAACTTCCTCTGCAACCAGGAGCAGGTCGCGCGGCCACCCGCCTTCTTCGACGAGGCGGAGGACTCCGGCGCCAACGGCCCGACCCGGCCGGAGGACTTCGACAAGGTGAAGGAGCGCTTCGTGCGCGTGCCGGACAAGGACAGCCTGCAGTACCGGGACGCCAGCATCCCCAACAAGGCCGTGGACATGCTGGGCGATGCGCTCTGCACCATCGTGCACGACAAGAACGATCTCGAACGGGAGGATCTGCTCAACGCGCTCGTGTTCATCCACGGGCGCGAGCCGGAGCCGAAGGTCGTGCAGATCGGCCCGCGGTACTTCATCACCCCGGGCAAGCTCACCGGCGCCGCCGAACAGACGTGCGGGTTGATCGAGCTGGTCGACCGCAACCTCCGCTTCTCGGCGTTCCGGCTGGACGGGAAGGTGCTGGTGGATCGGCATCCGGTCGAGCTGGTGCGGAAGAACAAGCTCTCGGTGAAGTGAGGGGCGCACGGTGGCGGTCGAGGTCGCGTTGCTCGGAGGTTCGTTCAACCCGCCGCACGTCGGGCACGTGCTGGCCGCGCAGTACGTTCATGCGACCCAGCCGGTGGACGAGGTCTGGCTGATGCCCAGCTTCCACCATCCTTTCGGCAAGCCGCTCGAATCCTTCGAGCACCGGGTCGCCATGTGCGAGGCGATCTGCCGGGAGACGTCCGGCTGGTTGAAGGTCAGCGAGGTCGAGCGCGAGGTCGGCGGTGAGGGCCGCACCGTGGACACGCTCGAGTTCCTTCGGGCGCGCTTTCCGGATCACCGGTTCACGCTGGTGGTGGGCTCGGACATCGTCGGCGATCTGCCCCGGTGGAAGGACCCGGAGCGGATCCGCGCGCTGGCGCGGATGCTGGTGATCAACCGCGCGGGGCACCCGGCACCGGGCGCGGTGGGGCCGCCGCTCGCGGAGGTTTCGTCGACCCGGGTGCGGGAGTTGCTTGCGCGCGGAGTGCTGCCGACGGAGCTGGTGCCGCGCGCGGTGCTCGCGTACGCGGCGAAGGCGCACCTGTACGGGTTGTGACGCGGACAGCCGGCCGTTCGGTGTGCCGGGACGACACGGCGAGATGCCTGCAGCGGATGGTGAGGCAGCGGCTCGCCGGCGTAGTCTCATTGGCGCGGCGACGATCGCGGAGCCACCCGATCAGGCGGTGCGACACGCGGACTGCCGAGGTACGTGGCGACGTACCGGCCTGTGCCCGCGCAACGTCCTGACGGCGACCATCGAGGACCCGGCTCGGCGGCGCGAGCGCGACACCGCGAACTGGCCGCGGCGCGTGGCGACAATCCCGGTCATGGGCTGCGAAGCGTCCGCTCGGCGGCGACCCTCGTGGAGCCGGTCCGGAATGCCGGTGCGAAACCGCGGACTGGTTGCGGTCATGTACCGGATCATGCCCGCGCAGCGTTATCTCGCGGCCGACCATCCTGAAGCGGATGCTCGTACCGCAAGATGACGTGCATCACGCGTGCATCGCGCCGAGCGTCGCGCCGCGGCGCTCGAGCACTTGCACGCAGGCCGCAAGGTCCGGGACCTGGAGGTCCGGTTCGGGGTAGGTCGCCGGCCAGTGGCGTTCGCGCCGGGAGATCCACGCCGTGCGCAGGCCGGCGCGGCGGGCGGCGATCGCGTCCCAGGCGTGCGTCGTCACCAGCCAGGTCTCGCCGCCGGCGTGCTGGCGCGCCAGCGCGTACGGGTCGGCGTGGCGCGTGCCGAGATGATCGGCGGCAATCAGCGCGGCGAACTGCTTCCGAAGTCCGGCGCGTTCGGTCAGCGCGCGCGCGTGCGCTTCGCTGCCGCGGGTCAGGCCGATCAGCGTCCAGCCGCTCGCGGACAGTCGGGCCGCGGCGTCGGCGGCGCCGTCGGCGGGGTTGAGCACGCGCAGGCCTTTGAGCACGAGCTCGACGCGGGACGGATCCTGCGCGGGGCGGCCGAGCTCGGCGAGGATCCGGGGGAGTGTCGCCGCGAGCACGTCCTCGAGCGGGCGGGTGGCTCCGGCTCCAGTGAGGGCGAGCGCATCGCGCAGCGACTCGGCCCACCACAGCTCCAGAGCGTGGTCGGGTGCGCCGAGCGCACACAGCCGCTGACGCAGCGGCTCGGTGCTGAAGAAGGTCCCCAGAAGGTCGAACGCGGCGGTGGGCATGCGGCGAACCGTAAGGGCGTGTCCGCCCCTCAGGCACTGTCCCTGCGACGCCTGTCGATCAGCGGACGCGCCCGCACCGGTGCGACACGTCTTCTGCGCTAATCGAACGTCAAGCCGACGACGTGCTGGAACCCGAGTCCGGGATCGAACCGCCAGGCGGCCTGGTAGTAGGCGCTCACCGACAGCGCCGAACCGAAGAGAAGCCGCACCCGGACCGCGCCGCCCACCGCGCCGTGCAACGCGCGCGACGGCGCGTCGGTGGCCGCACCGCTGAAGAACGCCTCGGTCTCCACCTGGCTGAGGAAGAAGGAGGGGAAGATCCAGAACGTGGACGTGGTGCCCCAGTCGATGGGGAAGGGGTAGCGGTATCGGGCGTCGAGGATGCCCGCCGACTGGGTGTGGAAGGCGATGTCCTCGAAGCCGCGCAAAGGCTCGGTGAACGCGAGCCCCGGAAGCAGCACGTTCGGCCCGCGTTCGGACGGCGTGCTGGTGGCGCGCAGCAGGTAGCCGTAGCCGGTGGTGATGCCGCCCACCTGGAGCAGCCCCTGCGCCGGTCCGACCAGGGTACGGCCGCGGAGCGACAGCGCGAGCGTCTGACGCGCGAGCCCGGGCAGCGGCACCCACACGCCGAGCGCGCCGCGGACGTCGACGAGCGTGAAGCTGCTCCCGGCGAAGCTGGGGTAGGCGGCGAGCGACGCGTCGGTGGAGAGACCGCGGCGTGTGCCGGCATAGGCCGTGCCCTCGCCGGCGGACCAGCTCACCGAGGTCAAAGGGCCGATCAACCGGACGTGCTCCTGGCTCGAGCCTCCGTCGCGTGGGTCCACGCGCACGGTGCGGTCCAGCGCGCGGAGGGCGAAGGAGAAGCCGCTCGTCCAGAACGCGCGGGAGGCGCGCACGGTCCCGGAGTAGTCGGTGATCGTCCGGAAGCCGGTGATGTTCCCGGGCGCCGCGGTGTTGGCCGAGCCGAAGAGCGCGGAGCGATCGACCGCGCGCATTGCGTCCGCGCGCAGGAACCACGGCGCGAGCTGGGCGTTGCCGTAGGACGCAGCGACGGAGGGCTCGCGGTCGAAACCGTCCCAGGTGAGGTTGAGCGCCCAGTTGTGCCAGCTGAGCCGGTCGAAGCCCTGAAGGCTGAGCGCGCCGTACGGCTGCAGCCGGTTGAGCGGATCGACCGTCGCGCCGATCACGGGGATCCGCAGGCGGGGAATGAACAGCTCATCGAGCCCGGAGTAGGGGCGGTCGTCGACGATCGTCACCGGGGGAGCCTCGGGCCGCGGCGCGCCGGGTGCGGTGCCGAGCGTCACCGTCCGCGCCGAGGCCAGCGGCACCTCGTCCAGCGTCCAGCGCCACCCTTCGCGGTTGGCAAACGCGATCCGGCCGTCGGACGCGCGCACCGGATCCATCACCGCGAACGGCGCTCGGGTGAGGGCGCGGGTGGCGCCGGTGTCCACGTCGAGGGCGTACGCCTGCGCGCGTCCGTCCTCGTCGTGCAGAAAGACCAAGGTGTGCGCATCCAGCCAGCCCGGGCTGTAGTTGAAGCCGCGGTCGAACGTGAGGCGGCGCACGGAGCCGTCCGCTTCGCGCAGCCAGAGATCGAACCCGCCGTCCTTGAGGCGTGGAAACGCGATCCGCGCGCCGTCCGGAGAGATCGCCGGAGGGCCCAGCGGATCGCGCGTGGCCAGCGAGGTGAGCGGCGTGATGTTGCCCGTGCGCGTGTCGAGCCGGACCAGATCGGAGATCCCCTCGCGGATCTGAACGAACACGTAACCCGTGCCATCCGGGGTCACCGCGCCGCCCACGCCTTTGAGGCCGCTCCAGTCTTTGATGAACGTGCCCGTGCGCGCGTCGAACTGGCGGACCGCATAGACCGTGTTGCCGTCCACGTCGAGGTCCTCGGCGAAGAAGAAGAGGGAGCGTCCGTCCGCGGTGAACGACGGCGCGCCCATCGCGGTGGGGTGGGCGACGATCCACGGGCGCTCCGGGAGAATGCGGGTGAGCGGCTCGCGGAACCGGAGCGCGCCGTCCGGTTCGCGCACCTCCAGCACCGGCACCTGATCCAGCCCCACCCAGGCGATGGCGAGCTCGCCGTGAGGCCCGCTGCCCAGCCGCGCGTAGTAGCCGAGGTCGTCGACCAGCACGCGCTGATCCGAAGGGCGCGTCCGCGCCGCCAGCGTTCCCGCGAGCTCCGCGTTGTATTCGTCCAGAAGCCCGCCGAGGGTCTTCCCGTAGACCGCCTTGAAGCGCAGCGAGGTCCCGAACACGAAGAAGATCGAACGGCCCTGAAGGTCGATCAGCTCCCAGAGCTTCTTTTCGCCGTAGCGGCGCGCGAGCCACGCGACGAAGTGGCTCCCCGCCTCGTAGTTGCCGCCGAAGGGGAGCAGCTCGCGGTGCGAAGGTGACAGCTGCCCCGCGTGCAGCCCACCCTGCGCGGCGACGCCCGAGTCATAGCTGCCCTGCCACAGCGGGCTGTGAGGGCGGCCGCCGGCGACAGCGAGCTCGCCTTCGAGCCACGTCGCCAGCCCCTCCAGGAACCAGGACTCGGTGCCGAGGTTGGGGGAGGCGATGTCGCCGAAGATCAGGTTCGCGTAGCGCCAGAGCCCGTCGATCTGCTCCAGCTGCACGTAGTGGACCGACTCGTGGCACGCGATATCGCCCACGTTGGTGACGCCGAAGTCGAAGAGGTTGAAGAGCTCCGACCCCATCTGCACCGGCAGGAGCATCTCGGTGGGCGTGCCCAGGACCTTCGCGCGGACGAAGGCGTTGTTGAACTCGGCGCTGGTGACCAGCACCACGACCTTGTCCCGCGGCGTATCCGAGAGGACGCGCGCGCAGAGCGACTCCACGCACCGCTCCAGCCGCGCGAGCGTCGGCAGCACCGCGTCCTTCTGCTCCTGCGGGTAGTAGACGACCAGCGAACGCGTCTCGAGGCGCCGCATGGTGTCCCGCGCAAACGAGGTCTGGACCTCCTGGCTGAAGCGGGGCGAGACCGAAGCGCAGGCACCCAGGGTCAGCGCCGCGAGGACGCCGCAGGCGGCGGGGAGGGCAGAGATGCGCACGGCGAGACTCTAGCGGAACGACGTCTGCCGTCTGCCGTCTTCCGTCTGCCGCAGGCGTTCGCGGTGCGCGCGTCAGTCGGCCCGAAGCGGCGAAGCGAGGGTGACCGCCGCCGGCGCCCTCGCCGCGGGTTGCTGTAGACGGTAGACGGTAGACGGTAGCCGGCCACGGCTCACCGCACGCGCTCGGCGCTCCTTGTGGCCGGCTCGGAGATCTCCGACACCGCCTCCGCCACCGCGCCGATTTCCTCGGTGAGCTGCTGAAGGCTCTGCCTCAGCGCGGCGTCGCTGCCGGAAGACGCATCCAGCCCGTGCATCGACCGCGCGCGGACCACCTGGGAGAGCAGGCTCTCCAGCGTGAAGCGCAGCCGGACGCGTTCGGCCTCGAGCCGGTTGGCGGTGGTGCGCAGGCCCTCGCGTTCCTTGCGCTGCTGGTCCAGCGCCCGGAGCGCGTCGTCGTACCGCGCGCGCGTCACGTCGTCCGTGGCCCTGTCTCGCCGCTCCACCAGAGACGCCCGGTCCCGCTCGAGCCGCGCGTCCTCCTCGGGGCTGAGGAGCGCGCGCAGCTTCCGCTCCCGCTCGGCGATCGCGTGATAGCCCTTGCGGAGGCCGTCGATGGTCTGGGCGGGCTTCTCCACGATCTGCCGCAGCACCGCGGGGCCCTCCTGAAGCTCCTTCGTGAGCTGCCGGGCCAGCTCGTCGACGCGCTTTGCCTCATCCGCTTCGGCAGCCGTAGGAGCGGGGACATCCAGCTTTCTGGGCTCGTTCGCCCGGGACTCCTCGCCGCTCGGCGCGCGCCGGCCGAACTGCGCGGCGCCTCCGAAGAACAGGCCGAGCGCCACGAAGTAGAGCCAGAAGGGCTGGCCCTGGAACGCCAGGTACGCGGCGAAGCCGGCGGCGACCATCATCACCACGCCCATCACGGGGTTCCCGGCCTGCTGCGCGGCGAGACGGCGGCGCCGGCGTTCTTCGCGCAGGCGCTCCCGCTCCATCCGGCGCTGGTGCTTGAGCCGGCGGCGCTCGAGCTGGGCCTGGAGCCCCCACGCGACGTGATCCGCCACCGAACGCCAGGGGTTCGCCTGCCTCTGGAAGTGGGACGGGTGGACGGGGGAGTGGAAGAAGGCGTTCAGCGTGCTGTCCGCGCGGTCGAGCGCCGCGAACATCCGGCGCAGGCTCTCCTCGATCGTGGGCGGCTGCTTGTGGTGGGACATCGGACGCCGGGCAACATAGTCGCGCGCAGCCACGCACGCATTACGACGCTGCGTCCGCACGATTGCGCGGACCTGCGCCAAGGTGGCCGGGCGCCTTCCGGGCGAGGGCAGGGCGGGGTGGTCAGGGTGTGCGAAGCAGGCGTTCGAGCGCGCTTTGGGTCTCGGCCGTCAACTGGCCGCCGCACAACGCGAGGGCGCGGAGGGACAGCTGCCGGTAGAGCGCGCCGATCTCCGGGGGCAGCGCCGCGAGGTGGGCCCGGACGACCGGGAGATCGCCACGCGGCACCGGCCCAGTGAGCCCGCGCGCAAGGCCCCGCTCCTGCACCCCGCGCAGGGCGGAGCGGGACAGCGGCACGAGCGCGCGCAGCGCATCATCGGCGGGAACGCCCGCCTCGGCGAACGCGTCGACGGCGGCGGACAACAGCGCCACCAGCCCGCCCGCGGCGAGCACCGCGCCGGCGTGGTACGCGGCGCGCCCTGCTTCGGGCACCTCGATCGGAAGAAGCGAGAGGTCGTCGGCCATCCTCCGCAGGGTGGCCAGGAGCGGCCTTCCAGTGGCGGCGATGGCCGCGGCGTGACCTTGGAGGGCGTCGCGCGGATCGGACACCGCCACCAGCGGGTGGAAGGAGCCGCGCATTCGTCGCGCGACGATGGGCGAATCGCCGAAGACGCGGAGATCGAGCGATCCCGCGCAGTGCACGAGCGCGGTGGAGAGCCCGAGGTCCAGCACCATCTGCGAGGCCACGGTGGACACCGCCGCGTCGGGCACCGCGAACAGGCACACCTGCGCGTCCCGGAGGGCGTCGTGATCGGCGATCGGGATCCCCAGCTCGACCGCGCGCCGGAGCGATGCGCCGGAGCGGGGGAACACGCTCACCGGCCACCCGGCGCGCTGGAGCCCCAGCGCGAGCGCACCGCCCATCCGCCCGAAGCCCACGATCACCACGCTGGGCCGGTTCGCCTTCGGCCGCGTGCGCGTGCTCCGTTTGCGCGGAGCGGGAGGACGGCGCGGGCGTGCGGAGCGGCGGGTGGGCACGGCCGGCTAGCTCCGCTGCTCGCGGCAGAAGCGGAGCGTGCCGGCGCTGAGCGCGACGCGGACGCGGTCGCCCTGGCTGAACTCTCCGGCGAGGATCCGTTCGGCGAGCGGCGCCTCCACCAGCCGCTGCACGGTCTGGCGCATCGGCCGCGCGCCGAGGAGTGGATCGTACCCGCCGGATTGGAGCAGGTGACCGATCACCTCGTCGTCGGCGACGTAGCTGATCCCCTTCTCGCTGGCGAGCCGCCGCGAGCTCTCGGAGAGGATCAGGTGGGCGATCTGCGCGATCTCACTCTGCTGGAGCGGACGGAACACCAGCCGCTCGTCGATCCGGTTCCACAGCTCCGGCGGCAGCGCGCGCCGCGCGGCCTCGGCGGCGAGCTCCTCCATGCGGCTTCGGTCCTCCTCCGTGGACGCCGTGCCGAAACCCACCGGCCGCGCTTTCCGATCGAACGCCTCCGCGCCGAGGTTGGAGGTGAGGATCACCACCGTGTTGGAGAAGTCGATGTGGCGGCCCTTGCCGTCGGTGAGGCGGCCCTCCTCGAGGACCTGGAGCAGGAGCATCAGCGCGTCGCGGTGCGCCTTGTCGATCTCGTCCAGCACCACGACCGACGATGGGCGCCGCCGCACCGGTTCGGTGAGCTGGCCGCCCTCGCCGAAGCCGACGTAGCCCGGGGGCGCGCCCACCAGCCGCGAGACGCCGTGGGCCTCGGACAGCTCGCTCATGTCCACCCGGACCATCGCGTCGCGGCTGCCGAAGAGCACGTCCGCCAGCGCCCGCGCCATCTCGGTCTTGCCCACGCCGGTGGGGCCGAGGAAGAGGAACGATCCCATCGGCCGGCGGGAGGCGAAACCGGCGTAGTTGCGGCGGATGACGCGGGCGATCCGCGCGACCGCGTCCTCGTGGCCGATCACCCGGGCCTTGAGATCCTCCTCGAGGCGGAGCAGGCGCTGGGTGTCGCCCATCAGCAACCGCTCCTCGGGGATTCCAGCCAGCCGGGCGACGATCCGGGCCACGTCCCCGGGCGCCACCTCCGACTTGCCTTCGCGCGCGCACCGCGACCCGGTGAGGTCGACGATGGAGATTGCCTTGTCCGGCAAAAAGCGGTCGCTCACGTACTTCGCCGCCAGCGCCGCCGCCGCCTCCAGGGCCTCGTCGGAGTAGCGCAGGCCGTGGTGCTCCTCGTAGCGGGGGATGATCCCCTTCAAGATGGTGACCGTCTCCGGCACCGACGGCTCGTTCACCACCACCGGGGTGAAGCGGCGCTCGAGCGCGGGATCCTGGGCGATGTAGCGGCGGAACTCGTCGTGCGTCGTCGCCCCGATGCAGGGGAAGTCGCCGCGCGACATCGCGCTCTTGAGCTCGTTGGCGGCGTCCTGCGGCCCGTCACCCGTGGCGCCCGCCCCGATCAACGTGTGGATCTCGTCGATGAAGACCACCACCCGGCCTTCGGCCTTCTTCACCTCGTCCTTGATGCCGTTCAGCTTCTCGCTGAACGACCCGCGCAGCTGCGTGCCTGCGACGAGCGTCGCCATGTCCAGCTCGATCAGGATGCGTTCGCCGATCGGCCCCTGCAGATCCAGCAGCCGCTGCGCCACGCCCTCCACCACCGCGGTCTTGCCCACGCCCGGTTCGCCCACCAGGCACGGGTTGTTGGTGCGGCGCTTGCCGAGGATGTCGATGACCTCCTCGATCTCCTTCGTGCGCCCCACCACCGGATCGAGCTCGCCCTGCGCGGCGGCCTGCGAGAGGTTCCGGCCCAGCGACGTGAGCAGCGGGAACATCTTCGGATCCAGCGCGCGCGACTTCCCGGAAAGAGGCGGCGATGCGGGGGGCCGCTGGCCCGGCGCGCTCCGGGAAGGCGAAGGCGTCGTGGACTGCCGCGCGGTCACCGTCATCGGCGGGGCCACGGATTCCGCCACAGGCTCGACGGCTTCGTCGTTGCCCTCGTCCGCATCGATCAGATCGCGCGGTGAGACGAAGGGCTGGGGCGCGGGCGCAGCGGGCTCCGGTACGCTCAGCGCGACGGTGGTGGCCGGCTGCGGCGCGGGCGGTGTGCGGGTGCGCGTGCCGATCGGCCGGACCGGTTGGGCGCGCCCCAACTGCAGCCTCCGCGGCATCCGTCCGCTCAGGTAGTAGCTGAGCGCGGTGTTGCGCAGCGCGGTCAGATCCAGCCCCACGCGCCCGAGCAGCTCCTGCGCGGCGCAGCGGATGCGGGTGGTGGCGATCAGCATGTGCAGCGCATCCGCCTCGCGCGACCCGCAGCTCCGGGCGATCTCCCGCGACCGTTCGCACAGCTCGCGCACCAGGCCATCCTCTTCCTTCGGTGCCGAGGCGAGCGACTGCAGCAGAACGTCCTCGTCAATCCCGCGCTCCTTGAGCAGCAGCGCCGCGCGGTTCTCCACCGTAAACAGGGCAAGGAGCACGTGCGCGGAGGTCAGCTTCTGCGAGACGCTCTTCGCGATGTCCTCCGCCTCGGCAAGAACCTGAACAAAATCGGTGCTGTCGACCATCTCGTCTCCAGAGCGGGCTGCCGGGCGAGGTGTACACCGCCGGGATCGGTGCGGCAAAAAAAGCGCTACAGCGCTGTAGTGGGCGAGCGCCGAGAGCTGGGGTAGAAGCGCCCGGCGCCGCAATGGCCGGTCGGAACCGGCGTACTTGCGCGCGACCTCATCATGGATTTCGTACTTCTGCCCACCCGCGCGCTCGTGGATCCCGCGGTCGGGGTCACGCGCGCCGTGTCGTCCCGCCGGTGGGCGTGGCCGCTCCTCCTTCTGATCGCTGCCACCGTGTTCTCCGGCGTGGCGTTCGCCCTCCACTACGATCCGGCGCCGGCGGTGATCCGCGGGCTGGAGATGTCCGGCGAGATCCGGAACACCACCGAGAAGGAGCTCGCGGACGCGATCACCACTGCGGGCCGGGTGAAGCTGGTGGCCGGCGTGGCGAACGGCCTGTTCCTGGTGCCGCTGTACGTGCTGCTCTTCGCTGTGGCGGTGAAGGTCGCCTGTTGGATCGTCGGCAGGCCCATCCGGTTCGCCGACGCGTTCACCTCCGCCAGCATTTCCCAGCTGCCGATCGCGCTGTACCAGGTGCTGCACGGCGTCGTGGCGCTCGCGAGCCCATCGCTCGGGGACAGCCAGGAGCACACGCTGTTGCCCTCGCACCTGGGGCGCTTTCTGGACGGGCTGTCGCCGGAGCTTCTGCGTCTGGCCTCGGTGGCCGATCTCTTCAACCTCTGGGCGGCGATCCTGCTCGGCTTCGGGATCGCCGCGGGGACCGGGATGAAGGCCTGGAAGGGCGTGGCCTTCGCGCTGTTCCTCTATCTGCTCTTCGCCGGCGTGTTCCTCGTCGGCCTGCCGTCGATGGCCCTGGGCACGGGAGGCGGCCCGAAATGAACGCAGTCATCCTCGTCGCCGCGATCACCGTGGCCACGCCGATCACCCTGGAGGAGGTGCGCGCACAAAGCCGTCAGAACGCGGACGTGCTTCTGGCGCAGCTCGATCAGGAGGCCGCGGTGGAGCAGTCGCGCGCCGCACGCAGCGCGATCTTCCCGCAGGTCAGTCTGAACGGCACCGCCGGCGGCGCCTTCTACGGCCCGCAGCGCATCTTCTCCACCGTCCCCACCACCAGCCCCACTGGGACGGTGACCGGCTTCACCCAGCGATCGGTGGACGTGGAGGTCAGCTCGTCCCGCGCGTCCTTCGATCTCGCGGTGTCGTTGCAGCAGCTCATCTACGACGGCGGCCGCTGGTGGGCGCAGATCGCCCAGGCCGGCGCGCTGGAAGCGGCGCAGGCGGGACAGACCCAAGAGCGCCGCCTGGCGTCGGAGCTGGAGGGCGTGCGCCGCTTCTATGAGCTCTTGCGCGCGCAGGAGGCGCTCGAGGTGCTCGAGGCGAACCTGCGCCGCAGCGAAGAACAGTTGAGGAGCGCGCGCGCCCTGTTCGAGGCCGGCCGCGGACAGAAGGTGGACGTGCTCGGCGCGGAGGTGAACCTCGGCAACGACCGGCTCGCTGTCGTCCAGCAGCGCGCGCGGATCGCCGACGCCCAGGCGCAGCTCGCAGTCTGGCTGATGCGTCCGGGCACCGAGGAGCTCATCGCCCAGAGCCCGCCGACCTTCGACGCTCCGCCCACTCCGGGGCCGGATGCGGCCGAGGCGATCGCCCGTGCCCGTCAGGCGCGGCCGCTCCTGGGCGCGCTCGAGGCGCAGGTGCGCGCGGCCGAACACGGGGTGGACGTGGCACGCGGCGACAACCTCCCCGCCGTCTACGCGGGCGTCACCGTGGGGCGGCAGGGGCCGTCCGCGGACCCGTTCTTCACCGATCCGTCCCGCCAGAACTACGTGCAGGGCGGGCTCAACGTCCGGTGGGATCTCTTCAACGGCTTCCGCACCTCGAGCGAGGTGCAGCGCGCGCAGATCGCCCGCCGGCGCGCCACCGTGGAGATGGATCAGCAATGCCGCGAGCTGGAGGCGGAGGTCCGCACCGCGGCGGTGAACCTGGCCACCCGGGTGGAGGCCGCGGCGATCGCCCGGGCCAACGTCGCCGTCGCCAGCGAGGGCCTGGCGCTGGCACAGGCGCGCTACGCGCAGGGGCTGGGATCGACGCTCGATGTCCGCGACGCGCAGCTCAAGCTCACCCAGGCGGAGCTCACCCTGGTGGAGAACCGGATTGACGTGGAGATCGCCCGCGCCGCGCTGGACCGCGCGATGGGCAGGGGAGTGACGCCATGAAGGTGTTCCGGATCATCCTCGGGAGCGTCCTGTTGCTGGGCGCCGCCGCCATCACGGTGAGGGGCCTGTCGAAGCGCGAGCCTCCGGCGGTGGAAGTGCAGTTGGCCTCCGCGAAGAAGGCCACCATCACCCGCACCATCACTGGCGCCGGCAAGCTGCAGGCGGCGACCACGGTGAAGATCTCCTCCAACCTCTCGGGCGATCTCACGGAGCTCCTGGTGCAGGAGGGGGATCGGGTCAAGGTGGGCCAGGTGCTCGGGCGGATCGACCGCGAGCGCTTCGAGGCGGCAGCCCGTCAGGCGCAGGCGGCGGCGAGCGCGGCGAAGGCGGAGATCCAGATCGCCCAGGTCGACGCCGACCGCGCCGGCCGCGAGGTGGAGCGGGTCCGGGCGCTGGTGGAGCAGGGGATGGCCTCGCAGGCGGAGCTGGACCGGCTGATCTCGGATCGCGACGGGGCGAACGCCCGGCTGGCGTCCGCGAAGCAGCGCTACGCCCAGGCGCTCGCGGCCCACGACGAGGCGCAGTCCGCGCTCAGCAAGACCACGTTGATCTCGCCGATCGACGGCACGGTGATCGAGCTGTCCCGCGAGGTGGGCGAGCGCGTGCGTGGTTCGGACTTCTCCGAGGACGTGGTGATGACCATCGCCGCGCTGTCGGCGATGGAGGTGAAGATCGAGGTCGGCGAGCACGAGGTTACCTGGCTCAAGAAGGGCCAGCAGGCGGAGATCGTCGTCGACGCGCTGGAGAACCAGACCTTCACCGGGCAGGTGGTGGAGATCGCCCAGAAGGCGTTGATCAAGAACCCGGGGACCGAAGCGGAGGTGACCACCTTCCCGGTGACGGTGGCGCTTTCGACGCGCCCGCCGGGTGCGCTGCCGGGGATGAGCGCGGAGGCGCGGATCGCGACGGAGACGCACGAGAGCGCCATCGTGGTGCCCATCGGCGCGGTGACGGTGCGCAGCGAGTCGACGCTCCCGGACTACAAGCCTCCGGTGGAGGGCACCTCCCAGGGAATGCGCCGCAAGGGCGACACGCTGGCCCGGGTGGTCTTCGTGGTGGACAAGGACAACAAGGCTCACGTCCGGCGCGTGCGGACGGCGATCTCCTCGGACACCGAGATCGAGATCCTGGAGGGGCTCAGCGAGAACGAGAGGATCGTCGAGGGACCGTACCGCACGCTGGCGAAGGAGCTGAAGGACGGCGACCGGATCAAGGAGCTGGAGCCCGGGGGGCCGGGCGGTTTCGGGCGGAGCCGCGGATGAGCGTGATCCGCGTCGAAGGCGTCACCCGCGACTTCGTCGTCGGCGAGGAGACGGTCCGCGCGCTGCGTGGCGTCTCGTTCACCGTCGAGAAGGGCGAGTGGGTGGCGATCGTCGGCCAGTCCGGTTCCGGGAAGAGCACGCTCATGAACGTGCTCGGCTGTCTGGACACGCCGACCAGCGGCTCCTACTGGCTCAACGGCCACGACGTGGCGCGGATGGGCGACGACGAGCTGGCGCGGATCCGGAACCAGGAGATCGGCTTCATCTTCCAGACGTTCCAGCTTCTGCCGCGCGAGACCGCGCTTGCGAACGTGGAGCTGCCGCTCGTCTACCGCGGGGTCGGCCGCAAAGAGCGCCGCGAGCGGGCGCGCGAGGCCCTGGAGAAGGTAGGGCTCGGGCACAGGATGACGCACCGGCCGAACGAGCTCTCCGGCGGTCAGCGTCAGCGCGTGGCGATCGCCCGCGCGCTGGTGGCCGAGCCGTCGCTCTTGCTCGCGGACGAGCCCACCGGGAACCTCGACTCGGCAACCGGCGAGGAGATCATCCGGCTCTTCGCCGATCTCCACGCCGCGGGCCACACGCTGGTGCTGGTGACCCACGAGCCGAAGCTGGCGGCGCGCTGCCCGCGGGCCATCCGGATCAGCGACGGGACGATCGTGGCGGATGGGCCGGGGCGCGAGGTCGCGCTGGGCAACCTGGCGGAGCACGCGAGGGCGCACGGATGAGCCTGCGCGTCGACCTCTACGAGGGCGCGCGGATCGCGGTGGGGTCGCTGCGCTCCAACCGGATGCGCACGGTGCTGACCACCCTCGGCATCGGGATCGGTGTGGCCACGCTGCTCGCCATCGTGGGGATCATCCAGGGGCTGAACGCGTCGTTCGACGAACAGCTCAAGTCGATCGGCTCCACCTATCTGCAGGTGTCCAAGTACCCCTGGGGCATCTCCGGGAACTGGTGGGAGTACCGCAACCGCAAGAAGCTCACGCTGGAGCTGGTGGACACCATCCAGCGGCAGTCCCGCTACGCCACCGCGGTGGCGCCCACGGTGTGGCGGATGAGCGACATCGCGTTCCTCGGAGAGCAGGTCGCCAACGTGGACGTGATGGGCACCACCCTGGCCTACCAGTCGATCGGCGGGATCCAGATCGCCCGCGGCCGGTTCCTCAACGAGATCGACGACGCCTCCCAGAAGCGCGTGGTGGTGCTGGGCGCGGACGTCACCGACGGGCTCTTCCGGGGGATCGATCCGATCGGCAAGACGGTGCTGATCGACAAGCGGCCGTACACCGTCATCGGCACCCTGGAGCGGAAGGGGCGGCTCCTCGACGAGAACCTGGACCTCACCGCCTACATCCCGTTCAAGACCCACCGCGCGGACATGGGCCGCTGGCGGGACATCCAGATTGCGGTGGCGATCGCCGACACCACCCGGATCGCCGCCGCCGAGGACGAGCTCGTCGGCATCCTCCGGCGCGCCCGCGGCACGCCGCCGGACAAGCCGGACGACTTCGCCATCAACCGCACCGACAAGCTGATGGAGACGTACAACAAGCTCACCGGCGCGCTCTACGGCGTGGCGGTGGGGATCGGTTTCATCACGCTGCTGGTGGGCGGGATCGGGATCATGAACATCATGCTGGTCTCGGTCCGCGAGCGGACGAGGGAGATTGGCATCCGCCGCGCGCTCGGCGCCCGGAAGCGGACGATCATCGCGCAGTTCCTGATGGAGGCGGCCGCGGTGTCGGCGTTCGGCGGCACGCTGGGGACGCTGGTCGGGCTGGGCGCTGCGAAGGTGGTGAGCGAGATCACCCCGCTCGCGGCCTCGGTGCAGCCGCTCACCATCGTGTTCGGGATCGGGTTCTCGTCGCTGGTGGGGTTGATCTTCGGGATCTGGCCGGCTGCCCGCGCCGCCAACCTCGATCCGGTGGAAGCGCTCCGGTACGAGTGACATGCGCGCCTTTCTCGACAACCTCCGGCTCGCCTTCGGGACCTTCATCGCGAACCCGCTGCGTACGCTGCTGACGCTTTTGGGGATCGTCATCGGCGTGGCCACGGTGATCGCGATGATGTCGCTGATCGAAGGGCTGCGGCTGAAGGTGAACCGCGACCTCTCGCAGCTCGGCGCCAACACCTTCCAGGTCACCAAGTGGCCCGTGGGCTTCGGCCGGGTGAACTGGAACAAGTACGCCAAACGGCCCAACTTCACGCTCGCGGACCGCGACGACGTGATGAAGCACGCCACGCTGGTGCGGACCGTCTCCGCGGAGGACGCCCACGGCGGCCAGAAGGTATCCACCTCCGACCGGGAGACGCGCCCGACCGTCATCATCTGGGGCGTGACGCCGGAGTGGACGGAGACCTCCGGAGTGGAGGTGCAGTCCGGCCGCTTCTTCTCCCAGGCCGAGGAGCTGGAGGGGCGCGCGGTCGCGGTGCTCGGGCAGGACGTGGTGGACGTGCTGTTCCCGGGCACGGATCCGATCGGCCAGCAGGTCCGCGTGCGCAACCGGCCCTACACGGTGATCGGCGTGCTCCAGCGGCGCGGTAGCTTCCTCGGGATCGCCAGCATGGACAACCTGGTGATGCTGCCCATGCACGCGTTCCATGCCGCGTTCGGGCAGAACCGGTCGGTCGACCTCAACGTTCAGGCCATCGATGCAGCGTCGGTGAAGCAGGCGCAGGAGGAGGTCACGCAGATCTTCCGGCGCCGGCGCGGCCTCTCGCCTTTTGACGAGAACAACTTCGAGGTCCACACCAATGACTCGATGACCCGGATGTTCAACAGCCTCTCCCAGGTCATCTCCGCGGCCAGCTTCGGCGTGTGCCTGCTCTCCCTGGTGGTGGGCGGGATCGGCATCCTCAACATCATGCTGGTGAGCGTCACCGAACGGACGAGGGAGATCGGCATCCGCCGCGCACTGGGCGCGCGCCGGCGCCGGATCCTGATGCAGTTCGCCACCGAAGCCGTGGCGCTGTCGCTCCTCGGCGGGGTGCTGGGGATCGCCATCGGCTACTTCGTGGCGTTCCTCGCCCGCTGGGTGCTGGACTTCCCTGCGGTCGTGCCGGTGTGGTCGGTCGTCCTCTCGGTGGTGATGAGCAGCGTGGTGGGGCTGGCGTTCGGCATCTACCCGGCGGCGCGCGCGGCGCGATTGGACCCGGTGGAAGCCATGCGATCGGAGTGAACGGTGTCCATCGAAAACCTTCCGCGCCTCGGGCTGGGGTTGAGCTCGAACCTCGACGCCTCCGACGAGCCCCACCCGTACCGGCTGCTCGACCAGGCGCCCGGGCTCTTCGACTTCGTGGAGTACAGCGCGCCGCTGTCGCTCGAACAGGCGCGGCGCGAGGCGTCGCTGTTCCCGGAGCTGTTTGAACGCCGCGAGAAGGTCCCGGCACTCTTCCACCCGGTGCACCTCAACCTGTTCGGCCCGGAGCTGGAGCCGCCCGACCGCCTCGCCGAGCTCGACGCGCACGCCCGCGCGGTGGGCTCGCCCTGGGTGGGCAACGACGTGGGCTGGTGGCACGCGCGCGGCGAGCCGTTCCCCGGCTACCTCTATCTGGCGCCGCCGCTGGACGCGCGCGGGCTGGAGAACGCGGTGGCGCACGCGCTCCACGTGCAGGCGCACCTGTCCGTGCCGCTCGTGCTGGAGAACCCCGCGGTCATCGCCGTGCGCGGCGGATGGCACGTATTGGACTTCATGGCCCGCCTGCATGCGCGCACGAAAGCGCCGCTGCTCGTCGATCTGGGGCACCTGTGGAGCTATCAGCTCGCGCGCGGGCTTCCCCCCAACGCGGGGTTCGACGGCTTCCCGTTCGACCAGGTCGCGGAGCTCCACATCGCGGGCGGCGTGGTGGGCCGCGCAGGCGAGCGGCGCTTCTACGTCGACGACCACACCCAGCCGGTGCGGGAAGAGCTGTTCGAGCTGCTCGCAGAGATGCTTCCGCGCTGTTCGAACCTCCGCGCGCTCACGTTCGAAGGCGACGGCCACCCGGCCGACGTCGCGCGGATCACCCTGGAGCGGTTGCGGCCGCTCATCCGCGCGGATCCGGCGAAGCGGGAAGTGCCCCCTTCGGACGCCCGTGCGCCTTCGTCCCCGGGCGGGGAGGCGCTCGGGGCGCCGGAGGCCGAACTGGCGATCGCGCTGTTCAAGGAGAGCTACGGGCTCTGTCCGTCCGAGGAGGATCCTTCTGGCACGGGCGCGGAGCTGGACTTCCGGCTGGCCGTTCTCGCCCAACAGCTCGACCGCGCGTTCCGGGTGACACGACTATTGATGGCTCCCGATCGGCAGGCGCTCCTCGAGTTCACCCAGAGCGCTCCCTTCCGGGCGTGCTTCGTGGACTCGGAGCGGACGCTCTTCAAGGCCTTCGAGGCCTTCGCGATCGACAGGCTCCGGGCCCGCGGCGACGTGGAGCTCGAGGCGGCGGTGGCGATCGAAGCGCTCCTCTCGCGCGGGGCGGGCGCGTTGTCCGCGTCCCGGCAAAAGGCGCTGTCCGCCGTCCTGCGCGAGGCGCGGTTCGCGGCGCAGGCGCTCAGGCGTCACCTGTGTGGGCGCGCATGGGTCACCGGCCACCTGGAGCACGAGGCTCTGGAGGCCGTGCGCCAGGCGCTCCGCCGGTCGTTGCGGGGCCAGGCGCTCTCTGGCCTTGCCTCACCCGCCCTGCGTCGGTAGAGGACCCCCGCATGGGGAAGCCACTCGTCGTCGGCATCGCGGGGGGAACGGCTTCGGGCAAGACCACCGTCGCGCGCAAGCTCCGTGAGGCGCTCGCCGGCCGCCGGGTCGCTTTCATCGATCAGGACGCGTACTACAAGGATCTCTCCGACCTGACGCTCGCCGAACGCCGCGAGGTGAACTTCGACCACCCCGACGCGTTCGACACCGACCTGTTGGTCTCGCACCTCAGGGCGCTCAAGGCCGGCCAAGCGGTGCAGAAGCCCGTCTACGACTTCGTCACCTCCACGCGCGAGAAGAACACCGTTCCGGTGGAGCCCGGGGAGCTGATCCTCATCGAAGGGATCCTCGTGCTGCACATGGAGGCGGTCCGCAACGAGCTGGACGTGAAGATCTTCGTCGACGCCGAGGACGACGTGCGGATCATCCGCCGCCTGATGCGCGACATCAAAGAGCGCGGGCGCGACTTCGACCACGTGGTGAACCAGTACTTCCGCCACGTGCGCCCGATGCACATGGGCTTCGTGGAGCCGTCGAAGCGCTGGGCGGACATCATCGTCCCGCACGGCGGCAACAACGAGACGGCGATCGAGATGCTGGTGGGCGCGCTCCTGGCGCGGATGGGCGCCACGCGCTGAAGCCCCCGCTACCGCGGCGCAAGAAAGATCGGATCACCGTGCGGCGAAGCGAGCGACCCGCCGGGCGGAGGCGATCCGGCAGAGCCTGGTTCGCTGGATCAACCTGGTGGAATCTCGTATCACACGGCCCTTCGCGCACAGGAGTGTGACCTCGATGAAGGGCTCGCTGGGTTTTGTCATCCTGATCGTCGGCATCCTCGCCGGCAGTTACTTCGCGTACCGCAAGTACAACGACAAGGCGGTGGAGCTGGAGAAGGTCTCCAACCTCGATCGGATCCAGCGTGACTACCTGGAGCGCGTGTCGTGGATCCGCTCCAACCCCGACATGAAGGCCTACAAGGACGAGGTCGGGACGTTCTTCCGCTGGTACTTCAAGGAGATCAACGAGCACCAGAACCGCTTCGGCGGCAACAAGGAGTTCGACGACTACCTCAAGGAACTCGAGACGCGGTCGGATCGCCTGAACGACAACGCGATCGCCGAGCGGAAGAAGGTCTACGAGACGGTGAAGGCGATGTTCGATGCCTTCCGTCAGAACCGGTACGACCCGGTGTTCTCGGCGACGGACGACGGGATGCGGTTCGACATCGTCTCCGCCGACGTGAAGATGGTGGGGAACGAACCGAAGATCCACCTGCCCATCATCCTGTGGGGTGCGCAGCGCGAGCTCCGCGACGACGGGAAGATGAAGCGGATGGTGACCTCCGCCAGCTTCAGCATGACCTGGCGCCTGTTCGACGCGAAGGGCAAGCTGCTCGGCGAGATGACGGCGACGGGCGACCCGTCCAACAAGATCGACTACCCGGAGCGCTACATCGCCGAGTTCCCGCCGCAGATGGTGCTGGGCGAGTACGACATCGATCTGCTCCCCGCCGAGGTGGCGCGGATCGAAGCGGAGTTCGCGGTGACCTCGCGCTCTCCGTCCGGCGGCGAGGCGCACGCCACCTACACATGGAAGCTGGACGCACCGAGCGAGTGGAAGCTCAAGGAGGGCGAACAGTGGAAGGGCGCGCAGGAGGACGTCCGGCCGCTGGAGGAGATCGACCCGGCGGCGGCGGCCAAGGCGGCGCACCAGTGATGGCGGTGGCGGCCCCGCCGCTACGCGCTCGTCACAAGTCACCGCCCACGATGGCGAGCGTTGTCGTGAGGCGAAACGCGCGAAGCGATCCGTCTTCGTCGAGCGCGTAGAGGTTGAGGCGCGGGTCCACCGCGAGATCGACGAGGCCGATGCCCGTGCGGACCTCGGCGAGGATCCGGCCGCCTCCGGGATCGACCGCGCGCGTGACTTCGCCCGGGATGAACAGAACGCCCCGCGACAGGCAGGGCGGGATGGCGGTAGCGAGCTCCTCGCCCGCGCTCCCGATGCGCCACTCGGTCACCCCGTCCGGGGAGTAGAGGACCGCGGCTCCGTTGTGCGAGGTGACGAGGAGCGCCCGGCCCACCGCCATGAGCGAAAACGGCGCGGTGCCCAGGTTCAGCTTCCGCTCCCAGAGCACCCGCCCGCGGGAGGAGAGGCAGACGAGGATCCCTTCGCGGTCGCGTTCGCCGGCGACGAGAATGCGCGCGCCGCTCACCAAGGGTCGCGAGGGCGCGCCCAGCGGCAATTCGCAGGTCCAGGCGATGGCGCCGGTGTGCGCGTCCGCGACGAACACCACCGAGCGATCGCCCCGGCTGATGGTGGCGAGCAGCCTACGGCCCCACGGAATGGTGGGGCCAGCAAACGGCATCGCGGCGCGCATCCGGAAGCGCACCTGGCCGTCGGCGAGGTCCAGCCCGTAGAGGTAGCCCGCATCGGTGGCCAGAAGCGCGCGGTGCCCCTGCACGCTCAGATGCCCGCGCTGCGTCCTGGGCGGCATCAGCCGCCACACCTCGCGCCCGGTCACCTCCGAGAAGGCCAGCACGTTGCGCCCCTGTGACGTCACCACGCACAGCCCGTCGCGCCGGACGAGCTCGGGGCCGATCGGCGTGCCGTCGTGATCGCGCAGCCACACCGCGCCGGCGTTTTCGCGTTCGCTGGTGAAGGCCAGAACGCGGTTCAGCCCCGCGGCGAGCGTCCACCCATCCGCCGCCGCCGCAACGCCGTGCGCGCCGACGTGGCGGTACAACAGCTTTCCGCGAGCGCTGAACGCGCAGGCCATCTCCGGAGACGAGACGAGGGGCCCGCGCCGCGCCAGGAGGATCCGCCCGCGCTCGTTGCCGACGAGGCCGCCTTTCTCCCACAGCAGGTCGAACCGGAGCCGGCGCACGCGCCCGGTGCCATGCAGCGGCCGCTCCTTCCGCGCGCGCCGGCCTCGGGCCCGGGCCGGCCGCACGTCCGCGGGCGGGCTCGTCGCCCCGAGCCGCGCCATCCCCTCCCGGCACCGCTCCACCAGCTCCTGGAGCCAGGGGTTGCGCGCCTGCGGACGGTGCGCCGCGGTGAGCGCCTGCGCCAGCGCCTCGCCGAGCTCGAACATCGCGCGCGCCAGCGCCGCCGGCGGGCTGGACACCTTCTTCCCGCGGATGGTGAAGGTCTCCGACTTCAAATCCACCGTGAGCGTCGTGGCGGTGCCGGCGATCCCACAGCTCCAGCGTGGTTCGTCTAGCTCGATCGCGTGGACCAGCTCCGCCGCCTGGCGGGCCAGCTCGAGCGCCGAGAGGAACGGCGTGCCCCGGTGTTCCCAGGCCGGCTGCGCCAGCCCCGTGGCCACCAGCGAGACCGTGCCCGGTCCAAGGAGCGAGGCCAGCGCGCCGGAACCCTTTCCGTCGTATTCGGACAGGCGCCCGTCCACGTCCTCGAGGTGGAAGGCGAACGCGGCGGCCCCGTGTGGTTCGTGCCACAGCGGCCGCGTCCGCACCTCCCGCGGCGGCACCGCCACGTGAAGCGGCCCCTGCTCGAGCGCTTCGGCCTTCTTCGAGAGCGCGCGCCGAACCTCGGGGTGCAGGTCGGGCGCCGCTTCCCCCACGTCCCGGAGCAGCGCCCGGATGCAGCTGACCGCCGCCTCCACGAACTCGCCCACGTCCACCCGCACCGGGCCCTTCACCCGGCGCGCCGGGCGGGCGAGGTTCACCACCTCCACCTCCACGTCCGCGTCCGAACGCCGCAGCACGATCTCCAGGTGCGACTCGGGCAGCCCGAACTCCGCCGCGCGCTCGCCCCGGACCGCCACCGCGTAGAGCGCGTCCGCCAGATCCGCGACGACCCGTTCGAGCGGCTCCTCGCTGGCTCCCGCGAACAGATCCACTCCGTCCAGGTCCAGCCCGAACGCGTCGATGGGCCGGGCGGCGGCCTCGCGTTTCCAACTCTGGCCGATTCGGAAGCGGATCATCCTACATTCGTTGACAACTCAGGAGGGCGCTGGCTACCATCCGGTGTCATTTGTGTCGAGTCGCAACTCGTTGATTTCCCTGAGAAAAATCAATGACTTTCTATGAGGCCGCGCTCCGGGTCCTCGAATCCGCCGGGCGCCCGCTCTCCTTTCAGGAGATCACCGAAAGATCCATCCAGCAGAACCTTTTGTCCCACATCGGCAAGACGCCGGAGATGACGATGCTCTCCCGGCTGTTGGCGATGGCCCGCCGCAAGACCGACCGCAAAGTGGTCGTGACGGCGAAGGATACCTTTGCGCTGGCCGACTGGGCGCTCCCGGAGGACCCGGAGGCGCTCGCCCAGACGCTGCAGTCGGAGATTCGCGAGGAAGACAACTTGCCGCCGCTCCGGCCCTCCGAACGCCACCCCGAACCGCGCCCGGAGAACGTGCGCGTGGCGGGGCGGGGCGCCGAACGCAAGCGCCGCCGCGAGGAGGACGAGGGCCGCCGCAAGAAGCGCCGTTACCCGCCGCTCGCGGAGGTGGTGTTCGAGATCCTCTCCGACACCGGGACGCCGCTGCGCGCCGCCGCGCTGGTGGAGCACGCGCGCGAGCGCGAGCTGGCGCCGGAGGACGTCACCGAACAGCAGATCCTCACCGCGCTGCTGGAGGACAACCAGCGGCGGATCGACGCCGGGCGCCGGCCGCAGTTCGTATTCGACCCGGCTTCGGGTGAGGTGAACCTGGAGCGCGCCGGTGCCGCCACCGAGGCGCCGCCGGTGGAGCTGCAGGCCGCGTTCGCCGCCGCGCTCGGGATCCCCATGGAGGGTGACCGGCCCGTGCTGCCGCGTCCTGCTCCCGCAGCCACGGCCACCACCGAAGAGCTTCAGGCCGCCCAGGCGGCGTTCAAGACCGCCACGCGCGACCTGCGCCGCGCCACCGCGCGCGCCCTGCGCCGCAAGCTGCAGGAGATCGAACCCGGCACCTTCGAGAAGTCGGTGGTCAAGCTGCTGCACGCGCTCCGGTTCCGCGAGCTCAAGGTCGCCAAGCGCGGCCGCGAGGGTTCGCTGATGACCGCCCGCCGCCGCGACGGCAGCCTCGAGCTCCGCTACGCCATCCGTATCCTCAAGGGGAACGCGGCAGTCGATCGCCGCGCCGTCAGCGACGTGCGGCGCGATCTCGGCCACCACGCGGCGAACGTGGCGCTGCTCATCTCGGTGGGCGACGTCCGCGGAGAGGCGAAGAGCGAGGCCACCAACGGCCCGGTCGTGTTCCTGTGGGCCGGCGAAGCGTTGGCGGACAAGTTCCTCGAGGCCGGCGTCGGCGTGACGGTGGAGCGCGTCGAAACCTGGGAGATCGACGAGCGCTTCTTCGAGGCGGTGCGGATCGAAGCGGAGGAGGCCGCGCGGCGCCGCGAAGAACGTCAGCGCGAGCGCCAGGCCGGCCGCGGCGAAGAGCGCGCCGCCCAGCCGGAAGGGGCTTTGGGCACCGAGGCCACCGAGACCCCGGCCGCGCCGTCGGCCGAAGGGACGGAAGCGGCTTCGGAGCCGGCAACGGCGGATGCCGCTCTGGATACCGAAGCGGGCGAGGAGAGTCCGGAGGAGGGCGCCGACGAGGATCTGGAGGAGGCCGAGGCGTATGTCTCCGGCGGTGTCCGCACCGAGGGTGCGCCGGGCCAGGCGCCGGGCCAGGGGCGCCGGCGCCGGCGCCGCCGTCGTGGGCGCCGCGGCCGTGGCCAGCGGACCGAAGCTGCACCCGGGGCGAGCGCCGCGCCCGCCGACGCCGCCAGCGCCGCGCCTGCGGAGGGAGGTGGACCCGCGCCCGAACCGCCGCCGCCTCCCGCGCCGCCACCGCCCCCCGCGCCATCGGGTTCGGGGGAAGGCACTGCGGGATGAGGTGTGGGCTGCCCCCGCGCCGCACGTGCTTCGGAGTGATGGCGCTCGGCGTCGCGCTCCTCGCGGGGGCGGGCTGCACCCGATCCTCGAAGCACGTGCTGACCGAGGTGCAGGCCACCGGCCCCACGCTGATGGACAACGGGCTGCTCGGGCTCAACCGCGCGCAGGTGGAGGCCGAGCTCCGCCGGACGCTGCTGGCCACCGGGCACTTCGCCATCGCCGAACCGGGCTCAAAGCACGATCCGGAGAAGGCCGCCGCGGTGACGCTGGAGCTTCCGTTCACGCGCGAATCGCGGAAGGAGGGAAGGGCGGGCACCTTCGCCGAGGTCGGCGCCTCCCTCACCATCCGCCGGAAGATGGGCGGGGTGACCTTCCGCTACGAGGTCGCCGGGCTGGGCGAGGTCCGCATCGAGAATCCGGAAGGACCGGCCCGCACCCGCGCGATGCGCGCCGCGCTCAGCTCCGCGCTGCAGCAGGTGGCGCAGGCCGCGCACCTGCAGCTTGCGGCGCTGGACAAGTCCGACGCGGACTTGTTGCGCGACCTCCGAACCGGCGATCCGCGCGTCCAGGAGTTCGCCATCCGCGTCCTCGCCGAACGGAAGAACCCCGCGGTGGTGGAGACGTTGCTTGAGCGCCTGCGCGAGAGCGAGGATCCCGAACAGCTCCGCCAGGCGATGGGCGCGCTCGCCGAGATGCGCGAACAGCGCGCGGTGCGGCCGCTCATCGACCTCACCCGCGGCAAGGATCCCGCCTTCGTCCAGGAGGTGCTCTTCGCGATCGCCCAGATCGGCGGCGAGGAGGCGATGGCGTACCTATTCACCGTGGCCCAGGGCCACGACGATCCCCACCTGCGCGCCGCGGCGCAGAAGGCGCTCGACGAGATCGGCGCCCGCGAGAAGCTGCGGCGCACCCGCACCGCCGAAGGAGGAACTCCGTGATGGCCGCCCGCTGGATCGCCGCTCTCTTTTCCGCCGCCGTCCTCGTCACCGGTTGCGCCACCACCCGCGGCGCCGCGACACCCGAACAGCGCCGGCGCGATCTGTCCGTGTACCTGCCGCTCGCGGTGGGCAACACCTGGACCTACGACCGTGCGTTCCTCGGCGAGAAGGGCGAGGAGAGGGTGGAGATCGTCAAGCAGGCCGACGGCTACTTCGTGGACGGCCGCGGCAACGCGCTCACCGTGGACGCGTATGGGATCCGGGACCCTAGGCGGTACCTGCTCCGCTACCCCGTGGAAGCCGGCAACTCCTGGACCACCGTGGTCTCGCCGTCGTCCATGGAGCGCTACCGGATCCTGGACGTGGGCTTCACCTGCGAGGTCCCGGCGGGGAGGTTCGAGGACTGCGTCCGGGTGGAGGCCCGCAACCGGATCGACCGGGAAAAGACGATGATCAACGAGATCACCTTCGCCCCGCACGTGGGGATGGTCCGCTTCGACTTCTTCCTCGACGCGTCCGGGCGGCGCATCCCGCAGGGGCAGATGCTGCTCAAGTCCTACGCGCTGAAGCCCGCAGCGCCTTCTGCGCCCGCTGCCGCTCCGGCCGGGAGGGCTGACGGGTGCGGGAGATCGGGATCGCGCTCTTCGGGCTCGGCAACGTCGGGCTGGGGTCGTTCCGGATCCTCGCGCAGCACGCGCCGGTGATCGAAGAGCGGCTGGGCGCGCGGGTCCGCGTCCGCCACGCGGTGGTGCGGGACGCTATGCGGGACCGTGGCGAACCGGAGGCGGCGAAGGTGCTCACCACCGACGCGGCCCGCGCGCTCGACGATCCCGAGGTCAGCGTGGTGGTGGAGCTGATCGGCGGCGTGACCGCCGCGCGCGATCTGGTGCTGGAGGCGATCGCGCGGGGCAAGCACGTGGTCACCGCCAACAAGGCGCTGCTCTCGGCCTACGGCGAGGAGGTGTTCGCGGCGGCCCGCGCCCACGGCGTGGACGTCTACTTCGAGGGCGCGGTGTGCGGCGGCATCCCGATCATCCGCACCATCCGCGAGGCGCTCGCCGCGGATCGGATCCGGTCGATCCACGGAATCGTCAATGGCACCACCAACTTCATTCTCTCCGCCATGTCCGACGAACGGCAGGACTACGCCCGCGCGCTCGAAAAGGCGCAGTCGCTCGGCATCGCCGAGGCGGAGCCGACGCTCGACGTCAGCGGGATGGACGCGGCTCAGAAGCTGTGCCTGCTGGCGTCGCTGGCGTTCCGGGCGCGGCTCGTGCCTGCGCAGCTGCACGTGGAGGGCATCACCGGGATCGACCCCATCGACGTGGAGGCGGCGCGCGAGTTCGGCTACGCGCTCAAGCTCCTCGCGGTGGCGCGGCGGGACGGGGACGACGCCATCGAGGCGCGGGTGGGCCCGGCCTTCATTCCGCGGAAGGCTCCTTTGGCGGAGGTGCGGGGGGCGTTCAACGCGGTGCTGCTGGAGTCCGCGGCGCTGGGCCCGTCGCTCCTCTTCGGTCAGGGGGCAGGGGCGCTGCCCACCGGGAGCGCGGTGGTGGCGGACATCCTGGATGTCTGCCGCAACGTGCTCGCGGGGATCTCCGGGCGCATCCCGTTGCCCAGCGGCCCCAACCTCCTGGGCGTGCCGGTCCGGCCGCACACCGACCGGGTGGGCGCGTACTACCTCCGCTTCACCGTGCAGGACGAACCCGGCGTGCTCGGGCGCATCGCCACCGTGCTGGGGGAGCAGCGCGTGAGCATCGCCTCGCTCGTGCAGAGGGCGGAGCCGCGCGGCGCCGAAGGCAGCGCCACCATCCAGATCTTCACGCACGACGCCCGGGAAGGGGACGTGCGCGCGGCGGTCGCCCGGATCGATGCGCTCGCCTCCACGCTCGCTCCGACGAAGGTGATCCGCATCGAGCACCCGGTGACGTAGATGCACACCTTGTCGGCACCGTCGAACGGAACGCCGCAGAGAGCAGGCGGACGGGCGCGGGTGAGGGCGTGTGCGCGCGTGGCGAGCGGTTGATTGGATGAGGGGGGCTACGTAGCCTTGTCCACCGTGGAGCAGACCACCGAAGAGCTGGTGTTGTCCTTCCTTGCCGACGGGGGAGAGGACTTCACTTCCGGAGAGGCGCTCTCCGGCAAGCTCGGGCTGTCGCGCACGGCCGTGTGGAAGTGCGTCGCGTCGCTGAGGGACAAGGGCTACCGCATCGACGCCGTCCCCTCGCGTGGCTACCGGCTGGTGGAGATCCCGGATCGCCTCACCCCGCTGGAGCTGCAGCCGTTGCTCAACACCCACGACCTCGGCCGCACAGTGCACTACCGGGAGGAGCTGCCGTCGACGAACGACTTCGCCTTCCGGCTCGCCCAGGAGGGCGCCTTCCACGGCGAGGTCGTCATCACCGAGCGCCAGACGCAGGGGCGCGGCCGCCGCGGCCGCAACTGGATCTCCCCGCCCGGCCTCAACCTCTACTTCTCGGCGGTGCTGCGCCCGGAGCTGCCGCCGCAGCGCGCGCCCGAGCTGACGCTGGTGGCCGCGGTGGCCGTGGCCGAGACGCTCCGCGAGGCCGGAGGGGACGCGGGGATCAAGTGGCCGAACGACCTGCAGATCGGCGGAAGGAAGGTCGCGGGGATCCTCACCGAGCTGTCCGCCGAACCGGAGCAGGTCCACTTCGTCATCCTGGGCGTCGGGGTGAACCTCAACGCGAAGAAGACGGACTTCCCGCCCGAGGTCGCAGAGGTGGCCACCTCCCTGGCCGAGGCCCGGGGCCAGAAGGTGCCGCGCGCGCTGTTCGCCGCGGCGCTGTTCACCCGCCTGGAGCAGTGGCTGGACGTGCACCAGCGGGAGGGCTTCGAGCCCGTCCGGAGCGCCTGGCGGAAGCTGTCCATCACCCTGGGCCGTGACGTCCTCGTGAAGACCGAGCGCCGCGAGTTCACCGGTATGGCCGAGGACATCGACGAGACCGGCGCGTTGCTGGTGCGGACCCGGGAGGGGACCACCGAGCGGGTGATTGCCGGGGACGTCGAACAGCTGCGGACCCAGAGCCCGCATCAGTAGCGGCGCCCCACCGGCGGCGAAGTCATCTAAGCTGCGCGCCGCAATGCTGCTGGCGATCGACGTCGGAAACACGAACACGGTGCTGGGCGCGTACGACGGCAAGCAGCTGTTGTCGCACTGGCGCCTGGAAACGAACCCCGGCCGGACCGCCGACGAGTACGGGATCCTCGTCCGCGAGCTGTTCTCCTGGCAGAAGCTGGACCCGGGGCAAGTGGACGCGGTGGCTGTCTCCAGCGTCGTCCCGCCCATGCAGCTCAACCTCGAACGGATGAGCGAGCGTTACTTCCACTGCAAGCCGATGTTCGTCGGCCCGGGTGTGAAGACCGGGATGCCCATCCTCTACGACAACCCGCGCGAGGTGGGGGCGGACCGGATCGTCAACGCGGTCGCTGCTTGGGAGAAGCACAAGCAGGGGTTGATCGTCGTGGACTTCGGCACGGCCACCACCTTCGACGTGGTCACCCCGAAGGGGGAGTACCTCGGCGGGTCGATCTGCCCGGGCATCGTCATCTCCATGGACGCGCTGTTCACCCACGCCTCCAAGCTCCCGCGGGTGGAGTTCAGCCGTCCGCCGCACGTGGTGGGGAAGAACACCGTCCATTCGATGCAGTCCGGCCTCGTCTATGGGTACGTGGGGCTGGTGGACGGGATCTGCGCCCGGATGCGGGAGGAGCTCGGCTTCGAGGTGAAGGTGGTCGCCACCGGCGGCCTAGCGCCGCTGATCGCCGCCGAGTCGCGGGCGATCTCCGAGGTCGACGAGTTCCTCACCCTGGAGGGCTTGCGCCTCATCTATTGGAGGAACCACGCGTCATGAGCGAACCCGTCGATCAGCCCGCGGCGGTCGAGATGGGCGCCTGTCCGATCACCAGCGACTTTCTCCCTCCCAATCTCCGCAAGCACGTCGACCCCAAGGTGCCCGTGCCGCTGCGGATGATGGCGGCCAAATCGCTCGTGCCGATGTCGCCCTCCGACATGGTGGGCGCGCTGTTCATGCTCACCTTCGATCCGGACACCGCCGTCCGGGAGACCGCCCTCAAGACCGCCGCCACGCTGCCGGACCGGATCCTCGCCTCCGCGCTGCGCGACGAGTCGCTGGCTCCGCCCGTCCTGGGGTTCATGCTCCGCACCCTCAAGGACAAGGAGGTCTACGCAGAGATGCTGATCCTCAACGGCAGCACGCCGGATGAGGACGTGGCGGCGATCACCCTGAACGCCAGCGCGCGGCTGGCGGAGATCATCGCCCAGAACCAGCTCCGCATCCTGCGCCACGGCGACATCATCCGGCAGCTCTGCCTCAACCCCAACGCCAGCGCGGCACTGGTGGACGGGGTGTGCGACTTCGCGGTGCGCAGCGGGCTGGACCTGCCGGACGTGCCGCAGATGAAAGAGGCGCGGATCCGCCTGTTCGGTCCGGAGGCGGCGGAGAAGCCGGTGGACCAGGGCCCCACTGCGGACGAGGTCCTGGCGGAGTTCTCCGAGCTCAACAACGAGAACGCGGGGCCGATGGAGGAGGGCAAGCGGCTCACCCTCACCCAGCGGATCATGAAAATGAGCATCGCCGAGAAGATCCGCCTGGCCACCCGGGGCAACAAGGAGGCGCGGACGCTGCTTCTGCGCGACACCAACAAGCTGGTGGCCACCGCCGCCATCCGCAGCCCGCGGATCACCGACGGTGAGGTCCTCATGTGCGCCAACAACCGCGCGGTGAACGACGACGTGCTCCGGGTGATCTACAACAACCGCGACTGGACGAAGGACTACCGGATCAAGCTGGCGCTCGTGAAGAACCCCAAGACGCCCATGGCGCTGGCCTTCCGCTTCCTCGCCACGCTGCGCGACTCCGACGTGAAGGATCTCGCCCGCGACCGCAACGTCCCGTCCGGCGTGGCGCAGCAGGCGAAGAAGATGATCGAAAAGAAGACCGCCCCGAAGAAGGAGCACTGAGGGGCGGCCGGCTCAGGCTTCGGCCGGCTCGTCGACGTCGATCTCCACCTGCGCCTGCTGCTGTTCGTCCAGAAGCTGCAGGGCGATCGCCAGCGCCTTGCGCGTCTTCTCGCGGATCTTCTCGTCGTCCTTGATCTTCGCGTAGAAGCGCGTGAGCCGGTCCTCGTGCTTCTGCGCGGCCTCCTCCAGCTCGGAGATCCGCCGGCGCAGCGACGCGGCCTCCTCCGCGAAGGCGGTGGCCTGGGTGGCGATCTGGTTCTTCGCGGCGTCGAGATCGATCTGCGCCTGGTCCAGCTGGCTACGGGCGTCTTCGGCCTCGCGCCGGGCGGACTCATTGGACGCGCGGAGGTCCTCCACCTCGCGGCGGAGCTCGCTGGCCTCGTCCCTGGCGGCGCGCAGCTCGCTCTCCAGATCGCCCGACCGGGTGCGCAGGTTCTGCAGCTCGGACTGGGCCGCCTCCAGCTGGGCGCGCACGTCGTCGAGCTCGCTCTGGACCGTGGAGAGCTGGGCGCTGGCGCTCCGGGCCTCCTCCTTCGCGGCGAGCAGCTGCTGGTCGAACCGCCTGCGTTCGTTCTGCAGCTGTTCGGCCTTCTGGCTGAGCGTCTTGATCTGCGCGTCCTTGCGCGCCATGTCCCCGGAGGTCTCGGAGAGCTGCTGTTCGAGCTGGAGCACCTTGTCCCGCAGCTCGACGATCTCGTTGTCCTTCTCGTTGGCCTCGCTCTTGAGGCGGAGGATCTCCTTGTCCTTCTTGTTCGCCGCTTCCCTTAGGGCGAACACCTCCTTGCTGGAGGCGCCGGACGCCGCGGACTTCGCCGCGTCCGCTTCGGCGGCCTTTGCGGCGAGCTGATCCTCCAGGTCGCGGGTGCGTTCTTCGAGCTCGCGGGCGCGCTCCTCCGCCTCGCGGGCGGCGCGCTCCAGCTCGGTCACCTTCGCCCGGAGGCTGCGCAGCTCGGCGGCGTCCGCACCGGAGGCGGTGCCCGCCTTCGCGGTCGAAGAAAGCGGCGGAGAGATCGCCTGCATGTTCCGGGGCGGCTCCTCCGGGGGGAGATCGGGGACGAAGGCGACCATGGTGCGATCGGCGGAGCCGTCGCCATCGTCCGCGCCCAGGCTGTCCAGCGCGCTGTCCGCGGTGTCCTCCTCGAGGACCACCGCCGTCTCCTCTTCGTCGCTGCCGAGCGCCTCCAGCGCATCCAGCGCGGTGTCGTCCTCCGAGGCGGCCTGAGTGCTCTCGGAGCTCGCGCCGCCGGTGGCGCCCTCGAACGCCGCGTCCAGCATGTCCAGGTCCGGATCGCCCTGCACCGTCCCCGGGTTCTCCTCTTCGACCGCGATCTCCTCCGCGGCGAACTCGCCGGTCTGCGGTTCGTCGTCGTCGACCAAGTCGGAGAGGGAGATGCTCTCGTCCACCTCGTCGGAAGCGGCCTCTGGGAAGCCGATCAGGTTCCCCACCGCGTTCACCAGCGCCGTCGTGTCCACGGGTTTGGCCACATAATCGTCCGCGCGGGTCTTCAGCTTCCGGTGCTGCGCGAACCCGTCCGCGTTGCCGACGATGACGATCGGCACGCTCTTGAGCTCGTCGTCCTTCTTGAGCTTGCCGCACAGGATGTAGCCGTTCTGCCCGGCGGAGAGCTCGACCCCCATCACCACCAGATCCGGCCGCTGACGCCGGATGAGCTCGATGGAGCCTTTGCCGTCGGACGTCTCGCTGACGGTGAAGCCCTTCCGTTCGAGCTCGGCCTTCATGGTCTGGGAGAGGGCCGGGTCGCTTTCGACGATGAGGATGTTCCTGGACATTGGAGTTGCGCCGAGGCTACCGGGGTGGATCTGGAGCGTCAAACCCTCGCCCCGCACCACGGAGCACGGGCGGACGTCAGCGCTGTAGGGAGGCCGGCGTGACTTTCAGATCCGGAACGGGCGCAGACGGCAGAGGCGGCGGAGTGGGGGAGGTGGCCGGAAGCCTGGCCGATGCGGCCCCGCGCTGCTGGGCTGCGAGCAGGTCGAGGATGTCCTGTTCATCGAGATCCGTAACCATCTCGTAGACGATCTCGCCGTCTCGCCAGAGCGCCACGTTGTAGCCGGCCTGACGTTCGACCGCGACCGCGGGGAGCGGCTGGGCGTCCACGTCGTCGTCCACGTCGTCGAACACGAAGAGCCCGATGCTGCGGTTCGCGCCGTCCTTCGGATCGCGCTTCTCGTAGCGGATGTACGCGGCGGGTTTCTCCTCCACGTTCGACAGCCGCGCGCCGGAGAGGGTCGTGTTGGCAAAGCGCGGCACCGGCACGCGGTGGTCCAGCTTCCCGCCGAACCAGCGTTCGATCTCATCGTGCGCGGCGCGGATCTCCGGCGGGAGCGCGCGAGCGTGGCGGCGGGCGGCATCCATCACGAAGCGCTCGCGGGCTCTGGGTATCAGCGACCAAGTCACCGCGCCGGCGGCGATCGCCACCGCCGCGGCGGAGCCCATCGCGAGGATCTGGCGCCAGGTGCGGGCGCGCTGTTCGCGGTGGAGCCCGGCGATCAGGTTCTGGCGCAGCGAATCCGGCGCGTGGGAGACGGGCGCTTCGTCCACGCGCGCGCGGATCGCCTGCTTGTACTGACGGAGGGATACGACCTTCCGGGAACAGTCGGTGCAGGTGGAAAGGTGGGTCTCCACCACGAGCCGTTCGGCGTCATCGAACTCCCCGTCCACGAACGGATGGAGGAGCGTGTCGAGATCCTCACACGTCATGTCCGCGCAGCCGGTCTCGGATCCATGGGCCCTTTGCCCGGAAGAGATCCGAGCACCCGTTCCGGACCAGTCTACCCGGCCTTGCGTCGCCGGTATTCGGCGATGTCGACCGGTGCGGAGCCGGAGGCCCTGACCTCTTCGTCGGCCGCAAGAACACCGGTGCCCTGCGCGTAATCCCGGAGCGTCTTCTGCAGCAGCTTCCGTCCCCGGAACAGCCGGCTCATCACGGTGCCCACCGGACACTCGAGGATCTCGGCGATCTCCTTGTAGGAGAACTCCTGGAGGTCCGCGAGGATCACCACCAGGCGGAAGTCGATCGGGAGCGCGTCGATCGACCGGAGCACGTCGTCGGACAAAAGCCGGTCGAAGAAGAACTGCTCGGGGTTGGCGGCGAAGTCGGTCGCGTCCCGGCTGACGAAGCGCTCGTGGACGGCCTCACGCTCGGAGCCCTCCACCACGGAGCGCTCCTTCACCTTCCGCCGGTATTTGTTGATGAAGGTGTTGGTGAGGATCTTGAAGAGCCACGCCTTCATGTTGGTACCGCGCTCGAACTTGTCGAAGAAGCGGTACGCCCGCATGCAGGTGTCCTGGACCAGGTCCTCGGCGTCGCGCTCGTTCTTGGTCAGGCGCAGCGCGGCCGAATAGAGCGGGTCGAGGTGCGCGAGCGCGAGCTCCTCGAATTCCCGCTTGGTCCGGTTGTTGTGGCGAAAGTCGAGCATGGTGGCCTTTGAAATCCTCGAAATAAAATGTACGCACCTGAACACGCACCGCAACGCCGCCCGCCCGATTGCCTTACGATGACCCGGTAAGACGCTTTCGGCCCGGCGCGATTCCATTTCCGCGCCCGCCTGCCCGCCCGCCGGCCGCTCGTTTTCCCTTTGACGCGGCGACACCCTGCAACCGGTGCGCCCGTATCGGGTGACTTGAACGCACGAGCGGTTTCAAAGGTTTATCCGCTCGGGCGGTTCGGAGCTGCGACAGAGTGTCACAGCCCTGGTGCATGCGCGCGGCACGTTGGCAGCGCCGATGCCTGCCCGCCTGCGCAGACAATGAAACGGGCGCACCGCCACGTGGCGATGCGCCCGCCTGAACCCTTTGAAAAGCTCTGCTACCGCGCCCGCTCGCGCGCCACCTTCGCCGAGACGCGCACCTCGCGCCGCGCGGTCTTCTTGCCGCTGGTCTTCGGCGCAGGCGCCTTCGGCTCAGGCGCCGTGCCGTTCAGCACGTCCTCCAGCGGCACGTAGTCGTAACCCAGGTCGTGCGCGACCGCCTCGTAGGTGCAGTGGCCATCGAGCGTGTTCACGCCGCGGGCGAGCGCGCGATTCGACTTCACCGCCTCGCGCAGCCCCTTGTTGGCGATCAGCTCCGCGTAGGGGAGGGTGACGTTGGTGAGCGCGAACGTCGAGGTGCGGGGCACCGCGCCCGGCATGTTGGCCACGCAGTAGTGGATCACCCCGTGCTTCTCGAAGGTGGGGTTGTCGTGGGTGGTCGGCTTGCAGGTCTCGATGCAGCCGCCCTGATCCACCGCCACGTCCACCACCACCGATCCCGGCGACATCTGCTTGATGAGCTCCTCGCTGACCAACTTCGGCGCCGCCGCGCCCGGGACGAGCACCGCGCCGACGACCAGGTCGGCCTCGCGCACCGCCTCGGCGATCGTCTCCATGTCGGAGAAGATCACGTTCGCCCGCCCGAGGAACACGTCGTCGAGGTACGCGAGCTGGTTCACGTTCTTGTCGAGGATGGTGACGTCCGCGCCCATCCCCACCGCGACCTTCGCCGCGTTCGAGCCCACCACGCCGCCGCCGATGATCGTCACCCGCGCGCGCCGCACGCCGGGCACGCCGCCGACGAGGATGCCCTTGCCGCCGTGCTCCTTCTCCAGCGACGCCGCGCCGACCTGGATCGCCATCTTCCCGGCGACCTCGGACATGGGCCGCAGAAGCGGGAGCGATCCGTCGTCGAGCTGCACGGTCTCGTAGGCGACCGCCGCCACCTTCTTCCGGAGCAGCACCCGGGTGAGCTCGGGATCCACGCCGGAGAGGTGGAAGTACGTGTAGATGATCTGCCCGGGCTGCATCCGCGTGTACTCGGGAGGCAGCGGCTCCTTGACTTTGACGATCATCTCTGCGCGGCGCCAGACCTCATCCGCGCTCTTGATCATCGTCGCGCCTACGCGCTCGAACTCCGAGTCGGGGATGCCGGAGCCGATGCCGGCGCCCTTCTCCACGAGGACGGTGTGGCCCTTCTTCGTGAGCGCGGCTACGCCAGCAGGCACCATGCCGACACGGTATTCGCGGGTCTTGATTTCCTTCGGAACTCCAATGATCACGGCGGTATCTCCAGGGGAGGGGACGAAAGGCGGCGCACCATACGCCGCCGCCTTCGGCGGTCAAGGCGTGGCCGGATGACGCGCAGCGTGATCCCCTGTGAGCGGGCGATGGATCCGGTGAGGCGATCAGTGCTCGCTGTCGAGGTGCTGCATCTGCTGTTCACCGTAGCGGGCGCCCTTCACCGCGTGGGCCGGGACGGCCTCCTCGAGCGCGGCGAGCTCGTCGGGCGTGAGCGACACCGCCAGCGCGCCCAGACTCTCGTTGAGCTGCGCGCGGCGCCGGGCGCCGATCACCGGGACGATGTCCGGGCCCTTCGCCAGCGCCCAGGCGATCGCCAGCTGCGTGGGCGTGACGTTTTTGTGCCGCGCCACGCGCACCAGTTCGTCCACCAGCCGGCGGTTCTGTTCGAAGTTCTCTCCGCTGAACCGGGGCAGCTGCGCGCGCATGTCGCGGCCGGGCCTCGGCGTGCTCCCGCTGAGCAGGCCCCGCGAGAGCACGCCGTACGCGGTGACGCCGATCCCCAGCTCCCGCAGCACCGGGAAGATCGCCCGCTCGGGCCCGCGGGAGACGAGGGAGTATTCGATCTGCAGGTCGCAGATCGGGTGGACGCGGTGGGCGCGGCGGATCGTCTCCACACCCACCTCGCTGAGCCCGATGTAGCGGACGTATCCGGCCCGCACCAGATCCGCGATGGCTCCGATCGTGTCTTCGATTGGCACGTTCGGGTCCAGCCGCGCCGGCCGGTAGATGTCGATGGTCTCCACCCCGAGCCGCCGCAGCGAATAGGCGCAGAAGTTCTTGACCGCCGCCGGCCTTGCGTCGAAGCCGAGCCAGCTTCCGTCCGGGGCACGCAACGCGCCGAACTTCACCGAGATCATCGGCCGCTCCCGTCGGCCCTCGAGCGCGCGGCGGATGAGGAGCTCGTTGTGCCCGTGGCCGTAGAAGTCGCCGGTGTCGAGCAAGTTCACCCCGGCATCCAGCGCGGCGTGCAGCGTGGCGATGCTCTCGGCCTCGTCATAGGGGCCGTAGCTCCCGCTCATCCCCATGCACCCGAGCGCGATCGGAAACACGACGGGGCCGTCGTGGCCGAGTCGGCGCTGCGCAGCCTCACGAACCATCCGCACCTCCCCCGAAAGGCGCGCATCCTGAGCGCCCGATGTGGCCCTTGTGAAGCCCCCCTCGGCACAGGCCGACTATCGGAACCGCAACACCCGCACGGGGAGCGACGCGCACGCTGTCTCGCGCAGGGGCTGCGCAGTGGGCGGGGCCCAGCAGGTGTGAAAGAGGAGATCGTTTGCGTCCAGCACGCCGAGCGGCGGGCGGTCCTCGAACAGCACGCCCACGTGCCGCGATGCGGGAAACAGTAACAGGTCGCCCACGTGGACCTCGTCGTCATGCGGGCCCACCCAAAGCGGCCGGCCGCGCGCGTCCGTGAAGCGGCCGTCGACCGTCTGGCCGGTGGCACGGAGGCGTTCGGGAGCGTGGTCGGCGATGGACCAGGTGGAGACGAACGGGACGTTCCGCCCGCTGCGGCGCGCGGCGTACACGCACAGATCCGCGCAGTCGGAACCGATCAGCAGCTCTGACTGGTGCTGCCCCGGCGGGCCGTCGCTGCCGAAGATGTAGGGCGTGTTGAGGAGCTCGGTGAGGTAGCCGGTGAACGTGTCGTCGCGCCGGATGGCGACCTTGAACACCTCGCGTGAGAGCCCTCCGCGTTCGACCGCCTCCGTCCCGGGCGTGGCCACCGCCGTGCCGTCCGGCAACAGCGCCACGAGCTGGAATGCCATCGTCCCCAGGCCCTCCAGCCCGGGCGTGGAGGGGAGGACATGCGGGGTCACGTCGCCGTCGCAGGTGGGTTGATCGCGGCAGCCCTCAAGCTCGCGCACCGCGTACTTCACCTTCTCGTAGTGGAAGCGCGGCTCCGTGTTGTCGAGCGCCAGCGTGGTGGGCTCGAGCGCAAACCAGCGGAAGCGTGCGCGCGGATCGGGCGGGGTCAATTCGGCGTGGAGCACCACGCGTTGGCCCCGGCGGGCGTACACCCAGCCGGGCGAGGGTGGCCCACCATCCACGCTGCCCAGTATCCGCACCCGCGGCGTGGCCTGCGCGCCGCAGCCTGCGAGGCAAAGTCCGAGGATGAGGGCCCGCATCATGCGCCAAAGCTCCGAGAGCACGCCGCGTGCCGGGGACGATGCGTGCGCCCTGCGGTGTTGGTGGTAAACGACCCCGCGATGCTCCGCCCGTCCCGCCGGCGCCAGACGCCGTCCGCTCCGAAGCTGCTCGTCGCCGATCCGCAGGGGAAGGTGATGGAACACCCGTACCTGCTCGCCACCCTGCGCAGCGGCGAGACGCTGCTTCCTCCGACGGACAAGCCGATCCCGCTGCCCGAGCACGCGCGCCTCGTTCACCTCCCGGGCCGTCTACCGGTGGGGATTGATCCGTCGACCGGCGAGTTCGAGCTGGTGAAGGAGCTGCGCATCGGATCGCGGACGTTCACGCCGCACGCGGTGGGCGCGCTTCTGCCGCCGGGCTACACCCGCACCTATCTGCCCGGCGAGGTGAAGCACTTCGGGCCGGTGCTGCCGCAGTGGGCGTACACCGCCGCGGCCTGGGGCGAGGACGGGCCGGTGGCGTGGGCCATCCACACCGACCGCCGCACGCACTGGTCTCCCGAGCGCTACTCGACGCCGGACCTGAAGGCCCGCGTGCGGGAGTACCGGCGGCGCTTCCCCGACAACCGCGTGCTCCAGCAGCTCGAGACGTGCGCGCTGGTGTACCGCTGCTTCACCAGCCAGAACATCTTCTACGCGCGCGACGAGGGGGCGATCCCCGCGTCGATCATGTGCAACGCGCGCTGCGTGGGCTGCATCTCCGACCAGCCCCCGGACGGCCCGCCCGCCTCGCACGAGCGGATGGAGGACGGCCCCACCGCGGAGGAGATGGGGCAGGTGGGCGTGTTCCACCTCGAGCACGCGCCCGGCCGCACCATGGTCAGCTTCGGCCAGGGCTGCGAAGGCGAACCGCTCACCCGCTGGAGGCAGATCGCCGAAGCCATCCGCTACATCCGCGCGCGCACCTCGAAGGGGTCCATCAACATCAACACCAACGGCTCGCTCACCCACGGGCTGCGCGCGCTGTTCGACGCGGGGCTGGACGCGGTCCGGGTGTCGCTGAACTCGGCGGTGAAGGATCTCTACGAGGCCTACTACCGGCCGGTGAAGTACGGCTGGGAGGACGTGGAGGCGTCGATCGCGCTGGCCCGCGAGAGGGGCGCGTATGTGGCGATCAACCTGCTTCTGTTCCCGGGCGTGACGGACCGCGCGGGCGAGGTCGAAGCGCTCACCCGGCTCATCCGCCGCTACCGGATCGACCAGGTGCAGACGCGGTCTCTGTGCATCGACCCGCTGCAATACCTGGAGGTGGCGCGCGACCGGGGCGCGGGCGGCGAGCCGATCGGCGTCCGTCAGATGCTCCGCGCGTTCAAGAAGGCGGCCCCGTGGCTGGTGATCGGCAACTTCGCCCGCGGCCTCCGCGAGCGCCGCCGCCGGGGCTGAAAAAAAGAGAACGGGACTTCGCCCAAAGGGGGAAAGGCGAAGTCCCGTCGAGTCCGGACCCATTCCAGACCCATTGCCAGCTGTCACGACGAGCCGAGCGTGTTCCGACTGCCCGTCGGTGGAAAGTTCTCCGCCAGCGCCTTCTCCAGCGCCGCCTGCGTGTAGCGGCCGACCACGCCGATGCGCTTGAGCCCGTGATCGGCCTGGAACGCCATCACCGCCTTCTCGGTGCGTGGGCCGAACACTCCGGGGCCCGACGCGACGTCCGCCTCCGAGAGGTACCCGAGCACGCGAAGCTTTTGCTGCAGCTCCCGCACCCGAAGGCCCGTGGCGCCCCGGCGCAGCTCACCGGAAGAGGTGCGCGCCACCGCCAGCGGCAGCGTCGCCGCTGCGGTCACCAAGGGGCGAATCGTTCTGGCGGAACGGAAGGCGACCATTGCCGGCCGCTCATTTTCCAAGAAGCAGGCCAGCCGGTGGCCCACGCCGCATCCAGCGCAACCTACCGGGATGACAGGCAAAATTCACATGTCGGCAGAATGCGCACATGTCAAGTGGATTGACGGCGCTCCACCCGACCTTTCCCCCGACTATCCAATTCCGAAGCGTGTCGCTCCAGGTGCCCGGAATCACTGGCTGCTTCGCGGTGTCCGGGTTTCGGACAGTGGCTCAGCCGAGGTCGGTGGAGATCACCCGCGCGAGGACGGCCTCCTTGCCCACGAAGCCGTCCGCCCCCGCTTCGCGGCAGATCCGCCGAAGCTCCTCGGGGCTCTCGCTCGAGCAGAGCAGGACCTTGATCCCGCTGAAGAGCGGGTTGCCCTTGATGAAGCGGCAGAACTGCTCGCCGTTCACGTTCGGCATCCGCACATCCAGCAGCACTAGGTCGGGCCGGGTCTGCTTCTTGAGGATGATCCGCGTGGCCTTCTCGGCGCTGTCGGCGACGAAGACGTCGAAGCCGCGCGCGGTCAGCTCGCCCTGGAGCACGTGGCCCACCATCTCGCTGTCGTCGACGATGAGCACCCGTTTCTTCCTCGGGCCCTGGCTTACGGCCGCGGCCGCAGGCTCGGCGGGGCTTTTCGCCGGGGCGGGCTCCGGCAAGGGCGCGGGCTCGGCTGGTGCCGGCGGAGGCCGGGTCCCACCGCCCAGCTGCGCGCGCACCTCCGCCACCGCCGCTTCGATCCCCGCGCCCTTGACGATGTACCCGTCGGCGCCGGAGGTCTTCGCGCGCTGCGCGAGCTCCTCCTCGGACAGGTCGCTATAAAGGAGGAGCCGGGCGTCGAGCTTGCGCTGCGACCGCAGGAACTCGACGACGTCGTCCCCGAACATCTCGGGCATGTTGACGTCCACGAGCACCAGCTGGACGGGCGACTGCGCGAGCGCGGCGTCCAGGCTGGCGAGGTCCACCGCGCCGACGGCGTCGTAGCCGGCGGCGTTGAGCGCATTGACAGTGAGGTTGAGCAGGATCTCACTGTCGTCGATGACCAGCACGCGGGGCGCCATGATCTCCTCGTCTTTGGAGCGGGCGCGCATTCTACCGTCCGCGCTTCCGACGGCACGCCTTTCTTGATTCCACCCCGCGCGATCCGGATACTTTGGCCCCCTTGTCACCCACCCCCTTGCAGAGCGCGCTCGCCTCCGCGCCCGACCGAGCCACTCAGACTCTCTCCCGCCCGGAACAGGAGTTCTTCTGCTTCCGCATTGGCAGCTTGAAAATGGCGTTCGCGGCCAGCCACGTCCGCGAAGTGGTCCGCTTCACGCCGCTGACGCCGCTGCCGCGCACGCCCGCGTTCCTGCTCGGCGTCTCCGGGCACCGCGGCGAGGTGCTCCCGGTGGTCGACCTCTTGCGCTTCCTCGGCAAGGGCGAGGCGAAGATCGGCCCGAGATCGCGGCTTCTCATCGGCATCTCCGGGACGTACGTCTGCGCGTTCGCCGCGGACCAGGTGGCGGGGCTCACGCGGATCGCCGTCGCCGACATCCTCCCGCCGCCGCTCGGCGGCGACGCGTCGCAGGAACACCTCGACGGGGTGGTGGCGGCGGCCAACGAGAAGGACGGCGCGCTGCACCTGCTGAATCTGCCCAAGCTGTTGCAGTCGATCCGCGCGCGGGTGGTGGTGCGATGATGGATGCGGGCGTGCACGCGACGGAGGCGCCGGCGTCGGTGGACGTGCTGTTCTTCCGGATCGGCGAGGCGCGGTACGGAGCCGACGCCTCGCAGGTGCTGCGGATCGACCGCGCCGGCTTTCAGGCGAAGTGGGTGGAGGCGCTCGGGATGCCCCGGGAGGGCGGACGGGCGCTGGTGTTCCACGACGCGCGGGGCGAAGAGGCGCAGCTGTGCGTCGACGAGGTGGTGGGCGTGCGCCCGGTCAGCGTCCACCAGCTCCGCCGGGTCCCGCCGGCCGCCGGGCAACCCAGAGGCGTGATCGGCTTCTGGTTGGACGAAGGGCAGGCCCCTGTGGTTCTCATCGATCTTCCTGCGTCCCTGGACGCTCCCAAAGGACAGTGACCGTCATGGCGACCGAAGCAGCTCCCCAGAAACCCGCGGCGAAGAAGAAGACGAAGAAGGCCGCCTCCTTGACGCCCGCCGAGACCGGCGGGACCAACACCCTGGCACCGGCGACGGTGGATCCGGTGATCGAGACCTTGAGGCTCGCGGTCAGCGGCAACCTCGCCGCGCGCGTCCCCGAATCCGCGCTGGTGGGCCCCAACGCCGAGCTGGGCCAGCTGGTGAATCAGATCCTCCAGCAGCTGGCGGACACCGAGGGCCGCAAGCAGCTCGTGTCGCATGAGATCGACCGCGCGGTGGACTCGCTCATCGCGCTGGTGCGCTCGGGCGATCTGGCGCACTGGAGCTCCTCCACGGACGACCCCCAGCTCGGGCCTCTGCTCGAGAGCTTCGGCAAGGTGATCGACACGCTCCGCACCTTCGTGCGTGAGATCAACGAGGCCGCGCTGCGCCTGTCCTCGTCCGCGAACCAGGTGCTCGCGGCGTCGACGCAGCACGAGACCTCCGCCACCGAACAGGCCGCGGCGATCCACGAGACCACCGCGACCATGGAGGAGCTCAAGCACGCCTCCGCGCAGATCGCCGAGAACGCTGGCGCGGTGGCGCGGGTCGCCGAGGAGACGCTGGGCGCGGCGCGCGCTGGGCGCGGGGCGATCGGCGAGTTCATCCAGGCGATGCAGCAGATCCGTCGCGACGGCGCGGCCGTGGTCGATTCGATCGCCAAGCTCTCCAAGCGGGTGGAGCGGATCGGCACCGTGGTGGAGGTGATCGACGAGATCGCCGACCGGTCGGATCTCCTCGCCCTCAACGCCGCGCTGGAGGGTTCGCGCGCGGGCGAGGCCGGCAAGGGATTTTCGATCGTCGCCGCGGAGATGCGGCGGCTGGCGGAGAACGTTCTGGACTCCACCAAGGAGATCAAGAACCTCATCACCGAGATCCGCGAAGCCACCGCGGCCGCGGGGGCGGCGGCGGACGCGTCCAAGACCGCCACCGAGGCGGGTGAGAAGCTGGGCGCCGTCGCTGCCCAGTCGGTGGAGGGGATCCTCGCCGGCGTGCAGGAGACCAGCGACGCGGCCCGGGTCATCAACCTCGCCACCCAGCAGCAGCGCACCGCCACCGAACAGGTGGTGGCGTCGATGGCGGAGATCGAGGACGTCACCCGTCAGACCACCCAGGCGTCGAAGCAGTCCACCGGTGCTGCGGCCGAGCTGACCCAGCTCGCGGCGCGGTTGGCGGAGCTGATCAAGCGGTTCAAGGCCGACTAAGCAGCCACCTTGGATCTCGAGGCACTCAAGAGGTCCTTCCTGAAGAAGTTCCAGGAGGACACGGCGGACCGGCTCCAGAAGATCCAGCTCGGGGTGCTGGAGCTGGAGAAGCCGGAGGCGGCCACTGCCCGCGAGGCGGTGGCGCGCGAACTGCACACCATGAAGGGCGAGTCCCGCATCCTCGGGCTCGCCGCGATCGGCCAGCTGGCGCACGCGGCCGAGGATCTGCTCAAGGCCACCTCCGAGGGGAAGCTGTCGATCCGGGTGGCGACGGATCTGCTGCTGCGCGCCTGCGACGCGGTCTCCGATCTGCTGGAGGACCCGGAGGGGGCGAGGGTGGGCACCGAGGCTTCGGCCGAGATGGTGCGCCGGCTCGCCGAAGCCTCCGGGCACGAGGTCCCTGCGCTCAAGCCGGGCCAGCCCGGGGGCACGGCGCGGTCGACGCCCCGGCCCACGCCGGCGGAGGGGCTCAAGGCAGCCGCGGACGCAGCGCCCGCGGAGGCCCACGCTCCGGTGGCCGCGCCCCAGGCGCCGCCGCCCGCGGCTCGCCCTGAGGAGCCGCACGCGCCCAGGCTGAGCGCGGCCGATCGCAGCATCCGCGTCAACGTGGAGATCCTCGATCAGATGGGGACGCTGGCCGGCGACCTTCTGGTCGAAAGCGCCCGCGCGCGGCTGCGTTCGGCCGAGCTGGAGGAGATCCTCGAGCGCTTCTCCCGCCTGGGCGATCGCTTCCTCAAGCTGGGCGAGGAGCTGGAGCCCTCCTCTCCGGCGCATCGCGCGGTGGAGCTGTTGGAGAACGACCTCCACCTGCTCCGGGACGACGCCTTCCGCTTCGTGCGCCAGCACCTCGACGGCCTCAACACGCTGCAGGGGAACCTGGCGCAGCTCGCGGACGACGTGGCGGTGGCGCGGCTGGTGCCGCTGTCCACCGTGTTCGACTCCTTCCCGCGCGCGGTGCGGGAGATGGCGAACAGCCAGGGCAAGGAGGTGGAGCTGGTGATCGACAACCCCAACGTGGGGGTCGATCGCTCCATGCTCGCGGACGTGCGCGACGCGCTGGTGCACCTGTTGCGCAACGCGGTCGACCACGGCCTGGAGACGCCGGACTTCCGCGAGGCATTGGGCAAGCCGCGGGCGGGCAAGCTGAGCATCCGCGTCCGCGCGGACGGCGACTTGCTCCATCTGGAGATCGCCGACGACGGGCGGGGGATGGATCCCGAACGCCTCAAGGCGGCCGCGGTGGCCAAGCGGATCATCACCGCCGAACAGGCCGCGGCGCTGGGCGAGCGCGAGGCGATGGAGCTGGTGTTCGTCCCGGGCTTCTCCACGCGCGAAGAGGTGAGCGAGCTGTCCGGCCGCGGTGTCGGCATGGACGTGGTCAAGCGCAAGGTCGAAGCGCTGGGCGGTTCGGTCGGGCTGCAGAGCCGGCTGTCGCGCGGCACCACGATCTCGTTGCGCCTGCCGCAGTCGCTGGCGCTGATGCGCGTGCTCCTGGTCCGGCTCGGCAACGACGTCTACGGAATGCCTGCCGCCGAGGTCGAGGCGGTGATGCGCGTCCACGCGCACGATCGGGTGGAGATCATGGGCACCGTCGCGGTCCAGCACCGCGGCAAGCCCATCGCGCTGGTGGCGCTCGGGCCGCTGTTGGGGATCAACGGTGGGCCGTCCCATGATCGCCCGCCGGCGGTGGTGGTGCGGCACGGACAGGACCGCGCTGCGCTCGTGGTGGACGGCTTCGTGGACGAGCGCGAGGTGGCGGTGAAGCCGTGCGGCGGCGAGTTCTTGAAGGGCGCGCCGTTCATCGCCGGCACGGCGTCGCTGGAGGACGGCCGGATCGCCGTTCTGCTGCACGTGCCCGACCTGATGGCCGAGGTGCGGAAGATCGCGCGGCCAGTGACGGAGGCGCCCAGCACCAGGCGCCTGCGGATCCTCCTCGTGGACGACTCGCCGATCGCCCGGGCCACCGAGTCCGCGCTGGTCAAGGCGCTGGGCCACACCGTGGAGGAGGCGCAGGACGGCGAGGAGGGGCTGGCGCGGATCCAGAGCGGCACCTACGACCTCATCCTCACCGACGTGCAGATGCCCCGGATGGACGGCTTCGCGCTGACGCGGCGGATCAAGTCCTCGCCCGAGCTCGCCCGTCTCCCGGTGATCATCCTCTCCTCGCTGGCCTCGCCTGAGGACAAGCGCCGCGGCCTGGATGCGGGCGCGGATGCCTACCTGGTCAAGGGAGAGCTCGGGGTGGAGAGCCTGGCCCAGGCAATCGATCGGCTGACGTAGCGCGTGCCGGCGCCGGAGGCGCTCATGTATCGTTGCGGCTCCTAGCGCAAGAAGGACGAAGCCCTGCCGCCCAGTCGAACAGCTCCGTTTCGCGTGCTCCTCGTCGACGATCGCCGGCAACTCCCGGCACGGGCCCGGCCACTCTTTCTTTCGGGGTTGCTGACGCCCGTGGGCTCGGGGACGACCTGCGCGCGGATGCTCGAGGTGGTGCAGGAGTCGCGGCCGGATGTGATCGTCCTCGACCTGCGCGCGGGCGACGCCGCGTTCAACGCCATCGAGGCGGTGATGGCGGAGCGCCCCACGCCGATCCTCGTCCTGCAGCAGCCGGGGACCGATCCGTTCCGCGCGCTGGCCCTGGGCGCGCTGGACATGTCGGAGCTTCCGGCGCAGCCCAACGACGCCTTCTGGGCGGAGCTGGCGAAGAAGCTGGTGCTGTTGGCGCAGGTGAGGGTGGTGCAGCACGTGCGGGGCAAGCGCAACCGCCGCCGCGGGCACGATCACGAACCCGCCGATCCGGGAGAGCCGCCGTTCCCTCTCATCGCCATCGCCGCGTCGCTGGGCGGCCCCAAGGCGCTGGCGCAGCTGTTGGCGATGATGCCCGCTCAACGGGTGGCGCCGATCTGCATCTGTCAGCACATCTCCGACGGCTTCACCGGCGGGCTGGCCAACTGGCTGGCGGTGGAGACCGGGCACCGGGTGGCGGAGGCGAAGGACGGCGAGTTCCTGGAGCCGGGACAGATCTACGTGGCGCCGTCCCGGGTCCACTTCCGGGTGGACTTCCCCGGCCGGGTGCGGCTCGACGCCGGCCCGCCGATCCAGGGCTTCCGGCCCTCGTGCGACGCGCTCCTGGACTCGGTGGCCACCGCCTTCGGCAAGCGGGCCATCGGCGTCATCCTCACCGGGATGGGGAAGGACGGCGCGCTCGGCCTGCGGGCGATCCGCGACCGCGGCGGGCGGACGATCGCGCAGGACGAAGCGAGCTGTGTGGTGTACGGGATGCCGCGGGAGGCGGTGCTCCTGGGCGCCGCGCAGGAGGTGCTCTCGCTGGAGAAGATTCCGATGGCGCTGATGCGCTGGGTGGTCGAATGCTGACCATCGGCAAGCCGGCACTGGAACAGCTGGCCGCGCTCCTCCTCGAGCGGGCGGGGCTGCGCGTGTCGCCGGACGGCTTTGCGGGCCTGCGCCTGGCCCTCAAGGAGCGGATGCCCGCGCTGGGGATCGCCGACGCGGACGACTACGTCCGAAGGCTCCGCGACCGCCAGGGCGAGCACGAGCTGCGCGCGCTGTTGCCGCTGGTGACGGTGACGCACACCGAGTTCTTCCGCGACCCGCGCCAGTTCAAGGCGCTGGAGGCGCGGGTGCTGCCCGAAGCGCTGAAGCGGGCCCGCCGCGAGGGCCGCAAGGTGTCGATCTGGTCCGCCGGCTGCGCCACCGGGGAGGAGCCCTACAGCATCGCGATGCTGCTCTCGGATATGGGCGCCTCCCGGGAGGAGGTGGACCTGTGGGCGACGGATCTGAACCAGTCCGCGATCGAGAGCGCGCGGCTGGGCCGATACCCGATCCGCCGGATGGCGCCGGTCAGCCGCGAGCGGATGCAGCGCTACTTCACCCCCACCGAAGACGGCTACGAGATCGTGCCGTCGTTGCGCGAGTGGGTCCGCTTCGACGGCCTCAACCTGGCGGCGCCGGTGTTCGCCAAGGTCCAGCACGCGACCTTCGACGTCATCCTCTGCCGCAACGTCATCATCTACTTCGACCTGCCGACGATTCGCGGCCTGATGGACCGCTTCTACGCGGCGCTGCGGCCGGGCGCGTTTTTGATCCTCGGCTACTCGGAGTCGCTCTTCCGGGTCTACGACCGCTTCGAGATGGTGGAGGTGGAGGGGGCGTTCCTCTACCGCCGGCCACGGCTGGAGGGCGCACCGCGAGCGCCGCGGCCCATCGAGCGGATGGACGAGCCGCCCCCGCGGCCGATCACCGTCACGCAGCCGCCGGCTCCCGGGCCACGGCACAGCGGCGAGTTCCCCGTCGTCGTTCCGGCCCGGGCACCCGGGGGCGCCGCGCCGGCGCCCACCATCACCGGCGAGTTCCGGGTGGTGGTGCCGGCGCAGACGGAGTCCGTCACACTGCCGCCGGCTCCCGACCGCAAGCCGGCCCTGCGCGCGCCCGCGGAACGGCTCGCGGAGGCGGCGCGGCGGGTGGCCCTGGGCGAGTTCGAAGGCGCGGTGGAGGATCTGCAGGCGCTCTGTGCGTCGGAGCCGGACGACATCGCCTGCCACCTCACGCTGGGCAACGTGTACTCGGTGATGGGCCGCGCGGAGGAGGCGGCGAAGGTGTTCGCCGACGTCTCCGCCCGCGAACCCCTGTGCGTGGAGGCGCGCGTCTACGGCGCGATGGCCGCGATGCAGGTGGGCCGGAACGAGCTGGCCAAATCGGAGCTGGCCAAGGCACTTTTCCTCGAGCCGACGCTGGCGCTCGCGCACTACCTCGCCGCGCAGGTCTCCGAGCGGCTCGGGGAACACGAGAGCGCGCGGCGTTCGTACCGCAACGCGATCGCCCAGCTGCGCTTCCCGCAGCGGCCGCTGGCGGGCTTCTACCCGGACCTTCCCGACGCGCCCGAGCAGATCTCCCGGGCTGCCCGCTACGCGCTGGCCGCGCTGGAGGAAGCGCCCGTCGCGAACGGAGCCTGACGCCGGGCCGTCAGGCCATCAGGTCTTCGGGCTTACGGTTCGGATCCAGCGCGAGGTTGAACTTCTCCTCGAGGTACTTCTTCGCCTTCGCGCGCAAAAGGATGCCCGGATCGGTGGCCTCGCCGGTGACGGCGTTGTCCGTGATGGTCATCGTCGCCTCGAGGGAGATGCCCATCACCTTGCCGTGCAGCGACGCAGTGTCGCCGTTCCACTGCGTGACGATGCCGTACTTCCGGCCCCAGTGGTCGAGCAGCTTCCGTGCGCGGGAGACGGCCTCGTCCCTGGCGAGCCGATGCGGGACTTCGAATTTGATCATGCCCATGGCGGTTGTGTCTTCTGGCGCAGTTTCAGCGCCGGTGTCGACGGCCGAGATCCTGGTACGTTTTCCACGAAAAGACGATCCACTCCATCTCCTTCGAGGTCACCTCGCGCACCCGCCGCCCGGGCGAGCCGAGGATGAAGGACCGGGGCTCGAACTTCTTCCCCGGCGTGAGCAGGGTGCCGGCGCCCACGAAGCACCACTCTCCCAGCTCCACGTTGTCGAGGAGGATGCTGCCCATGCCCACGAGGCACCGCGGCCCCACGCGGCAGCCGTGGAGCGTCACGCGGTGGCCGACGGTGACCTCCTCGCCCACGTGGGTCTCGCTCTCGCCCAGGGTGGCGTGGCCGACGGTGCCGTCCTGGATGCTGGTGCGCGCGCCGATCCGGATGGGCCCCTGGTCACCGCGGAGGACGACGCCGGGCCACAGCGTGGCCTCTTCGGCGACCTCCACGTCGCCGATCACCCACGCCCCTTCGTGGACGAAGGCGTCGGGGTGGATGCGCGGGGTGTGGGCTTCGAAAGATTCGATGGGCATCGGGCACCGGCAGGGTAGGTTGATCGCGCGCGGCTCTTATCAACGGAGGGGCGGATGCGCATCCTGGTTGCGGACGAGTTTTCACGGAAACACCTCGAGGCTTTGCGGGCGCTGGGTCTGACCGTCGAGTTCCGGCCGGAGCTGAAGGCGGACGACCTCCCCGAGGCGGCGAAGGACGTGTCGATCCTCGTGGTCCGCAGCACCGAGGTGAAGGCGGCGGTGTTCGAGCGCGCCCACGCGCTCTCGCTGGTGATCCGCGCGGGCGCCGGGGTGAACACCATCGACGTCAAGGCGGCGAGCGAGCGCGGGGTCTACGTGGCCAATTGCCCGGGCCAGAACGCGATCGCGGTGGCCGAGCTCACCTTCGGGTTGATCCTCGCGATGGACCGGCGCCTCGTGGACAACGTCACCGCGCTGCGCGAGGGACGGTGGCGCAAGAAGGAGTTCTCGAAGGCGCGCGGGCTGCACGGCCGCACGCTCGGGCTCATCGGCGTGGGCGCCATCGGCGCGGCGGTGGGCGCGCGGGCGTTGGCGTTCGGGATGCGGGTTTTGGCGCACTCGCGGTCGCTCACTCCCGCGCGGGCGAAGGCGCTCGGGTTCGAGCTCGCGGACAGCCCGCTGGCGGCGGCGCGGGAGGCGGATGTGCTCACCGTCCACGTCCCCGCCAACCCGCAGAGCAAAGGGCTCATCTCCCGGCAAGTGCTGGCGGCGATGCCCGACGGCGCCCTCTTCGTGAACACCTCCCGCGCGGACGTCGTCGATCAGCAGGCACTTTTCGAGGAGGCGCAGAGCGGCCGGCTGCGCGTCGCGCAGGACGTGTGGGCGGACGAACCGAAGGGCGGCGAGGCGGAGTTCCATAGCGCGTTGGCGCAGCTGCCCAACGTGTACGGGACGCACCACATCGGCGCGTCGACGGATCAGGCCCAGGACGCGATCGCCGAGGAGACGGTGCGGATCGTCGACTCGTTCCTCAACCGCGGCGAGGTGCCCAACTGCGTGAACATCGCGCAGAAGACGCCGGCGCGGTTCCAGTTGATCGTCCGGCACCACGACCGCGTGGGCGTGCTGGCGAACGTGCTCGATGCGATCCGCCAGGCGGGGATCAACGCGCAGGAGATCGAGAACACCGTCTTCGAGGGCGCCGCAGCGGCCTGTTGCAAGATCCAGTTGGACAGCCCGCCGGCGCCGTCGGTGCTCGAGTCCATCCGCGCGAGGACCGATGAAGTGATCTTCGCGGACCTCGTCGAACTTCGCGCGTAGACTGTTCACAACCCGGCGTTTTCCGCCGACTCGGGCCGAAGAAGGAGCTGCTTGGTGCGTTCGTCGCGCTGGTCGATTCCGTTCTCCATCCTCTGTGCGCTCATTCTCTCCACCGCTGCCCTGGCGCAGGAACCTGCGGCGGATCCGTTCGCCCCGCCCGAACCGCCTCCGAACCCGGCGCTTCTGGAGGGACACGTGCGCGAGGGCGCGTTCCTCTCCGGGCCGGGCAGCCTGACCTTCGTGCTGCACCACACGATCATGGGCGCCGCTGCGGGCCTGGCCACCCAGGGCATCTCCACCGGGTTCAACACCGACCTCGGCAACCGCGAGCGGATGCTGGCCGGCACGCTGATCGGCGCGGGATTGGGCTTCGGCGTCAGCGCGTGGTGGCAGTTCAACCACTGGATTGGCACGCCCATGGCGACCTACGGGATCGTCAACTCGGTCCTCGCGGGCATGCTCACCACCGGCTTCACCAACCAGTTCACCGAAAATGCCGAGGCGCTCGCGTGGACCGCGTTCCTCGGCGTGGAGGCGGGCGCGTGGCTCACCGCGGTGCTTGCGGGCGGCGACATGCCGGTGAGCAAGGGCCTCCTCATCGCCTCGGGCGGGTTGTGGGGCCTGGTCTATTCCGCGCTCATTCTCGGGATGGTCGGAGGCAGCGGGACGAAGCTGACCGCCCGGGGCGCGACCGACGCGCTCTTCATCTCCGCCGGCATAGGCGGCGTGGCGATGGCGATCGCCTCCGCGAAGTACAACCCGTCCTCCGCGCAGATCCTCCGGGCCGATCTCTTCGGGCTCGGCGTGGGCGGGGCGGTGTTCATCGTCTCGTCGCTGGTGGTCGGGCTCCGGTTCGATCTGGCGACCCCGTATGTGCTGGCCGCGCTCTCGTCGGCGGGCGCCATCACCGCGGTGAGCCTGTTGTGGGAGGAGTCCGCGGAGCGCCCCGAGGACCGTGCCGTGGGTCAGTCCGCCCAATACTTCTACCGAAGCAAGGAGCTCGACCGCCCGTACCGCACCGTCTGGTGGTAACCGGACGCCGCGGTTTCGCGGCGCACCGGCACTTCGCCTAGGATGGCCCTTGGACATTGCGGCAACAGGGGGTCGCGGCGAATGCGTCGTGCGCAGTGCCTGGGGCTCTTCGGACTCCTGCTCGCCTGGAGCGGTTGCCAGTGCGGCGGGAAGATCCGCTCGGTGGAAGAGGGCGTGGCGGACCCGGTCCGTGCCAGCGCGAACGTCGCTGGCGCGGTGCAGGCCACCAGCCCGAACTTCCGGTTGATCACCACCACCACTCCCGCGGGCGGAACGCCGAAGTCCGGTTCCTTCAGCGTCCGCAGCGGCATCGTCGCGGGCACGCAATCCACCACGGAGTCCAGCGCGGGAGGGACGCCATGAAGGTGCTTCGCGTCGTGTTGCCGGTGCTCGCGGTGCTGGCGTGGGCGGCGCCCCGCATCGCCCATGCGGATGCGCCCCACTTCCTTGCGCAGCAGGGGCGGCTGCTCGACGTCGCGGGCCGTCCGATCACCGGCACGGTGAAGATCCGCTTCGCGCTCTACACCCAGCCGGAGGGCGGCGATCCGTTCTGGATGGAGGCGCTCGATGTGCCGTTGCAGGACGGCTACTTCGCCGTCGTGCTGGGGCGCACCCAGCCCATCGACCCCGGGCTGTTCGACGGGCTGCCGGTGTTCCTCGGCTTCACCGTGCAGGACGATCCCGAGATGACCCCGCGCGAGGAGCTCGTCAGCGTGCCCTACGCGCTGGTCGCGGAGGACGTGCGCGGCGACATCCACCCCACCTCGGTGACGGTGAACGGCACGACCGTGATTGACGAACAGGGCAACTGGGTCGGTCCACCGACGGGCCTGGTCGGCCCGGCCGGCGAGTCGGTCGTCTCCGAAGCGGTGCCCGTGGGCGATGCCGAGTGTCCGTTTGGCGGCGTGCGCTTCACCGTCGGCGGGAAGACCACATTCGCCTGCAACGGCGCGCCGGGCGCCGACGGTGAGTCGGTGACCGCGCTCGCGCTCTCTGCCGGGGATCCGACCTGTCCGTTCGGAGGCGTTCAGTTCACGGTCGGCGGGCAGCAGTTGTTCGCCTGCAACGGCGCCCCCGGCGCGACCGGTCCGACAGGTGCAACCGGCGCGATGGGCCCGACGGGTCCGACGGGAGCAATCGGTCCGATGGGGCCGACCGGTTCGACTGGCGCTACCGGCGCGATGGGTCCGATGGGGCCGACGGGCCCGACTGGAGCGATCGGTCCGATCGGGCCCACAGGTCCGACCGGCCCGACCGGAGCGATGGGTCCCATGGGCCCCGTTGGTCCGACCGGCCCGACCGGAGCGATCGGCCCCGTCGGCCCCGTTGGTCCGACGGGCCCGACTGGAGCGACGGGTCCCATCGGCCCCGTTGGTCCGACGGGCCCGAGTGGCGCGACGGGTCCCATCGGCCCCGTTGGTCCGACGGGCCCGACTGGAGCGACGGGTCCCATCGGCCCCGTTGGTCCGACGGGCCCGACTGGAGCGATCGGCCCCATGGGTCCGACGGGTCCTACTGGTCCGACGGGAGCGATTGGCCCCATCGGGCCCACGGGTCCGACTGGCCCGACCGGAGCGATTGGCCCCATGGGTCCGATGGGTCCAACCGGCGCGCTCGGTCCCATGGGTCCGACCGGCCCGAAGGGTGCGACGGGCGCCACCGGCCCCACCGGTCCCACGGGCGTCGCCGGCCCGATGGGGCCGACGGGACCGAAGGGAGCGACCGGCGCAACGGGGCCGACCGGCCCGGCGGGGACCACCGGTCAGGATGCAATCGCGGTCTACGGCACCTCGACTCTGACGCTCTCGGCCGGTTCGAGCTTCACCACGGTCCCCGGGCTCGTGACGAACGTGAATGTCCCCACGAACAGCGTGGTGCTGCTGACCACCTACGGCGGGATCCAGACCAACGGCACCGGCACCTCGGGCTACTCCACGGTGGACGTGGCGTTCTTCGTGGACGGGGCGACGCCGGCCAACGGCGCGTACCAGCGCCTCATCGCGAGCAACACCAGCGCAATCTCTGGCGCGTTCGCCTACTGGAGCATGCAGTCGGTGCTGACGCTTTCGCCTGGCGTCCACACGATCTCGGTGCAGGCGAAGGTCACCGGCGGCTCGAGCGCGTCGATCGGCGGAGACAACACCACGGTGCTTCAACCCGAGCTGGACGTGGTGTTCCTCAAGCTCTGACGCCGCCCGGCCGGCCGGTGGCCCCACCACCGGCCTTGCCGAAGCGGCCAGGCGGGCGGAAGGGGCGCGGCGTTGCCATCTTTGGCGTCGATGGCGCACGTCCTTCCCTTCAGGGCTCTCCGCTTCCCGTCGCCGGAGGAGGGTGCGGAACGGATCGAGGCGCCGGAGCTCCGGAACGCGCCGGATCCCTGGGCCACGTTGCAGCGCTGGGCGAATGCGGGCGAGCTCGTCTCCGAGCCGCCGGCGCTCTACGTGGTCGAGGTCCGCGACGCGGATCCGTACTCGCGCCGGCCGCCAGTCCACCTCCTGGTCGGCGCGATGCACGCGGGCGAGGAGGGCCTCGACGCGCTCGAACGCGCGCCCGCCCGCCCTGCGCGCGCGCCCGTTCAGCCCGTGCCGGTTCTCGCCGCGGATGATCACGGCGTCCTGCGCGCGCTCCTGGCGGAGATCGCCGCGGAGGGGATCGCCGTGTGGGAGGCACAGAACGGGCCGTGGCGATGGCGGATGTGGCGCGTGCCGGGCGGCGCGCTCACGCGGAGACTGCGAACCGTGCTGGAGGAGATCCCGGTGCGGCCGCACGGTCCGCTCCCGGAGGACGGGACGTTCCTTGCCGCCGTGGTGCCGCTCTCCGAGCCCGGCCTGAAGCTGGCGCCGTATCACCGCGGGCTCAAAGGCCTGCACAACTTCACGCCCGAACGCTTCCTCGCGCTGGTCCGGGACTACGCCCGCATCTACGAGCTCGAGGGCGCGCTCATGACCCGTGCCGGGCTGGATGCGGCGCGCGAACGCCTTGCGACGATCTCCCGCGGACAGCACGGCGTTCTGCTGATTCTGCCGGGCGGGCAGGGGAAGCTGCTCCGCTTCCGTCAGGGAATGGAGCTCGACCACATCCCGGCCGCGCCACGCAGCCCGACCCTGCGCAGCCTCGATCTCGCGCTGCTCAACGCGCTGGTGCTCCGGACCGTGCTGGGGATCCCGGACCCCGAGGCGCCGGGACACCCCAACGTGTACGCGGTGACCGAGCTCGAGGACCTGGTGGCGCAGGTCGATGCGGGCGTGTTCCAGGTGGGCTTCGGGCTCAACCCGCCGCCGGTCTGGGAGCTGCGGGCGGTGATCGAAGCGGCGCAGTCGCTGCCGCCGAAGACGGTGCGGGTCGATCCGGTGCCTCCTTTGGGCCTGCTTTTTCTCGACCCCTCAACGCAGAGGCGCGGATGACGGTGCTTCTCGATCCGACGATGGGTCCCGCCATCCGACCCGGCGAGTCGCTCGACGCGCTGTTCGGAGGCGACCTGGTGCTGCTGCAGAGCACGCGCGGCTACCGCTTCACGCTCGACCCGGTGCTGCTGGCGCACTTCGTGGCCGAAGGCGGGGCCGGACCAGGCGGGCCCACCTGCGAGCTCGGGATCGGTTGTGGCGTGCTGGCGCTGATTCTCGCGCGCCGTTTCGGATGGCAGGCGGTGGTGGGCCTCGAGCTGCAGCCGCGGCTGTACGATCTGGCGTCCCGCAACGTCCGGCTCAACGGGTGTGAGGATCGGATCGCCCTAGCGCTCGGCGATCTCAGACAGGTCCACCGGATCTTCCCGCGCGGCGCGTTCGCGCACGTGGTCTGCAACCCGCCGTACCTCCCGGTCCGCGGCGATGAGCTCAACTCGGATCCGGAGAAGGCGATCGCCCGGCACGAGCTGGCCTGCACGATCGGGGACGTGGCGCGCGCCGCCGCGTGGCTGTTGCGCGACCGCGGCGAGCTGTCCGTCATCTACCCGTCCGATCGCCTCGCTCCGCTGATCGACGCGCTGATGCAGGTGGACCTCGCGCCGACGCGCCTTCGGTTCGTCCACTCCCGCGCGCACCGCCCGGCCAAGCGCGTCCTTCTGACCGCTGCGCGGACCCCGGGCGCTGCCGTGCGGGTGGAGCCTCCGCTGGTGGTCCACGACGACTCCGGCTACGGCGAGGAGGTGGCCCGCTGGCTGGAACCGCGCATCGGAGCCTGATGCGCGGTGTCGAGATGGCCGTTAATGAACGCGGCCGTGAGCTCCGACATCCGGCATGCCGTGACCGACGAGGGGGTCATGCTCCCCGTCATCGACGTGACCCATCCCGCGTTCTCGGCGGTGCCCGGTGACGAGGAGATCCGCGCGCTCGAGCGGGCCTTCATTGACAGCGAGAAGCGCCGGAAGCGGATGCCGAAGCTCGTCGGGAAGCTCCTGATGCGGATTCTTTTGCGCAAGTCCGTGCTCGCCCGAAGTCTCCAGCGCGCCAGCGGCTCGTTCCTGGCAGGGATGCACACCTACCTGTTCAAGCTCGGGCCGGAGCACCTGGGCGATTGGGCGGATCCGATCGACCGGAAGATCGCCGCGGCGCTGCCGGCGGTGTCGATCCGGCTGCGGCTTCGCGACATGGCGGAGCTGCTCGCCGAGGCGCTGGGGCCGGCGCTGGAGGCGCAAGCCGGGCGGCCGCTGCTTCTGCTCAACGTCGGCGGCGGGCCGTGCATCGACAGCCTCAACGCCCTGCTGATTCTTCGGCGGGATCGCCCTTCCGTGCTCGACGGCCGGCGCGTGCGGATCGTAGCGCTGGATCTGCAATCCGCCGGGCCCTCGTTCGGTGTGCGCGCGCTCGCTGCGCTCCAGCAGGACGGTGGACCGCTCGCGGGCGTGGAGGTGAGCGTGCACCACGTCCCCTACGACTGGAGCCACGTGGACTCGCTGGCGCCGCTCGTCGCCCCGTATCAGGAGCCCAGTGCGCTGATCGCAGTGTCGTCCGAAGGCGCGCTCTTCGAGTACGCCGACGATGCGACAGTGGCCGCCAACCTCCGCGCCCTCGCTGCGCTCACGCCTCCGGACACGACCTTCGTCGCTTCGGCGACGAGCGATGGCGAGACCGCGACCTATTTGCAGCGCACCTCCCCGGTGAAGCTCCGGCCGAGGAGCATCGCGGCGCTGGAGTCGCTCGTCGGCCAGGCGGGGTGGCGCATCACGAAGCTCATCGAGCGGCCGATGTGCCGGGATGTCCGCCTCCAGAAGGCCTGAGCGCCCGCCGGGCGAGTCGATCCGCGTGCGCCGCGCCCTGTGGGGTGGCACATTGGCGCGCGATGAGCTTCCCCACGCACCGCCCGCGCCGCCTTCGCCGGAACGAGACCCTCCGCCGGATGGTCCGCGAGACCGTCCTTCAGCCTTCGGACTTCATCTATCCGCTCTTCGTCGTGGAAGGGCGCGGCGTGAAGAAGCCGGTCAGCGCCATGCCCGGCGTGTTCAACCTCTCGGTCGAGCTCGCGGTGGAGGAGGCCCGTCAGGCGTGGGCGCTGGGCGTGCCGTCGGTGATCCTCTTCGGCATCCCCGATCACAAGGACGCCACCGGCAGCGCCGCGTGGGCGAAGGACGGGATCGTCCAGAAGGCGATCCGGGCGATCAAGGACGCCATCCCCGAGCTGCAGGTCATGGCCGACGTCTGCCTGTGCGAGTACACCGACCACGGGCACTGCGGGGTGATCGTCGACGGCGAGGTGCACAACGACCAGACGCTCCCGCTGCTGACCCAGATGGCGGTGAGCTGCGCGCAGGCGGGGGCGGATGTGATCGCGCCCTCGGACATGATGGACGGCCGCATCGGGGCGATCCGCAAGGGCCTGGACGAGTCGGGCTTTTCGAGCGTCCCCATCCTCAGCTACGCGGCGAAGTACGCCTCCGGCTTCTATGGCCCGTTCCGGGAGGCCGCCCAGAGCGCGCCCCGGTTCGGCGACCGCCGCGGCTACCAGATGGATCCGGCCAACGTGCGGGAGGCGCTCAAGGAGGTGCAGCTGGACCTCGATGAGGGCGCCGACATGGTGATGGTCAAGCCGGCGCTCAGCTACCTGGACGTCATCCGGGCGGTCCGCGAGCGGTTCGACGTGCCCCTCGCCGCCTACAACGTCTCCGGCGAGTACGCGATGGTGCGCGCCGCCGCGCAGCACGGGTGGATCGACTACGAGCGGGTGATGCTGGAGGTCCTCACCAGCATCCGCCGCGCCGGCGCCGACCTGATCCTGACCTACCACGCGCTGGATGCCGCCCGACTGCTCAACGGATAGGGACCGATCCGGGGCCGGAAGATCGGCCGCCGCGGCGCTTGAACGCCGCGCCCGTTTTGGGCGAAATGCGCGCGCTACGCCCATGCCGAAGCGCCCTCGCGGAAAGAAGTCGTCCCGTCCTCCCCCTGCGAGGCGTTCGCGACAGGCGCAGGCGAAGCCGTTGCCTCCGCGCCAGCTCCTCTACAAAGTGGTGGAGCTCTCCACGGTCGATGAGCACAACCTCGAGCGGACCCTCAACGAGTGGGTCCCCCGGGGCTGGACGCTGGACGGTGTGCAGTTCGCGATGCGCGAGTCCTCCAAGCGCCCGTCGATGGCATTCGTCTTCTTCACCCGCGAGGGGCCGCCGCTGGAGGACGTGGCGGCGGATCCGGGGGACGAGTCGGGCATCCATCAGGCGCGTGAACGGCTCCGACGGCTGGCGGGCATCGGCTCCGGTGTGATCGACCCGGTCCCGGCCGCATCCCGGCCCGGTCCCATGCAGCCGGAGGAGGGCGAACAGCCCCTCTACCCGTACCAGGAGTTCGCCCCCGAGCACTTCGAGCGCGCCGCGCAGGCTCCGGCACAGGACGCGCTGGAGTTACGCACCTGGTCCGATCGCCCCGAGCGCGCCACGGATCCGTGGGCGCGGCTGCAGGCGCTAGCGGGCGAGGACGACGGAGAGCCCGATCCGTGAACGCCTTCTTTTCTCCGCCCCAGTTGCCCATGACGGCCGCGAATCACGTGAAGACGTTCGCGGAGATCGAGGCGGAGAAGCGCGCCGGATCGCCGTATCCGAAGTGCACGCTGTGGATGCGCCTGTGCGCCCGCGCCGTGGATCTGGTGATCGCCTGGGGGATCTTCTGGGCCGCCGGCGTCCGTTTCGGCCCGGTGCTGGCGATCCTCTACGTGCTCTTCGCCGACGGCATCTTCGAGGGCCAGTCGATCGGCAAACGGATCTTCGGGATCAAGGTCGTCCACCTGCCGACGCGGTCGCCGGGGCGCAAGCGCGACAGCACGCTGCGGAATGCGCCGCTCGCGCTGCCGATTCTGCTGGGGATGATGCCGGAAGTCGGGTGGGTGGCGTTCGTCGCCGGGGCGGTGGTGATCGGCGGCGTGGAGACCGTGCGGGTGCTGCGCGATCCGCTCGGGCTCCGGTTCGGCGACGTGTGGGCGGAGACCCAGGTGGTGGACGGCAAGGTCGTGGCCGCGTCTGGCGTGGGTGTCGTGTCCCGCGATCAGACGACGGCGACCGGGCGGGTGACCAGCCGCGTGATGTTCGCGGCGCGGCACCGGCGCGACCGGTATGGACGCAGTCAGACACGACGCAGAAGGAGCACCCGGTGCGGATAGCGCTCACCCACAACCTCCGCCTCTCCGACTCCGAGGAGGAGGCCGAGTTCGACACCGAGGAGACCGTCAACACGCTCGCCGCGGCGATCGAGCGGCTCGGTCACCGGCTGGAGCGGTTCGAGGTCTCCGGTCCCGCCTCGCGCATCGTCGCGAGGCTCGAGGCCTACACGCCGGATCTCATCTTCAACACCGCCGAGGGCCGGCGCGGCCGCTTCCGCGAGGCGTTCTACCCGGCGCTCTTCGGCGAGCTGGGCTTCCCGTACACGGGCTCCGACGCGTACGCGCTGGCGATCACCCTGGACAAGCAGCTGTGCAAGCTGATCCTCAGGGAGCAGGGGATCCGCACGCCCGGCTGGCAGTTCGTCGTCTCGATGTCGCAGTTCCAGCCGAACGACCTGCGCTTCCCGGTGATCATCAAGCCGAACTTCGAGGGCTCCTCGAAGGGTATCACCCAGGCGTCGGTGGCGGAGACGGTGGCCGAGGCGCGGCAGAAGGTCGCCGAGGCGCTCGCGCGGTACCCCGCGGGCGTCCTGGTGGAGGAGTACATCTCCGGCACCGACCTCACCGTCCCGTTCCTCGAGGCGGTGAAGACCGAATTCGGCGGCGTGCTCTCTCCGGTGGAGTACGTGTTCGACCCGCAGGTCGCCGGCGATCGGAAGTACCGGATCTACGACTACGAGCTGAAGACCAGGCATGACCGCGCGGTGTCGGTGCGCGCGCCCGCGCAGATCCCGAAGGAGATCGCCCACGAGGTGCGGTCGATGGCGCAACGGATCTTCTCTGCGCTCGACTGCCGGGATCTGGGGCGGATCGACTTCCGGCTCAGCGACGCGGGCGTGCCGTATTTCCTGGAGATCAACGCGCTCCCCTCGCTGGAGCCGGGCGCGGGGATCTACGCCGCCGCCGAGCTCGAAGGGCTGCACCTGGACAAGGTGATCGAATCCATCATCGAGAGCGCGGCCAGAAGGTGGAACCTCAAGGACAGCCCGCGCCGCCAGGGCAAGCCGACGCGCAAGAGCGGTCCGCTCCGGGTGGGCTTCACCTACAACGTGAAGCGGATCAAACCCACCTACGACGCGCAGGAGGACAGCGAGGCCGAATACGACTCGCCCAGCACGCTGCAGGCGATCCGCGAGGCGATCGCCTCCTGGGGGCATGAGGTGATCGACCTGGAGGCGAACCAGGAGCTGCCGTCGATCCTCGCGTCGACGCCGGTGGACGTCGTCTTCAACATCGCCGAGGGCTTCAAGGGCCGGAACCGCGAAAGCCAGGTGCCGGCGGTGCTGGAGCTGTTGGACATCCCGTACACCGGCAGCGACCCGGCCACGCTCTCGCTCGCGTTGGACAAGGCGCTGGCGAAGAAGATCGTCCGGCAGGCCGGCATCGCCACGCCCAACTTCCAGTTGCTCACCACCGGCAAGGAGCGGCTGCTCAAGGAGTTCACCTACCCGCTGATCATCAAGCCGGTGGCGGAGGGGTCGTCGAAGGGCGTGGTGCAGAAGAGCGTCTGCTACTCGGAGGCCGAGGTCCGCGCCGCGGCGCGCGAGATGATCGAGAAGTACCAGCAGCCGGCGCTGGTGGAGGACTACATCTCGGGCCGCGAGTTCACGGTGGGCCTGCTCGGCGAACGCCGCCCGCGGGTGCTGGCGCCGATGGAGATCGTCTTCCTCGAACCGAACGAGAAGAACCCCGTCTATAGCTTCCAGCACAAGCTCGATTGGAACGACCGCATCCGCTACGACGTGCCGGCCAAGCTGGACCCCGGGCAGATGGAGAAGTTGAAGACCGCGGCGCGCGGCGCGTTCATGGCGCTGGGCTGCCGCGACGTCGGCCGGATCGACTTCCGGATGGACGAGAAGGGCCGCTTCTACTTCCTCGAGTGCAACCCGCTCCCCGGCCTGACGCCGGGGTGGAGCGATCTGGTGCTGATCGCCGAAGGGTCCGGTATGGATTACCGGACCTTGATCGGCGAGATCATGGCCGGGGCGATCCGCCGCTACAAAGAGCGCGAGGCGTCGCGCCGCGCGGAGGCGGCGAAGGAGCGGGCAGCGGATCGCCAGCCGCCCACGGACATCCATCCGTCGAACGGCGTGGGCGCCCACGCGGCGGCGAAGGCGCAGGCTTAGGAGAACGCCGCTTCCCTCCAACCCATGGCCGACAAGCGCCGCTTCGAGCTGTTCGCCGCGCTGATCGCCGAGCGCTTCCCGGCGGCCCACCGCGTGTTCGACGTGGCCGGCGGCATGGGCAAGCTCAACCTGGCGCTCACGAAGCTGGGCCGCGAGGTGACCACGTTCGATCTGCGCCACAAGCGCGCTCCGACGGTGCGCTACGCGGAGCGGCGGTTCACGCTGGAGGAGCCTTGCGCCGCGGACCTGGTGGTGGGCATGCACCCGGACGGGGCGACGCGGATCATCATCGAGTACGCGGCGAAGCACCGGATCCCGTTCGCGGTGGTCCCGTGCTGCAGCGACAACGGCATGCCCTACAACCCGTGGATGCGGCACCTTGCGGAGCTCGGGCGCGACCGCGGCTTCGGGATCGAGGAGGCCCGGCTGGCGATGGAAGGGAGGGCGCGGGTGATCGTCGGCGTGCCCCGGCCGGGCTGAGGGGTGCGGAAATCCGCGCGGATGCCGCCGTGGGTGCCCTAAGTTCCCGGCGCCATGACGACCCCGAACGAACATCAGGAGCCCCGCGTCCGAGCGCGCGAGCTCGGACTTCCGCTGGGGCGTTTTCGGCCCGGCAAGTACAACGCGATCACCGACGTGGACGGCGTTCTCGTGGGGCACTCCACGATCATCCGCGGCAGCGGCCCGCTCCGGCCGGGACACGGCCCGGTGCGCACCGGCGTCACGGCGATCCTGCCCAACCGCGGCAACATCTTCATGGAACGGATGATGGGCGGCGGCTTCGTCCTCAACGGCGCCGGCGAGGTGTCGGGGATGACGCAGGTGATGGAGTGGGGGCTGATCGAAACCCCCATCCTGCTCACCAACACGATGTCGGTGGGCGCGGTGTCCGATGCGGTGGCGCGCTTCATGGTGGAGCAGTACCCGGGCATCGGCGACGAGCACGACGTGATCATCCCCGTCGTCGGCGAGTGCGACGACTCGTGGCTGAACGACATCACCGGGCGGCACGTGAAGGACGAGAATGTGCTGGAGGCGATCCGCACCGCCAGCGACGGGCCGGTGGCGGAAGGGAACGTGGGCGGCGGCACCGGGATGATCACCTGCGACTTCAAGGGAGGCATCGGCACGTCCTCGCGCAAGCTCCCCGAGGCGCTCGGTGGCTACACGCTGGGCGTCCTGGTGATGTCCAACTTCGGCAAGATGCACAACCTCCGCATGGGCGGGCTGCCGATCGGCGAGTTCCTGGCGGAGCGGTACCGGGATCTGCCGCGGCGGACCATCTCCTACGGGTCGATCATCGCGGTGGCCGCCACGGACGCGCCGCTTCTGCCGCACCAGATCAACCGCCTGTGCAAGCGCGTGGCGCTGGGGATCGGCCGGGTGGGGAGCTACGCCGGCCACGGCTCGGGGGAGATCGTCGTCGGCTTCTCCACCGCGAACATCGTCCCGCGGCGCACGCAGAAGATGGTCTACAAGCTGAAGATCCTCCTCGATCAGCGGCTCGACCCGCTCTACGAGGCGGTGATGGAGGCGACCGAGGAGGCGATCCTCAACGCCATCTGCATGGCCCGGCCGATGGAGGGCGCCAACGGCAACTTCGTCCCGGCGCTTCCGCTCGACGAGGTGCGGCGCTTCGTGGCCGCGTTCAGGCCGATGTTCGCGTCGGTGAAGAAGAAGCCGCAGGACCCGGCGGTGCCGGCGAGGAAGGAGAAGCCGCTCGACGTCGATCGCGAGGGCCTGGTGAACGTCGGGGACGCGTTGCCCACGCAGGTCCGCAGCGCCGAAGGCATCCCGTTCCCGACGCGGCCGGCGCCGGGGCCCACGGATGCGGAGAACGGCGCCAGCGTGCCGCCCGGCGAGGACTCCACCGACGTGGAGCACGACGAGTAGCGAGAGAGTTTCCGAGCCCAGATGCATCTGCTAGATGCAGCGCCCTCAAACGTCACCCGAAAGGAAGTCACCATGGCCCGCAGCAAGAGCAAGCACCGCCGCGTCCAGCACAAGATCCGCCTCAAGTGGAAGCGGCGGAAGGAGCGCAAGGCGGCCGAAAAGAAGAAGTAGTCACCCGGGGAGGCTCACAGCCTCTCCGCCGTATAGCCCCGGCTGATCACGCACGCCTCACCCGTTCCGTACGTCCCCACGAACGTGCCCTGGAGGCGCTCGCCCGCGTCGGTCACCTCCAGCGCAGGCACGAAGCGGCCGTTGATGGAGATGGAGACGGAGCCGGCGTCGGGCACCTGCTGGGTCCCGTTCAGCGAGAAGTCGTACGTGTCGTAGAGCGTCCCGCGCAGCGGCACGTCTTCGAAGGTGGACGACAGCGCCGAGCCGACCTGCTCCAGGTCCAGGGTGTCGGGCGGCGTCGTCCTGCCCAGCTGTTCGCAGGCTTTGGAGGGGGAGGTCCCCGTCTCGTAGTGCAGCCTCCACTGGCCCGCGACCTGGGGGCAGTCGTTGCACGGTCGGATGTCTCCGCCGCTGCAGGCGATCGCGATCGCCAGGAGGGCGGAGAAACAGCCGACACTGAGGGAGAAGCGCGCGTTGCGGTGACCGGTCACTCCCGGAACTCTATCCGACCAGAGGTCGCCGGGTGGGGTTCACGGCCGTGACGTGCGTCCCTACGTTCGTGGCACACCGCGAGGGCGCGGCCGATGAGCGAGGGGGGCCCGGTGGAGCGGGGGGACGCGCAGAAGCGATGGTCGAACGTCGTGTTCGCCGTCCTCTTCTTCGTCTCGCTGGCGCTCTTCGGGCGGATCATGGCGCCCTTCCTCGAGCCGGTGCTGCTGGGAGCGTTCCTGGTCGTCCTGCTGATGCCGATCCACGACTGGATCTGCCGGCGCTCCGGGAACCGGCGCGCCCTGTGCGCGGGCATCACCACGGTCACCGTGCTGCTGCTCATCGTCATCCCGCTGGCGACGATCATCTTCCTCGTCGGCCGGGAGGTGATGGCGGCGGCGGATCACGTTCGCGGGTCGATCGAAAGCCCCGACTTCCGCGCCCGCCTCGCCGACCGGCTCCCCGGGATCGCCCGCCGCTGGGTGATGCCCGCCGCCACCGATGCCCAGGCCGACGGCCAGGCCATGGCGGTGATGGCCGGCGGCGCGTCCGTGCTGCGGGACGTGCTCGGCGCCGGCACCGCGCTGGCGATCGACGGCTTCCTGATGGCCGTGGCGATGTACTACTTCTTCCTCGACGGCCGGCGCCTGTGGCGCGAGCTCGGCCGGCTCATCCCGATGGAGCGTCGCTACCTGGACGCCTTCGCCAAGGAGTTCCGGGACGTCGCGTTCGCCATCGTCTACGGCAACTCGCTCACCGCGCTCATCCAGGGTGCGGTCGGATTGATCGGCCTGACCATCGCCGGAGTGCCGCACGCGCTGGTCTGGGGCGTGGCGATGGCGGTGGTGGCGATGATTCCGATCGGCGGCACGGCGCTCGTGTGGCTGCCGATCGGCGTGGTGCTGGTCTTCACCGGGCACACCGCGGCGGGCATCTTCCTCCTGGTGTGGGGCGCGCTGGTGGTCAGCACCATCGACAACTTCATCCGCCCGCGCCTGTGCGGATCGCGGATGGCGCTGCACCCCCTCCTGGTGTTCCTCTCCATGTTCGGCGGGATCGCGGTGTTCGGGATCATCGGGCTCATCCTCGGCCCGCTGATCGCGGCGATCTTCATGGCGATGGTGCGCATCTACCGGCGGGACTTCATCGGCACGGCGCGCGGGTCGGTCGATCGCCTTTCCCGGACGATGTCCCCCGAGCGCCCCCACGGCGCGCAGACCTGAGCAGGCGGGCGGGCAGACTGCGCTTTTGGACAGACGCCGCTCTCGACACTCCGGCGGAGGATCGGTTTATTCACCCGGATGCCCCGGCGCGAACACCTCGCCCCAGCCGTCCGGGCCGCCGTCGACGCGGTGCTGCGCGAGCCCGCCCGTGGCCGCGCGGTCGCCTTCGACGCGGACGGCACGCTCTGGCGTGGCGACATCGGCGAAGAGCTCCTCCGGTACCTCGCGTGCGAGGGAAGGCTCCCGGCGCTCCGCGGCCGCCGCGGCATCTACGAGGAGTACGAGCGCCGCGTGGCGGTGGATCCCGCGGGGGCGTACGCGTGGTCGGTGGAGGTGATGGCGGGGATCCCCGCCCGGGAGCTGGAGGCGCTGTGCGTCGAGCTCTTCCAGCGCCGCTTCGAGGGGCGGCTATTCGCCTATGCGCGGCCGCTCGTCGCCGAGCTCTGCGCGCACGGCCTCGAGGTGTGGATCGTCTCCGCCAGCCCGCTGTGGCCGGTGCAGGCCGGCGCGCGGGCGCTCGGGGTCGACGAGGATCGGGTGATCGCCGTGCGGTGCGGGCTGGATGAGGCCGGGTGCCTCACCGGCGAGGTGGAGACGCCGGTCCCCTGTGGCGAGGGAAAGGTCCACCACCTGCGCGCGCGCGGCATCCGGCCCGCGCTCGCGTTCGGCAACGGTGAGCTCGATCTGCCGATGCTCGCCTGGGCGGAGCGCGCGGTGGTGCTGGCGCCGCCGGACGCGGACAACGCGCTCACCCGCGCCGCGGCAGAGCGCAACTGGCCGATCCAGCGGTGTTGAGGTACGACCATGTGGGGAGAGAGGAGAAGATTTGACGGCTTGCAGGCCTCTGTGGGTGGCCACTGCGCTGGCGGCGATCCTGGCGTCGCCGATCGCGTTCGCCCAGCGCGCGATCGTGCTGCAGTTCGAGGGTGATCGCCGCGACACGCTCCGCAGCCAGATCGTCCGTGAGGTGCTCGACGCCAACGAGGTGGAGCTGGCCGCGCTCAAGGACTTCACGCGCGCCGCCAACCGGAAGGGGTTCAAGGGCAAGAAAGTGATGACCCCCGCCGCAGTGGGCGCGGTGGCCCGGGACCTGGGCGTGGGGGTGGCCGTGGAGGGCGCCGTCGGCCGCACCTTCCTGGTCCGCTTCCTCGACGCGAACGGGACCGAGCTGTGGTCGAAGGAGCTCCCGGTCAAACGCGGGCTCATCTCCCAGAAGAACGCCGGGCGCCTGGCGCGCGCGCTGGCCGCCGCGGTCAAGGCGCAGTCCAGCGCGACGCCGCCGCAGGAGTCGCCGCCAGAGGAGTCGAACGAAGAGACGCAGGAAGAAGCGCCGCCGCCCCCCGAGAAGGAGGCGCCCGCCGGGGACGCGGCTACCACGACGCTGCCCACGCTCGATCGCTCCGGCCCCGCTCAGACGCCGAAAGAGCGCGAGCGGCAGTTGAGCGAAGAGAACCGCGAGTCGCACACCATCACCGGCGAGGACGCGTTGCGCGCGGAGGAGGGCGATCAGGATCTGGAGGCCGAGCGCGGGCGGCGCCGCAGGAAGCGGGGACACGTGGGCCCCAGGCTTCTGCGCATCACGCTCGGGGGGATCACCACGTGGCGCTCGTACTGCTCGCGGCCCGGAGTGACCAGCTGCCAGGCATACGATGCGCTTCCCGAAGACCAGCGGCCTGCGGGCGACACGGTGAACTTCCTGGCCCAGGTGCCCTACGCCGGGTTCGGCCTCGAGCTCGAGTTCTTCCCGATGGCGAGCTTCGACAACGCCGCCAACGGGTTCGGCCTGTCGGGAGCGTTCAGCCGCGGGTTCTCGCGCACGAACGTGCGGGTGGAGCCGCCGAGCGGTGAGCAGCCGGAGACCGAGGTGGTCGCCATCGACGACAGCTGGCAGATCCTCCTCCACTACCGCTTCCATTTCGGCTACGGGCCCGAGCGCGATCCGCTGGTGGGCTACGTGGGCCTGCGCGCGGGAGTTGGCGGCCGCACCTTCGAGGTCGATCCGACCGCGCGCGTGCCGCTCCCCGGATCACACCGGCGTTATCCCGCGGCGGGGCTGGAGGCGTCCGTCCCCGTCCTCCCGTTCTTCCGGATCGAGGCGGCCGGGATGTACTTCCCCCGCCTCGCAGAGGGGTTCAACTGGGTCAGTCCGACGGCCGGACTGGACGAACTGGCGGCGTATGGCGACAAGGACGACGCGACAGGCTGGATGGCGGAGGGCGGGGTCGCAGGCGAGGTGTGGGGGCCGCTCGGCTACTCGGTGAAGATCCGGCTGACCCACTTCGAGGACCACTTCACCGGCTCGGGGAACAAGTGGAGCGACGGCGGCGCCGCCGAGGAGACGTACACCGGCCTCTTCTGGGCCGTGACCGCGTCGTTCTAGCACGCACCTCCTTCGTTGACTCTCTTCGGTCCGCGGCTTATTTCGGCGCGCTCTCAGGGCCGAATCTCCAATCTCAAGGCTGGGTCTCTTTCATGAAATTCCGATTCGCGGCGCTCGCGGGCGCCCTCGCAATCCTCCTTGCCGCCTGTCCCCAGGAGAACGGCGGAGAAGACGGTGGCACCCAGATCGACGGGGGGCCGGACATCGGCACCGGCGGGTGCAGCGGCGGATGCGGCCCGAACCTCGTGTGCAACGAACAGACGCACCAGTGCGAGCCCGGCTGCAACCCGGCCTGTGACGAAGGCCAGCTGTGCGTGAAGGACGGCGACACCTTCACCTGCGTCACGCCGCAGACCACCTGCGACGGGAACGTGTGCGGCGAGGGCGAGAACACCTGCGTGCAGGATCACTGCAGCTGCCAGCCGCCGGCTCTGTCCCAGCGTGACACCTGCGCGGACCAGGGCAAGGTCTGCCACCAGACCTGGAACAGCGTGACCCAGACCGGCGGCACCTGTGAAGCGCCGCGGCTGTACGAGTTCTGCGGGGCGGACTGCCAGAACAACGAGTGCGGCGGCTGCGCCAGCGACCAGGGCTGCGACGACCGCCTGTTCCTGACGTTCGGAATCTGCGCGCACAAGTGTTCGAACACGGAGTCGTGCGCGCCCGGCGAGCTGTGCTACGGCCTGTCCCAGTTCAGCGGGTTCTGCTATCCGGCCAGCCTCTTCGGCAACGACTTCGCCTGCAAGAAGCGCGTGACGCTCGAGGACGGCGGCACCGAGGTGGTTCGCGTGTCCGCCCCCGAGACCTGCTTCAACGTGACGGAGAACGGCATCGACACGTCCGAGCCGACCCCGACCGGCACCTGCACCTGGGCGATGTTCCGCACCGACACCGGGCTGGTGCCGTTCGACTACTGCCGGCCCGCCGGCCCGGTGCCCGAGTTCGGAGCCTGCAAGACCGAGATGCTGCCGCACCAACTCGCCGACACCTGCGGCACCGGGCTGGAGTGCGTGCCCACCGACAACGAGGGCAACGGCATCTGCCAGCGGATCTGCAACGCGCAGCAGGACATCAACCACGCGAGCCCGGTGCCGGCGTGCAACGACGGCGAGGCGTGCGCGAACCTCTACCACCGCGACGACAACACGGTCGTGGGCGCGTGCGTCACGGCCTGCAACGTCTTCAGCACCGAGCCCAACTTCGGCTGCCCGGCGTACGGGACGCGCGCCACGTCCTGCGTGCCCACGCCGGCGAACGGATCGCGGCCGGTGACCAACAACGGCGACGGCATCTGCATGGTCCAGCGCGCCAACGTGAAAGGTGAAGGCGAACCGTGCGAAGAGGTCGACGCGCTGAAGGGCGCCGCCTGCGCCAGCGGCCTCGTCTGCGCGCAGGTCTCGGGTCAGCCCCAGCCGATCTGCGTGAAGCCCTGCGACCTCGAGTGCGCTGTCACCGACGGCGGGACGCCCCCGGCGCGCTGCGCGACCGAGGCGAACGCGACCTGCACCGGCGGCAAGACCTGCACCGCGGCGAACGGCCCGGGTGCGGTGCTCGGGTTCTGCCTGTAGGCCGCGTCCCGGCGCGGGCTGCCTTCGGCGGACGCCCAGGCAGCCCGATGAGGGCGGAGCGAAACTGGGCGCTGGTACTGGCGCGGTACCTCAACGTGGGTCGCTGCACCTGACCCGCGTCAGGTTTGCGGCGGGACGCCGAAGCGACCTCGGACCGGTCCCCGGTAGCGAGCGCGGCCGGCCCACGACGCCGGGGCCGCGACCCCGAGACGCTCCGAGCGAGCACCCACGCCTTCCGTAGCAGCCCGGAGCACGCGCGCCGCGGCCTCGGGTGTGCGCGCGACCCGCCCCAGGGCGGGGTGGCTGCGACTTCACGACAGGCTCCGGCGTGACGCCTCTTCCCGAGCCACGCCGCGGCCACGCAGGTCCCGGGCCGCGCGGGGGAGCGCGGTCGGCCTACGACCCGGGGTGCGCGACCCGCGACAGCCTTCAAGCGTGGAGACACGCCAACTGCGGCCCGGCCGAGGCGGCGAACGCCGCCGCACCACTCACTTCTCACCCGTCACTACTCACACCGAGATGAGGCCTTTGCGGATGCCTTCGGTGACTGCTTCGACGCGGTTGGTGACTTCCAGCTTCTGGTAGATGTGTTCGAGGTGCGTGCGGATGGTGGCTTTGGAGACGTTGAGCATCCGCGCCGCTTCGCTGTTGGAGACGCCTTTGGCGATGAGTTGGAGGATTTCTTTCTCCCGTTCGGAGAGCGGCCGGAACTTCGGTTCCCCTTCCGCGGCCGTGTTCTCCGGTGCGGCGGCCGGCACAGGCTCCGGTGAGGTCGGCGTGGCGGCGGGGGCGTTCATGTCGACCCGGAAGTGACGCAGAAGGCGGCGCGCGAGGTTCGGCTGGATCACCGTCCCGCCGGCCTTCACTTCCTTGATCGCTTCCACGATTTTGTCCGCGGTGGCGCCCTTGAGCAGGTAGCCCGAGGCGCCGGCCTTCACCGCGTCGAGGACTTTGTCCTCCTCGTCGAAGATCGTGAAGATGAGGATCTCCACCCCGGGGTACTTCGCCTTCACCTCGCGCGTCACGTCGATGCCGCTCATCCGGGGCAGCCCCAGATCCAGCAGCAACACGTCCGGGTTCACCTTCGGCAGTTCCTCCAGCGCGGCCTCCCCCGACAGCGCGGTGCCGACGATCTGGATCTCGTTGTTTCCCTCGAGCAGCTTGAGCTGATTCTTCAGGATCCTGGTCTGGTCCTCGACGATCAGTACGCGAATGGGAGTGGCTTCCAGGGCTGGCTCCTTGGGTCAGGCGGTGATGGGGACGGTGAACGTGATGCGCGCGCCCGCGCCGGGCGCCGTGTCGATGATGAGATCGCCCCCGATCCTCTGGGCGCGCTCGCGCATGTTCAGCAGCCCGTAGTGCCCGGGCTTCGGCTGGCGGAGATCGAAGCCTTTGCCGTCGTCCTTGACGCTCAGGTGCACGCGGTCGCTCTCGAACAGAAGCTTCACCTCGATGCCTTTGGCCTCCGCGTGGCGGGCGGCGTTGGAGAGGCTCTCCTGCAGCACGCGGAACAGCGCCAGCTGCGCATCGGGTGACAGCTTCGCCTCGGGCCCGGAGCGATTGAACGTGACCGGCAGCTGCGTGCGGTCGCTGAAGGTCTTGATGTGATCCTCCAGCGCCTGGGTGAGCTCGAAGTCCTCGCGCATCATCCTGAGGTTGCGCCGGAGCTCCTCGATCGACTCCTCCGCCGACGCCTTCAGTTCTTCGATCTCCCGCTTGAGGCGCTCGTCGGACGAGGCGAGCTGGAGCAGGTATTCGGACTGGATGATCAGCGAGGAGAGCGACGCGCCCAGCCCGTCGTGGATCTCCCGCGCGATCCGGTTGCGCTCCTCCACCACCGCCAGCTCCTTGAGATCGCCCTGCAGCTGAACCACCTCGCGGTGCGCCGCCGCCTCGCGCTCGTTCAGGTAGACGATCACGTAGACGATGATGAAGTTCAGCGCCGAGTACCAGAGCAGGGTGAGCACGTCGATCGCCTGCAGCGATCGGTTCAGCAACAGATCCAGCCGCGTGGTGATCGGCAGCGCGAGCAGCGGCGGGAGGATCGCCAGAGGCCGCGGGAAGAGGATCGCGAACAGCGTGGTGAAGAGGAGCTGAGTCGCGAGGAGCGGGCTCTGCAGGCCGCCACCCACCTCCGGTTTGGCGACCAGGAACACCATGATGATGAGGTCCAGGCACAGCGTGACGTAGGTCACGTACCGGCCGGCGGTGGGGTTGTTGATCACCAGCAGGTTCGCGACGCTGTACAGCAGCATCGTGAAGTAGCCGAGGAAGGCCCAGGTGCCGGTGAGATCGAAGTAGCTGCTCCAGGCGGGCACCGCGAGGATGAGCAGCCCGAGCGTGAGGAACATCATCCGCGCGTAGAAGAGCGCGCGGGCGCGGGCGACGAAGCGCTCCTGCTCCCAGCTCGCGGTCGCCTCTCTGGGAGAGACGCTCGGCCGCAGCCGGCGCTTCTCCAGGATCGCGAGCACCCGCGCGCGACGGTCGGTCACCGGGGCGGCGGCTTCCAGGTTGCTCACGTGCGCGATTGTAGTCGCACTCCGCAGCCGAGCGTACGGCCCCGCTCCGCCTCGCGCGGCGCTTCAGCGAACGGGCGCGCTCGCGGGCTCGCGCAGCCCGCACCGCGCCTTCAGCTCGGGGTGCCTTCGGACGATGTACTCGAGCCGGTCGATGCGCGTGCCCGTGCGCTCGTCGAACAGGGGGCTACCGCCCGGATACATCGTGTCGGGTGGATCGCCCCAGGGATTGAGCCCGTGTTCGGCGATCCACGCGTCCACGCATTCGGCCGCACCGGCGTCGGCACGAACGACCTCGGCGCGTCCCGTCCCCGCATCCGTGGTGTTTGCTCCGCCAGAGGAGCCGGGCCTGGGGCACCCGGACAACGCGACCAGCGCAGCGGCCGACGCGAGCAGCGGATATTTGATGGCGGGCATGTCCCCCTCTTCAGCAGAATAGACGCAGTGCGTAAAGGAGCCGCACCAGCGTTGTTGGACATCATCGGCGGCACGCCGTGCGTGCAGCTCCGGCGGGTTGCGCCGGCACAGACCTCTGTGTGCGCGAAGCTGGAGCTGCTCAACCCCGGCGGGTCCGCGGCGGATCGGATCGCGGCTGCGTTGATCCACGCCGCCGAGGCGGACGGCACGCTCCAGCCGGGCGCGACCATCATCGAGGCGACGCTCGGGAACACCGGCATCGCCCTGGCGCAGGCGTGCGCGGGCCGCGGCTACAAGGTCATCGCGTGCATGCCGGAGTCGATGTCGCTCGAGCGGCGTGCGGTGCTGAAGCTGTGGGGCGCGACGGTGGAGCTGACGCCCTCTGAGCTCCACCTCGAAGGCGCGAAGGCCCGGGCGAAGGAGATCGGCGCGCAGCTTCCGGGCGCGTGGGTGATGCCGCAGTGGGACATCGAGCGCGCCGCGGACCTCTACGCCCGCTCGCTGGGCGCGGAGCTGGTCGAACAGGTGCGGGCGGACGGCGGACGCATCGACGCCTTCGTCGCCGGCATCGGAACGGGCGCCAGCCTCAAAGGCGCCGCGCGCGCGCTCCGCGAAGCGTTCCCCGGGGTGGAGATCGTCGCGGTCGCACCGGCCGAACCGGGACCGCACCGGCTCCAGGGCCTGGCGCCGCGACAGGACGTGCTCCGCGTGGCGGCGGAGCTGGGAGCGAGCGTGGAGGAGGTGAGCAGCCCCGAGGCGTGGGCGATGAAGGAGCGCCTCGGACGCGAAGAGGGGCTGCTCGCCGGAATCACGAGCGGCGCGGCGGTGCGGGCGGCCTCCCGGGTCGCCGCGCGACGGGGACCGGGCGCGCGTGTGTACACGGTGTTGTGGGACACCGGAGAGCGCTATTTCAGCCTGGCGGAGCGGTTCCGGTGACTCCCTTTCATCGCGCGCGCGTGCTGGTGGTAGGAGCCGGCGGGCTGGGGTGTCCGGCCACGCTCGTTCTCGCGCGGGCCGGCATCGGCTCACTCACCATCGTCGACCCGGACGTGGTGGACGTCACCAACCTGCACCGCCAGCTCTGGCACACCGACGCGGACGTGGGGCGCCCGAAGGTCGTCTCCGCCTCGGAGAAGCTGCGCGTCGCGTTTCCGCATCTCGAGGTCTGCGCGGAACAGGTGGAGGTGGGGGCGGCCAACGTCGACGCGCTGTTCGCCCGGCACGATCTGGTGATCGACGGGACCGACGGGATCGGCGTGAAGTTCCTGCTCTCCGACGCAGCGGTCCGGACGCGCGTGCCGCTGGTCTATGGCGGGGTGCTGCAGATGCAGGGGCAGGCGATGGTGATCGCCCCGGGCGGACCGTGTCTGCGCTGTCTATTCGAGACGCCACCGTCGCCCGACGAGGTCCCCACGTGCGCGCAGGCAGGCGTGCTCGGCTCGATGGCCGGCGTGGTGGGGGCGCTGCAGGCCGAGCTCGGGCTGCGCCAGCTCGCCTTTGGGGCCGGAGCGGTCGCCGGGTTTCTGCACACGTTCGACGGGGCCCGCCTCCTGCCGCGCTGCCGAAAGGTCCGCCGCGCGCCCGACTGCACCGCCTGCGCGGACGGCGCAACGCCGCCCGTTCCCTTCGATTTAGAACCGAGGAGCGCATCGTGCCGCCGCTGACGCCCGAGGCCACCGTGGACATCACCGGCGAGTCGTGTCCGATGACGTACGTCCGGACGAAGCTCAAGCTGGAGGCGATCGCGCCGGGCGCGCTCCTGGAGGTCCTGCTGCGCGGCGACGAACCGCTGCGCAACGTCCCGCGGAACGCGCGCGAGGAAGGTCACGAGGTCGTTTCATTGGAGCCGCGGCCGGATGGAAGCTGGCGGCTGTTGTTGCGAAAGAGCACGGAGAGCTGAAAACCCATGGCGACGATTCGAATCCCCACCCCCCTGCGGAGCTACACCCAGAACAAGGACGAGGTCACCGCGCCGGGCAGCACCGTCGGCGAGGTGCTGCAGAACCTGGACAAGGCCTACCCCGGCATCGGCGCCCGCCTGTTCGACGAGAAGGGTGCGGTGCGCCGGTACGTGAACGTGTTCCACAACGACGAGGACATCCGCTTCCTTCAGGAGCTGGCCACGCCGGTCTCGGACAACGATCGGATCAGCATCATCCCGGCGATCGCCGGCGGCCGCTGAACCGGGTGCCGGATGCCGCTCGACGAGTCCCAGATCGTCCGCTTCTCGCGGCAGATCCTATTGCGCGCGGTGGGCGGCAGAGGGCAGGAGGCGTTGGTCTCCGCGAGGGTCCGTGTGACCGGCGCGGGCGAGGCGATCGCGACTGCGTGCGCGTACTCGGCTGCGGGCGGATCGTCCGTCGAAGCGCTGGCGCCTGTGCGCGGGTTTCCGATCGCGCCGCACCGGCCTCTTTCAGGCGAGATGGGGGCGATCCCGGATGCGCGTTTCCAGAGCCCCGACGTGCCGCTCCCCGACACGGCGCAATTGGACGAGACGGTGGTGGTGATCGCCGATGGCGGCCTTGTCGCCGCGCCGGCGCAGTCGTGCACTTCGTGCGTGCTGAAGAACGTGTCCGCGCTCCGGTCGCCTCCGGCGCGGGACGATGGCGCAGCAACGAGTCAGTCCAGCGGTCTGCCGCCTCCGGTCGATCTGATCGGCGCGCTGGCGGCGCTGGCGCATCAGCGCATCGTGCTCGGGCTGGAGCGCGAGTTGCGCCGGATCGAGGTCGCCGCGGACGGCAGTCTTCAGTCGCTCCCGGCGCTGCGTTGCGAGGCCCATCGATGATCACGTTCCGCCACGGGGCGGCCTCGGTGGAGTCGGTGGCGAAGCTCGTCGGGAACACGCCGCTGGTGCGGATCCGCCGGCTCGCCGCGCACCTGCCGGGCGTGGAGATCTGGGCCAAGCTCGAGTTCTTCAACCCCGGCGGCAGCGTGAAGGATCGCGCCGCGCTGCAGATGATCCTCGACGCCGAGGCCGAAGGGCGGCTGGATCGCCGAAGGACGCTCATCGACTCCACCAGCGGGAACACCGGCGTCGCGTACGCCTGGATCGGCGCTGCGTTGGGGATCCGCGTAGCGCTGGTGATGCCGTCCAACGTGAGCGTCGCGCGCAAGCAGATCACCCGCGCGTTCGGCGCGGAGCTCATCTTCTCGGATCCGATGGAGGGCTCGGACGGCGCGATCCGCCACGTGCGCGAGCTGGTGGCAAAGTCGCCCGACCGCTGGTTCTACCCGGACCAGTACTCCAACCCCTCCAACCCGAAGGCGCATTACCTGACCACCGCGCCGGAGATCTGGCGGCAGACCGAAGGGCGCATCACCCATTTCGTCGCGGGGATCGGCACCTCGGGGACGGTGATGGGCACCGGTCGGCGGCTCAAGGAATTCGATCCGCGGATCCAGGTCCTCGCCGTCGAGCCGCTCGAGCCCATGCACGGATTGGAGGGGCTCAAGCACCTCGCCACGTCGCTCGTGCCCGGAATCTACGACCCGGCGCGGCTGGACGGGACGCTCCAGGTCGCGACGGACGACGCGTGGGACTTCGCCGAGCGGCTGGCGCGCGAGGAGGGCCTTCTGGTCGGTCACTCCGGCGGCGCCGCGATGGTCGGCGCGCTCCGCGTGGGCGAGGAGCTTGTGAAGCAGGGACGTGAAGGCGTGATTGTCACCGTGTTCCCGGATCGCGCCGACCGCTACCTCGAACCGATGCGCTGGGAAAAGGAGCACGACTGGTGATTCCCGAGCTCCCCGAGGATCTCTCGCCGATCCTCAGACACCTCGAAGCGGCTTATCCCAACGAAGGCTGCGGGCTGGTGTTCCGCGGGGCGGACGGCACCCTGCGCGTCCAGCCGATGCAGAACGCCTATGATCGGTATCACGCGGTCGATCCACAGACGTACCCGCGCACCGCGCGCACCGCGTACACCTTCGACGGGCGGGAGCACCTCCGCGTGAGCCGGGAAGCCGAGGCGCGCGGGGAGACGCTGACCTGCATCTTCCATTCGCACGCGGACGTCGGCGCGTACTTCTCGGCCGAAGACGAGGCGATGGCCGCCCCCGGTGGCGAACCCTTGTATCCGGGCGTCGCCTACCTCGTCGTCGCTGTCGACAAAGGTCGGACCACAGCTGCAAAGATTTTCAGGTGGGTGGCCGGACGATTCGAAGCCGAAGAGCTGGCTCTGCTGCTCCGGGAAGAGACGGAATCCTCATAAAGGACGCCCACTTGCCCCACGGGTGGGTAGACTGCGGTACAAGTACGCATGGTTTGGCAAGAACCGCTCAATGGAATATAAGGCCGCGACTTTCCCCACCTTCGGGGACAGCACGACACAAAGGGGCCAGGTTTCGAGATGGCGTCCATGAACGGATTCACGTTGTGGCTGACCGGCATGTCCGGCACCGGAAAGACCACCCTCGCCAACTACGTCGCGGCGCGCCTGCGGCAGATCGGGCGGCCCGTCGAGATCCTCGACGAGGAGGACGTGGGCGAGGTTCTGTGGGACGGCCTGGGAGATACCAAGGAAGAGCGGATCACCATGGTCCGGCGGCTCGGCTTTGTTGCCAGCCTGCTGTCGCGCAACAACACCGCCGTGCTCGTTGCGGCGATCAGTCCCTACAAGTCCTCGCGTGACGAGATCCGCAAGCTGATCGGCCGCTTCATCGAGGTGTACGTCGACTGCCCCACCGAGAAGCTGATCCAGCGCGACACCACCGGGAAGTACAAGAAGGCGCTCGCGGGCGAGATCCCCAACTTCATCGGCATCACCGAACCCTACGAGCCGCCCACCTCCGCCGAGGTCACCATCCACTCGGACACCGAGACCGTGGAGGAGGGCGCGCTGAAGATCTTCCAGGCGCTGCTCGACCTGGGCCACGTCACGCCCGAGGAGCTGAAGATCATCACCGGCAAGAAGATGAAGGCGAACCCGGTGAAGAAGGCACGCACCAAGGGCGAGCGCGCCCGCCCGGCCGCCCGCGCGGCCCGCGTCGCCAAGCCGAAGAAGGCTGCGGCGAGCAAGCGCAAGCGCTAATCCCATCCGTGCGAAGATTTCCGACCCGCTCTGCCGAAGCATCCGGTAGAGCGGGTTTTGCTTATGTTGACGCCCGACCGGATCGAAGCGCTGTGTGAACAGTCGAAGGATCGGCTCGCCGCCGCGCGCGCTGCCATACGGGCGAAAGGTTCGGCGCTGGTGGCGTTCTCCGGCGGCGTGGACTCCGCCCTGGTGCTCAAGCTGGCGCTCGAGGAGCTGGGCGACCGGGCCGTCGCGCTGACCGCGATCTCCGCCTCGGTGGCGCCGGCGGAGAAGGCCGAGGCCGCGCGTCTGGCGAAGCTGTGGGGGGCGCGGCACCTTCAGATCGACTCGAAGGAGCTGGACGATCCCCGCTACGCGCAGAACCCCACCAACCGCTGCTACTTCTGCAAGTCCGAGCTGTACGCGATCTGCGAACAGAAGCGCGCCGAGCTCGGGCTGGCGGTGGTGATGGACGGCTTCAACGCGGACGATCGCAAGGACCACCGCCCCGGGCAGAAGGCCGCGCGCGAGAGGGAGATCTACTCGCCGCTGGCCGATGCGCAGCTCACCAAGGACGAGGTCCGCGCCTGGTCGTATCGCCTCGGGCTGCCCACCTGGAACAAGCCCGCCATGCCGTGCCTCGCTTCGCGGATCCCCTACGGGACCGCGGTGACGGTGGAGCGCCTGAGGCAGATCGGCGGGGCGGAGGCGGCGCTGCGGCGCCTCGGGCTGAAGATCTTCCGGGTCCGCTTCCACGAGGAGATCGCCCGGATCGAGGTGAGCGCCGAGGAGTTTCCGAAGTTCCACGACGCGCAGTTCCGCGAGGCCGCGCTGAACGCCGTCAAGGCGCAGGGGTTCAAGTTCGTGGTGCTGGATCTGGAACCCTTCCGCTCCGGGCGCCTGAACGAAGCCGCCGGCGTCGTGTCGAAGCCGGAGGGCGCCGTGGCGCTTCCGGTCGTCGCCTCCTGAACCCGAGTTTCCGCAACGCGAGATGCGCCGGAGCACGGCGCGGATCGTCTTTGCGTTCGCTCGCTTGCGCTCCGTACAATCACGACCCTGCTGTACCCCTGCGGTACCCCGGCCGTTGGAGGCACAACCAGATGCGGCGACCCATCCTCATCGTTCGCCGGCCGCTCGTCGTTCTCGCGGCGGTCGCGGTCACAGTCAGTCTCGCGTGCAGCGGAGGCGCGGGCGGTTGCTCCGCGCTCTCGCCGATCCCCGGCGGCCGCTACGACGGCCCGAAGACCGACAACGCGGTCAACATCCGGCTGTCGCCGAACGGGATCAACTACCTGAACGCGCACTGGCGGGATCTGCTCGAGACGTTCGCGCCGGGGGCGCAGCTCAACCTGCCGATCTCCTGCATGAAGCAGAACGTGAGCGTGATCGGCGACGTCTACATCGCGGACCAGGGCGACGCCTCCGGTTCGGGCCGGATGGACGGCCAGTGCGACAGCAAGGATCGTCCGGCCAACGTGAACGTGAAGATCACGGGGTTCGACCTTCAGCCTTCGCCGCCGGACAAGATCGAGGCGTCGCTCCAGGTCGAGATCGACACGGGCAAGATCTATCTGTCCAAGGGCTGCATCAAGGGGAGCGTCGAGTTCGACTCGAAGCGATCCAGCCCCTCGCAGAACGACCTCACCGCCGAGGTGAAGTTCACCATCGACACCCGATGGGACAAGCTCCTCGCGTTCCAGGTCGTGACGCCGATCCGGGGGACCGAGATCTGCGGCTCCGCTCCCTGCATCGACTCGGACGATCTCGGTCTCGATGACGAATGCGGCTGCACTTTCTGCAGCTGCTACGCCTGCTCTGCCGTCATCGACGTCGGCGACTGGGGGCCGATCAAGGGGTTCATCCTCGACATGATCTCCCCGATGCTTCAGGACACGATCCGCGAGGCCATCGAAGGTCAGTCCTGCCAGGCCTGCGGGTCCGGACTCCCCGCGTGCCCGACCGTCGGCAACGCCACCAGCTCCTGCCAGAACGGCGTCTGCGTGGACGACTCGACCAGCCGGTGCGTGCCCCGGTTCCTGGGCGTCGAAGGGCGGCTTGCGCCGGGTCTGATGCTCTCCGGGTTCGGGATCCCGGAGGACGCGCTGATGGATGTGTCCGTGGCTGCGGGATCCAGCGTTTCGGTCGATCAGGGCATCAACCTCGGCACCCGCGCCGGGCTGACGTCGATCGAGGTTGCGGACTGCGTGCCCGCCCTGCCGCCGCCGCAGATCGCTCCCGCGCCGGTGCCGGACTTCGACGCCGAGGCGCCGCTGGATAACGAGGGCAACCCGATGCCGTACCACGTCGGGCTCGGCATCTCGAAGTCGTTCCTGGATCTCGCGACTTACCACGCGCACCAGTCGGGGACGATGTGCATCCAGCTGAGCTCGGCGACGGTCGGGTTGCTCAACGCGGGCCTGTTCAAGACGTTCCTGCCCTCGCTCGGGAAGCTGACCACGCGCGACGGCAAGGACGCGCCGATGATGATCGCCTTGCGTCCGGGCAAGGCGCCGCAGGTGGCTATTGGCGAAGGGACCTTCGACCCGGTGACGAAGAAGCCGGTGAAGCCGCTCATCCGCCTCGACATGCCGGACCTCACCATCGACTTCTACGCGATGCTCGATGACCGGTACGTGCGGCTGTTCTCGCTCACCGCGGACATCTCGCTGCCCTTGTCGCTGATCTTCGAGAACTGCTCGTCGGTGACGCCCGCCCTGGGCGATCTGCAGCAGCTCATCACCAACATCCGGACCGCGAACTCGGAGATCCTCGCCGAGGATCCGAAGGTCCTCGCGGATCTGATCCCGGCGGTGATCGGCCTGGCCGAACCGGCGCTGGCGGGCGCGCTCAAGCCGTTTCAGCTGCCCGAGCTCGGCGCGTTCAAGCTCAAGGTGGACGCCACCAAAGGCATCTCGCAGATCCCGGGCACCGAGGCCTACAACCACCTCGGCATCTATGCGGAGCTGATGCCGGTCAACGCCCAGTGCGCGGTCGCCGCGCCGCAGACGATCGCCTCGCTCGCGCGCTCGCGCATCCCGCCCGCTTCCGAGATGCGGCTGCGCGGTAGGCCGCTACAGTGGCCGGTGGCGGTGCTCGACGTCTCCGCCGTGGGCGGCGAGGGCACGGCCGAGTTCGCCTACCGCGTGGATGGCGGGCTGTGGACGACCTTCCTCGCGCCGAACGCCGACGGCCAGCTCGAGGTCACGCACCCGCGTTTCCTCCTTCAGGGCAAGCACATCATCGAGGTGCGGTCGCGCCTCGCCGAGCACCCCTATGGGATCTCGGATCCGGTCGAGGTGGCGTTCACCGTCGACTGGGACGCGCCGGAGATCTCGCTGAAGGCGGACCGCGCACGCGGCGTGCTCGAGGTCACGGCGCACGACACCGTGAGCCGCCCCGCGGATCTGACGTACGCCTACCGGATCGCCGACGAACCCGAGCCCTCGGCGTTCGGACCTGCGCGGGTGATCGACCTGGCGGCGGTCGAAGCGCGCGGCGGCGTGGAGGTGCTGGTGAAGGACGAGGCGGGCAACGTAGGCCGGGCGATGTACCGCGCGCCGGCGACGGTGTCCCGCGCGGATCTTGAATCCGGCGCGAGCGCGGCCGGCGGCGCCGATGCGGAGGCGGTCGGGTGCTCGAGCGCCGGCGGTGAGCTGTTCGGCCTATGGTCGGTGCTGGCGAGCGCGGGGTGGCTGTGGCGGCGGCGTCGCCTCCGGCGCAAATAGGCGTACGCCTCATTCCGGCGTCGAACGATGCGACCTTTGCCGGGTCCGCCACCGCGCCGGGTGAGCTTCAGCCCGGGAGGCTGGCGCGCGCGAAATGGCCGCAGGCCCGATCGCGCCGGCGCACGAATCCGCGCGCGCTGCGGAGCGTTGCGCTCGGCGCGTTCGTCGCCGCGTTGCTGGCCGGTAGTCCCGCCGCCGCCGAGCGGTTCGATCACCGCGGTGCGGTGGGGCTTCTGCTCGGGGGCGGCCTCGAGTGGAAGGAGGGCGTGGCGTTCGACTCGCAGACGGACATCGGGCTGCGCATACCGATCGACGTCGGCGCCACGTATGCGATCGGCTACGACGGGAACGAGCTCATGGCGTTCGGGCGTGTCTCGCTGCTCGGCGCCCGGGTGGACACCTCGTTCGCCTGCGGGTACCGCGGGTACTTCGGCGAAGATCGCTTCAAGACGTTCTTCGATCTCGGACTGCAGGCGCACTTCACCCCCAGAATCACCGCAGGGGCCCGCGTGGGGATGGGCGTGCAGTACGAGCTGTCTCCTTTGATCGGCACGTACACGGGCCTCGCCTCACAGATCGGATTCGGCAACGGGCTCCGGTTCGACGCCGAGCTGCTCGTCGGGATCCAGCTCCGCAGCTACCTCCTCGAGTAGGCGCATTTTTTTGACGAGCAGCAGGCCTGTGTGAAGCTGTGCGCGCCTGTAGGAGGAATCGCACATGTCTGACACGCCCCGCCTCACCTCGATCGTCTTCCGCCTTCAGCGCGACCGGCTGGATGCGCTCAAGGAGCTCTCGCGGGAGACTCGGATCCGCCAGAGCGAGTACCTGCGCGAGGCGATCGGCGATCTGCTCGAGAAGTACGAAGACACGCTGAATCAGTAGCGGAAGGGCGGGGTGGCCGGCAGGCCCCGGGCGCGGCGGCGCTCCGCTGCGCCGAACGGATCGATCCCGGGAGGGTAGTGCACCTCCCAGAGGACGAGCGGCTCCGGCGGCGCGCGCAGCCCCGCGATGGGTTCGGTCTCGAACAGCGCGCGCGAGAACGCTTCGACGCTCAGCCTCCCCGCGGCCACCAGGCACACCGCTCCCACGAGGTAGCGGACCTGGTGCCGGCCGAACGAGTCGCCGCGCAGGACGAGCTCGAACACACCCTCGCCCAGCTCGACGAGCGCGGCGCGCTCCAGCCGGCGCGGTTTGCGGACCGACGACCTCTCGTGGAACGCATGGAAGTCGTGCGTGCCTTCTGCGAGCGCGAGCACCTCTTCGAGGCGCGCCGGATCCAGTGACCCGGTGCCGATGCGCGCGTCCTTCCCGGGCCGCCACACGAAGGGGGCCCACGCATCCGGTGGAGCGGCTGCGCCCAGCGCGATCCGGTAGCGATACTCCCGCGACGTCGCGCTCCATTGAGCGTGGAAGGACGGAGCCGGCCTTACCCAGTCTTCGGCGAAGCCGATCGCCCCCTGCAGCGCCTTCAGCTCCGCCTCGACACGCGAGCGGATCGCCGCCCCATCCACAGACCCCCGAAGCCTGAAGCTGACGACCTGCATCCTCGCCGAGACGCCGCGATCCGTCCGGCCTGCAGGCATCACCGTGACCTCGCCCGCGCCCGCGGCGAGACAGGCCGCCTCCAGCACCTCCTGCACCGTGCGCTCTTGTGGCTGGCGTTGAAAGCCGGCGAAGGCGTCACCGCGGTACCAGACCCACGCTGCGAAGCGTTCCGACACGAAGGCCAACCTCGCCAGAGGCCGCTTACCCTAAGATGGGTGCGGGCCATGGTTTCCGGAAAAAACCTCGGTGTCGATCTCGGATCCACAGGTGGAGAGTGGCTGTTTCGCCAGGAGGGGCTCGTGCTCGGGCCGGTTCCGGGGAGCCGGTTGGTGGAGTTGCTCAACGCCGGCCAGGTCGACGGGCGCACCGAGATCGCGCCGATGGGCAGCTCGCAGTTCAAGCGGCTCGCCGAGGTGGACGCCTTCAAGGTCCACTACGCCCGGGCCGAAGCCCGGCGCCGGGTCGATCTCGCCGCTGCACAGGAGCGGGCGCAGCGGGCGAGGCGGCGCAACATCCTTCTGGCGGTGATCGGCGTCGTGGCGCTCGCTCTGGCGGCGGGCTCGGCGGCGCTGGCCCGCTACCTCGCCGTCCACGGGACCTTCACCGATCCGGATGAGGCCGCGTTCGCGATCACCGTGGACCCGCCGCAGATCACCCTGGCGCGCGCGCCCACGTCCGAAGAGCTGATCGAATATCCGGGCCTGTCGCGGACGCCGGTCCGCGCGCCGAAGGCGGGCGCCTCGAACACCACCGCGCGGCCCGTGCAGGACAAGTCGGCCCGGACGGTGGCGGCCGCGGCCGCGCGGCAATCGAAGCTGACCAGCGCCAGCGACGATCCGGACGGCCTGCAACTGGGACAGATCGACCAGGGGGCAATCAACGCAGTCGTCGCCGCGCGGCAGAAGTCGCTGTACCCGTGCTTCATGGCCGAGGCGAAGCGCACGCCCGGGCTCGCCGAGCGGATCCCGCTGGAGTTCGTGATCGGCAACACCGGCCGGGTGTCGAAGCTCTGGATCGACAACCCGCGCTTCAAGTCCGGGCCGCTCTACGACTGCCTCCTGCACGAACTGCAGAAGTGGCCGTTCCCGGCGAACGCCACCAGCGGCGCCTCGGTGAGCCTGAGCTTCAACATCGGAGCCCGAAAGTAGCGCCCGGACCGAAGACGCCCGCTGCAGACGGCAGACCGAAGTCGCAGTTCGCAGTTCGTCGGCGTCACCCCCTGCGCTAGGTTCCGCCGCCCATGAGCGTCTCCGCGATCGCCGAGAAGCTGAAGGAGGTCCCGCCCGGGACGTTCCGCCACACCGTGCTTTCCGCCGCCCGCAGGTTCAAGTCCAGCTGGGTGGAGCTGGGCCGTCTGCTCAAGCAGGTGCTCGACGAAGGCAGCTACCGGGAATGGGGCTACGACACCTTCGAGCAGTACTGCGCGAAGGAGCTGCACATCCGCAAGGCGACCGCGGACAAGCTTCTGCGCAGCTTCGGTTTTCTGCACCGCCATGAGCCCGCGGCGGTGGCCAACGACAACATCGTCGAGCTCGCGCCGGCGTTCGAGGTGGTGGAGGTGCTCGCCGGCGCAGAGGAGCGCGGGCAGCTGAGCGCCGAAGAGTATCGGAACATCCGGGAGGCCATCTGGAATCCCGACAAGCCCACCTCCGAGCTGCGCCGGGAGATCGCGCAGCGCTTCCCCAGGCCTCCGCCGGAGCCGCCCGCGGACGCGGTGGTGGTGCGCCGCCTCGCGCTCGCTGCGAGGAAGCTGGCAGCCGACCTCAAGGCGTGCCGGAAGATGCCCCCGGCGATCGTCGAACGCGCTCTGGCGCTCGCGGAGGATGTCGAGGAGGTGGCATCGCAACTCGACAATCGTTAGGTGCGCGGAAGCGAGTGTGGAAGTGTCGCCGGGTGGCACTTCCGGCGGCCAGGCGTGCCGCCTATATTTTTCGAGGGGGCCGTGGCCGGTGTGACCCGCGCGCGAATTCAGGGGCAGGTGGGGCTGTATTAAGGTTGCGTCAGCTCGGGTGTCCGGGCGGGAGTCTGGAGGCAGCGCAGTGAAGAAGGAGCATCACGTCAATCTCTCCTGCTCGTTCTGCGGCAAGTCGCAGCGGGAGGTCCGCAAGCTGATCGCTGGCCCCACCGTCTACATCTGCGATGAGTGCATCAAGCTCTGCAACGACATCATCGCCGAGGAGAGCGAGCGCGAAGACGGCAAGCCCCAGGTCTCTCTGCCCACGCCTGCGGAGATCAAGGCGTTCCTCGACGACTACGTGATCGGTCAGGACGCCGCCAAGAAGGTCCTCGCGGTCGCGGTCTACAACCACTACAAGCGCATCTACCAGAAGAAGCCCGCTGCCCGTCCGCGCCCCGGGATGAAGCCGCAGGGCGGAGAAGACGTCGAGCTGCAGAAGTCGAACATCCTGCTGCTCGGCCCCACCGGGTCGGGCAAGACGCTGCTCGCGCAGTCCCTCGCGCGGTTCCTCAACGTCCCGTTCACCATCGCCGACGCGACCTCGCTCACCGAGGCCGGATACGTGGGCGAGGACGTCGAGAACATCATCCAGAACCTGCTCCACAACGCGGACTACGACGTGGAGAAGGCGGCCCGTGGGATCGTCTACATCGACGAGATCGACAAGATCGCGCGCAAGGGCGACACCCCTTCGGCCACCCGCGACGTGGGCGGCGAGGGCGTGCAGCAGGCGCTGCTCAAGATCATCGAGGGCACGCGCGCCAACGTCACCCCGCGCGGCGGCAAGAAGTACAACCAGCAGGAGTACGTGCAGGTCGACACCACCAACGTGCTGTTCATCTGCGGCGGCGCCTTCCACGGCATCGAGCAGATCATCAAGCGGCGGGTGGGCGAGAAGGGCCTCGGGTTCGGCGCGAAGCTCGCCCACCGGGACGATCGCTCGGTGGGCGAACTGCTCCGGCTGATCGAGCCCGAGGACCTGATGAAGTTCGGGATGATCCCCGAGTTCGTCGGGCGCCTGCCGGTGGTGGCCACGCTCAACGACCTGCGCGAGGACGACCTGGTCACCATCCTCACCACGCCGAAGAACGCGCTGGTGAAGCAGTATCAGAAGCTGTTCGAGCTCGAGAAGGTCAAGCTCACCTTCACCCGCGAGGCGCTGCGAGCGATCGCGCGCGAGGCGATGCGGCGCAACGCGGGGGCGCGCGGACTCCGGGCCATCATGGAGGACGCGATGCTCGAGATCATGTACGACGTGCCGTACAAGGAAGGCATCAAGGAGTGCCGGATCACCGAGGCGGTGATCCTCAAGCACGACGCGCCGCAGCTGGTCTTCGAGAAGGAGAAGAAGACCGCCTAGAACCGCGCGCCCACGTTGAGGCCGACGTCGTACGTCCCGCCCGGTCCGTCGTTGACGACGGTGCTCCGCGCGAAGTTCTGGCTGAAGAGGATGTTGTAGTTGAAGCGCAGGTCCGCGGTGAGCGCGCCCATCGAGCTCCGCAGGCCGGCGCCCAGCGGCACGCGTCCGGCGGTGTCGTCGCGGAAGGCGGGACCGTTGGCACCGCGGAAGTTGTACCGGTCGAACCCGATCCCCGCGAGACCATAGGGCTGGATGATCCGTGAGGGCAGGTTCACCGTGGCCGCCACCGACGCGCCGTTGTGGACGAAGTCCGCGCCGTTCACCGCTCCGCCGGTCGTGCCGAGCAGCCGCCTGTCCACTTCGTGCGTGGACCCGGTGTAGGTCGCCTCCGCGCCCAGCCACGGCAGCGCCTGGCCGGAGATCGACGCGCTCCACATGGGTCCGGTGCGCAGCTTCTCGGCGAGGTCGCCGCTCTGGCTCTCGAAGCCGCCGCCCACCTTCAGCGAGAGCGGCCGCTCCATGATGTCCCGTTCCGCGGGCGTGCGGGGACGATCTCCCCGCGCCCAGACCGGCGCGCCGCACAGCACGAACGCCACCGCGGCAGCCAGCCCCGCGTGTCCCCACCTGGTGATGCGCATGATCCGCTTCCTCCTTCGCCAAGGGGTGCCCATCGGCGGACGTGGCGCAGCAACCGGCCGGCGTGCGACTCAAAGGCTGCGTCCGGGAGCGATGGTTCTGCCGGGTCCGACCGGAGGACGGGTGGTCCGGGGCGCGGTGCGTGCGCAGCGGCGGTCAGATGGCGGTCGTCGCGAAAGACCGTCCCGCACGCGCCGGTCGTGCGGACCTGGTTCGGGCCGTACGCACGCTCTCCCCAACAGCGGGCGAGGCCATCGGGGACGAGGTCCGGCGATCAGAGCCGCGATTTGATCCGCCTCAGCCCGGCGAGCATCCGCACTGCGTCGATTCCGAAGCGGACGCGGGAGTCGGCGTTGTCCACCCAGTCGATCGGCACTTCCACCATCCGCGCGCCGGCCTGCTTCATGTGCGCCAGAAGCTCGATGTCCAAAAGCCAGTGCTGCTCCTGCAGCCGGGGAATCAACGGACGCAACAGCTCGGCGCGGCAGTACTTGAGCCCGCACTGCGTGTCGTAGAACCCCAGCGCGAACATCTGCTCCACCAGGGTGGCGAAGACGCGGCCCTGCACGTGCCGGAAGAGCTTCCGCTCGATGGTGCGGCCCGCCATCTTCACGCGCGAGCCGGCCACCAAGTCCGCCCCCAGCTCATCCAGCATCCCCGCGGTCCGGAACAACTCGCCGGCGGAGATCGCGCCGTCCGCGTCGACGAAGCCCAGCCAGCGCGCCTCGGGCGCGGCGTGGGCCCACCCGCGGCGGATCGCCGCGCCCTTGCCGGCGTTCTGCTCCGCGCGCACGAAGCGGAAGCGGTGCGGAGCACGGGCGGCCACCATCCGTTCCTGCGCAGCCTCCACCGCCGCGCCTTCGGCCTCTGCCGAGTCGTTGCGGCTCCCGTCGTCGGAGACGATCACCTCCATCACCGGGGCGCGGACCTGAAGCGCCGTGGCGGCGATCTGCGCGAGGAACGTGGGCAGGCGTCCGCCTTCGTTCCACGCCGGGATGGTGACGCTCACGTCGACGTGGGCGGAAGAGGAGGGCGCAGTCTGCACGGAATGCGATCAGCTCTGGGTGACCCGAACGGTGGTCTTCATCTCCCGGCCGGTCTGGGGATCGCGCGCGCGCATCGTGAGGATGCCTTCCACGTTCACGTCGAAGGTGATCTCCACCTGCACCTGCCCGGCGCGGTCGGGGCGGATCCCGGAGAAGTTGAAGTCGCCCAACAGCTCGTTCTGGGACACGTACTCGCCGTCGCCCTGGTAGATGCGCATCGACAGCTCGGTCTGGTTGTCGAAGCTGGTGGTGCCGAGGAGCTGCTTGGCGTTGGGGATGGGCGCGTTGCGCGGGAAGACCACGTGGAACGCGCCGCCGGCCTTCTCCAGGCCGATCGCCATTGGGATCACGTCGAGCAGCTGGATCCGGAGATTGGTGTCGTCCTGCAGCGAGTGCGCGTACAGCGCCGCGCCGATCGCCACCGCCTCGTCCGGGTGGACGCCCTTGGACGGCGGTTTGCCGAAGAATTTGGTGAGTCGCTCCTGCACCACCGGCATGCGGGTCTGTCCGCCCACCAGCAGCACCTCGTCGATGTCCCGGGTGGACAGCCCCGAGTCCACCAGCACCCGCGCCACCATCTGCAGCGTGCGATCGATGAACGGCGCGGTGAGCTGCTCCAGCTGCTTTCGGGTGAACTTCATCTCGATGTTCAGCGGCTGGCCCTGCGCCGTCATCGTGATGAAGGGGATGTTGAAGGGCACCTCCTCGCGCGAGGAGAGGTCGATCTTGGTGCGTTCGGCGAGATCCTTGATCCGCTGCATCGCCACCGGGTCGGTCGAGAGGTCCACGCCGTGCTTCGCCCGGAAGTCCTCGAGCACGTAGCGGATCATCGCGTTGTCGAAGTCGATCCCGCCGAGGAAGATGTCGCCCCCGGTGGCCTTCACCTCGAACACGCGATCGCGGATCTCGATGATCGACACGTCGAAGGTGCCGCCGCCGAGGTCGTAGACGACCACCTTCTCGTGGACGTGCGCGTTCTCCGCCAGCGAGCGGATGCCGTAGGCCAGCGACGCGGCGGTGGGCTCGTTGATGATCCGCACCACCTCGAGGTCGATCAGCTTCCCCGCATCCTTGACCGACTGGCGCTGGCGGTCGGTGAAGTAGGCGGGGACGGTGACCACCGCGCGGCGCACCGGCACGCGCAGGTAGTTGGAGGCCACGTCCCGAATCTTGTTGAGGATCCGCGCGCTGATCTCCTGGAGCGTGAACTCCTTCTTCGCCACGTCGAGCACGACGTCGTTCTTCGACCCGGCGCGGATCGGGTACTGCACGATCTTGCGCATGGTCTCCACGACGTCCGACTTGTACGAACGCCCGATCAGCCGCTTCGCGCCGTAGACGGTGTTGCGCGGGTTGAGCTGCCACTGGCGCTTGGCCTCGTGGCCGATGAGCTCGTTGCCCTTGTCGTCGATCGCGAAGATCGACGGGATGGTGTACTCGCCGCCCTTGTAGGGGATCAGCTTCACCTGGCCATCGCCTTCGACGATCGCCGCGCACGAGTTGGTCGTGCCGAGGTCGATCCCGATGATGGGTTCCTTGTTCATCGGCTTTGTCTCTCTCCGCTCTCGCGGCGCACCTTACGTCACTGTCCCTGCCACCGCGAATAGCCATCGATCAGCGTCGCAGGCGCGGAAAGGTCGGCTCCGCCCAAGTCGAACGCGTCCTGGCTGGTTACCCCGGGCAGAAGATCGATCACCGTCACCTCGAGCCGCGCGCCTGCCTCCGCCACCGGGTCGTTCCCCGGCGCGCCGGTGGGGGCTTCGGGCAGGGACACCAGGGTCTGCGACCCTTGCGCCTCGAAGTAGATGCGGTGGCGCACATCCGCACCGAAGAGATCCACCCGGGCCAGTTCCCCACCCTCGGAGACGAGCGTGTTCCACTGTGGCTGGGCCGGCGCGAAGGTGCGTGTCCCCGGCGTCACCGTCGACCCGTTCGCGGAGGGGAGCAGCGGGGCGACCACGGCGCGGGTGGGCAACGCGTTGCCGCGGAGGATCCGTCCGCCCACGCCGCCGCCGGCCTGGGTCAACGAGGCGGCCTGCACGCCCATCACCCACACCCCCGGCTGGCCCATCTCGACTCCGCCATGGGGCGCGCCCGAGCGCATCACCACCGGATCCACCGGGCGGAGGTTGTTGGCATCGGGAGGTCCTGCCGCGCGCGAAACGAAGCCCAACGGCGCGACTCCCGCTTCGGAATCGACGCTCACCACCGCGACCACCGCGGTGTCGTACTCCGGCGGCAGGTCCGGGAGGACGACCTCGGTCCGAAGGCGCTGCGCCTTGTGCGGCGTGAAGGTGAGCGGGGTGAAGTTGAAGTAGTCGGGCACGCGCTCGGGCCCCTGCGGACACTGCGCGGCGTTGGAGCACAGCCCGTCGTTGTCCACGTCAACGGTGTCCGGGACCTCCGCGCGCGAGACGATCGCGTTGAACGGCAAGAGGGTGTAGTCCATCGCTCCGACCCACGCGAGAAAGTCGGTGGAGCGGACGCTCATGAGCGCTTCGATCGACGTGCGCCCGGCGAAGGCGGTCACGGTGCGCCGGCCGGGTTGTCCCAACCCGAGCGACCGGCCCTTCACCTCGCTGGGGATTCCCAGCCCGGGCGAGGTGTAGAGGACCACGCTGCCGGGGACGGGCGCCTTCTGGGGCAGGCCCGGCAGATCCACCCAGAACGTCTCGCCCAGAAGCGAGCGGAGATCGGCCTCGGAGGGATCGCCCGCGGACAGCGTGCCGAAGCCGACCCAGTACGCGCCGTCGGAGTGGACCTGGGTGAAGGACACGGTGCCGTTGAAGCCCGCCGCCGCGCGCACCGGGTTGGCCCCGAGAGGAACGAGAACCGTCCCCGACCGGACGTCGACGAACGACACGCGCTCGTACTGTGGCAGCCCGTCCGGTCGTCGATCCGCCGCGGCCACCGTGAACGTGGCGGCGCTCGAGCCGTCGCCTTTGGAGAACGCGGGGAACGCCGCTTCGCCCACGGCGTCGGTCATTACCTCCACCGGCGCGGTGCACGGGCCCGCCGACATCGGTCCGTCGCAACCGCGCACGAGCGTGCCCGCGAGCGGCTCGCGGGTCGCCGCGTCGATCACCACCACTTTCCGGCCGGTCGCCGGAGGCGCGTGCACGTACACGGTGGCGGAGATCGGCAGCACCGCGGACCCGAGGATGACCGCGCGGATCGTCACTTTGCCGGCCGAAACGCCGGTGACCCGCCCGGTGGCATCCACCGACGCCGCGGTCGAGGGCTGACCGTCGTCGCCCACCACCGAGAAGCTGGCCTGCGCGGACGGGAAGCTCGCGCCGTCCAGCGTCCAGGCGACGAAGTGGAGCTGCACCGAGCCGCCCACCGGAACGTGGCTCACCAGCGGCGTGAGCCTCGCGCCCGCCACGTCGATCGCCGCCGGCGCGCTCCTGCAGACGCCCTCCACGCAGGCCTGTCCGTTTGCGCAGTCGACGTGGCCGCGGCAGCCGCCCGGGACGCACACCTTCGCCACGCAGTCCATTCCCGTCGGGCAGTCCTCGCGGGCGGCGCACGCCTTCGACGGCTGACAGTGTCCCTCGGCGCAGTACGCGACGCGGTCCACTCCGCCCGGATCGCCCGGCAGCGGCAAAGCGGCGCGGCAGTCGTCGTCCACGAGGCAGCGCGGGAGCTCCTGGCAGATGGACTGGGTGCAGTCGAAGCCGGGCGGGCAGCTCTGCGGATCGAACGCGCGGCACTCGAAGTTGGGCCCGCACTCCGAGGTCGACGTGCAGGGTTGGAAGGCGGCGCAGCGGCCGAAGGTCGCGCTCGTGCAGTACTGGCCGGCGGGGCAGTCCGCGCGCGTATGGCATTGCGCCGCCGTGCACAGCCCGTCCGAGCAAATCAACCCTGCGGCCCCGCAGGACACGTCGTTGATGCAGCGGCGGAAGCAGGTGCCCTGCGTGCACTGGTACAGCGCCGTGGCAAGCCGCGGGTCCAACCCCGGCGCGCAGTCGGTCGCAAACGCACAGGGCGGGATGCACAGCCCCTGGGTCACCTCGCAGCGCTGACCCGGCGGGCACGATGCGTCCGAGGTGCAGCGTGCGCGCGTCTGGCAGTGGCCGTCGACGCAGGCCTGGTTCAACGCGCACGCGTCGTCGCCGGTGCACGCACAGCGTCCCTCGCGGCACTCGAAGCCGCTCGCGCAGTCGGCGTTCTGGGCGCACTCGGGCGCGCTGACGCAGGCCCCGTTCTGGCAGACCTGCCGGTCGCCGCAGTCACCGTCCTCCTCGCAGATCGGCCCGCATGCGCCGAACCGGCAGCGGCCATCCGGACAGTCGGCGTCGGTGTCGCACGGCTTCGCACCCGTGGGCGGGCAGGCGGTCAACACCGCGCCCAGTCCGACCGTCACCACGCAGACGAGCAGCACAGCGCCAGTCGAAAAGTTCCCGCGCGGCGAGTACATGGTGGGCGAAGGGACCTAACCACAAGGGAGATCCCCGTGGAAGCCAGGCGCTTTCTGCAGGTGGTCGGTGAGGCGGTCTCGACCGACTTCATCAAGAACCGGAACATCCTCTCCTTCGAGGAGTACCTGGGCCTCTTCCTGCAGGATCCGCGCAGGCAGGCACGTTCGTCCGCCCAGTACCTGCGCGACGTGATGGACCACTTCGGCGTGGAGGAGGTCCGGCACCCCGCCGGCGGGAAGATGCGCCGCTTCAAGCTCTTCGACCTCGTCGAACACGACCGCGACGGCCGCGTCGCCGGCCAGGAGGAGGTGCAGAACGCGGTCTACCGGCTGCTCGGCAACTTCGTCCGCGCCGGCCGGGTCAACAAGCTCATCCTTTTGCACGGGCCCAACGGGTCGGCGAAGTCCACGTTCGTCAACGCCCTCAAGCACGCCCTCGAGGTCTACTCGCGCGAGCCGGAGGGCGCGCTCTACCGCGTGAACTGGATCTTCCCCACCGAGAAGCTGGTGCGCGGATCCATCGGCTTCGGCGGCGACCGCTCAGGCGCGGGCAACCTGGAGACGTACGCCCACCTCGAGCCGGAGAACATCGAGCAGAAGGTCAGCTGCTCGATGAAGGACCATCCGCTCTTTCTGATCCCCCAGGAGGAGCGGCTGAAGCTTCTGCAGCAGGCGTGCGGCGCGAAGAAAGACGAGGCGTCGGACGGCGAGGCGGACTTCGTGCTCTCCGACTACATCATCGGCGGAGAGCTGTGCGGGAAGTGCCGGCGGATCTACACGGGGCTGCTCAGCGCGTACGGCGGCGACTACCTGCAGGCGCTCCGGCACGTGCAGGTGGAGCGCTTCTACATCTCCCGCCGCTACCAGGTGGGGGCGGTGACGGTGGAGCCGCAGATCAGCGTCGACGCCGGCGTGCACCAGGTGAGCGCCGACCCGCGCCAGATGACGCTCCCGGCGCCGCTGCAGAACCTCGTCCTCTACGATCCCCACGGCCCGCTGGTGAACGCCAACCGCGGGATCATGGAGTACTCGGATCTGCTCAAGCGGCCGTTGGAGGCGTTCAAGTACCTGCTCGGTGCGTCCGAGACCGCCGAGGTGCCGCTGGAGCTGTTCGTGCTGCAGCTCGACGAGGTGTTGATCGCCTCCTCCAACGAGAAGCACCTGGCGGCGTTCAAGGAGCTGCCCGACTTCGCATCTTTCAAGGGTCGCATCGAGCTGGTGCGCGTGCCGTACCTGCGCCGGTACAAGGTCGAACAGCAGATCTACGACGCGCAGATCACCACGACCGCGGTGGGCAAGCACGTGGCGCCGCACGCCACCGAGGTCGCGGCGATGTGGGCGGTGCTCACGCGCCTCAAGAAGCCGATCCCGGACCGCTACAAGGGCGAGATCCGCGAGATCGTCGATGGGCTGCGTCCGCTGGAGAAGCTCTACCTGTACGAGGAGGGGAAGGCGCCGGATCGCCTGGGGTCGCAGCAGGTGAAGGAGCTGCGCAAGCACCTCGAGACGATCTACGGCGAGTCGGACGCGTACCCGAACTACGAAGGCCGCAGCGGCGCCTCCGCGCGGGAGATCAAGACCGCGCTCTTCAACGCGGCGCAGAACCCCAACTACCGCTGCCTCAACCCGCTCGCGGTGCTGGAGGAGCTGGAGGCCTTGTGCCGCGACAAGAGCGTCTACGAGTTCCTCCAGCAGGAGGTGGTGGACGGCTACCACGCGCACGAGGAGTTCGTGCAGACGGTGCAGGGCGAGTACGCCGAGCGCGTCGACGGGGAGGTGCGAGACTCGATGGGCCTGGTGAGCGAGCGCCAGTACGAGGAGCTCTTCGAGCGCTACATCCAGCACGTCTCGCACTGGACCAAGGGCGAGCGGATGCGGAACCGGGTCACCGGCGAATTCGAACGCCCGGACGAGAGCCTGATGGCGGAGATGGAGTCGATCGTCATGCCCAGGTCGGAGGACCCGGGCGAGTTCCGGCGCGGCCTCATCACCGCCATCGGCGCGCACCGGCTGGACAACCCGGACGCGCCCACGCTCGATTACCCGCGCGTGTTCCCGGACGTGTTCCGGCGCCTGCGGTCGCACTTCTACGAGGAGCGCAAGCGCACCCTCAAGCGCAACGCGGAGAACGTGCTCCGCTACCTATCGGACGAGCGCCACCTGCTCACCTCGAAGGAGCGGACGCAGGTCGAACAGACCCTGCAGACGATGCAGCAGCGCTATGGCTACTGTGAGCACTGCGCGAAGGACGCCATCCTCTTCCTGGTGCGGGAGCGCTACGCGTAGGGGAAGTGGCCCCCGGGCCGTCGTTGCGTTCCGAGTCGTGGAACGTGGCACCGCCGCCTGCGCCGGGATGGGCTCAGTCCGGCACGAAGCGCTGCTGCGTCGCGATCGCCACCTTCTCGAGCGCGTATTCGCCCAGCGGCACGATGTCCGCGCGCCGGCACTCCCAGGCGATCGGGGGCTCATCAGAAGCGGTACGTCGAGGGATTTGCGCAAGGCCTCCACCCGCGTGGCTTCGGTCACCCCGGTCCCGCCGGCGAGGTTTTCAGCCTCTGGCCACGGAACGGGGCCTGGCGCCCGAGCACATCCTCTCTGCCGTCCAGCGCGGCGCACCACAATGGGCGGAGATGCGCTGAAGGGGATTCATCGCCGTGGTCCGCGCCGCTTCGCTGCGCGTGAGGCTGGGCGATGCACGGGTGGGCCACTTCAGCCGAGCTGTGCGGACGAGCGAGCACACTCGACACCGCGGGGAACAGGTCGCCCGCTCATGGGTTGGGCCCGGAGCCATGAAAGCGCTCCATCCGATCTCCGCTCTTTGCGCCGCGACCGTCACCCTCGCGCTCGGCGCGTGCGCCACCGTGTCCCCGGCCACCGCGCCCGCGGCAGCCCCTGCCCGGGCACCCGTTTCCTCCGTGGATACCTCCGCCGCCCGCCACGAGCGCGTGAAGGCCCTGCTCGCGCACAACGTGCGGCTGTTCCTCTACGACGGGAAGGAGCTCAAGCGGACCGCGTCCGGCGTGGTGGTGGGCAGCGAGGTCGGCGCGGGCGGCAGCGGCACGTATGTGCTGACCAGCGCGCACAACCTGGACACGCGCGGGATGAAGGCGCCCGAGGTCCGGGTGGTGGTGGACCGTCCCTGGGACGAGGGCCGGAGCGAGCCGATGGAGTTCGGCGCCGCGCTCGTCGCGGCAGGCGATCCCTCCGAGGAGGATCTCGCGCTGCTGAAGGTGGAGGGCATCAGCCTCGAACCGGCGCCTTTGGCAGACGACGCGGAGCTCGTCCCGGGCGACCCGGTGCTGGTGGCGTCCGCGCCGTTCGGCAGCGCCATCTCGCTCTCGGGCGGGTTGATCTCCTTCGTCGACCGGGATCCGAAGACCGGCGCGCCGGCGATCCTCAAGACCGACGCGAACGTCGGCTACGGCGCCTCCGGCGGCGGCGTGTACGCGCGCGACTCGGGGCACCTTCTGGCGATCGTCGCTGGCTACCGCACCGCGAAGCTGCAAAGCTTCGAGCTCCCGCTGCCGGGCGAGACCTTCGCGCTGCCGGTGTCGACGATCCGCACCTTCCTCGAACGCAAGGGCTTTGCGAACCTGGCGCGCCCGCATGCGCTGGGCCCGCGTCGCAGCGCCGCGCGCTGATTCGTCCCGCCGCGCGCGATGTCGCTACCGCGCGCAGGGTTCGATCCACTCGGCGTCGACGTGCCGGTCCCGGCGGCCGTCGGCAGAGTAGGCCACGCAGATCGACTGGCCGATCCGCAGATCGCCCACGGTCCCGATCCGTCCGCGGGCGAAGATGGTCGTGTCCTCGCCGATCCGCACCACCATCGGCCGGAGCGGGTCGCCCACGCGGAGCAGCCCGTGCGGCGCGTCGACCTCCCGCAGCACCGCCTGCATCCGGACCAGCTGGGCGGGCACGCGCGACAGCGGCCCTGCCGCGACGCTCTTGTGCAGGCTCAGGGCCACCAGCCCCACGCTCGCCGCCGCCGTGAGCCCCGCCGCCGCACCGATCTCCCAAACCCGCATGGCTCGCCTCCGGCCAGGGGGCCCCAAGCATCCCGGGTGCCACAGGCAAGGCGGTGGCTGTCTCACCTCTTCTGCCTGCCAGGTGCGCCTGCGGACCGGGGGCGCGGGAACGTCGCTTCCCTTGATTGACACCTCCGCTTCCATTCAGAGAGAAGTCAGCCGCTTCGGAGGATCGCCGATGACCGCGCCACATCGCAGCTCCTGGGATCAGTACTTCATGGACATCGCAGTTCAGGTGGCCACCCGCGCGACCTGCGATCGCAAGCACGTCGGCGCGGTGCTGGTGCGCGACCGGACGATCCTCTCCACCGGCTACAACGGATCGATCCGCGGCCTGCCCCACTGCGACGAGGTCGGCCACATGATGGAGAACGGGCACTGCGTGGCCACCGTGCACGCCGAGGCCAACGCCATCATCCAGGCCGCCAAGAACGGCGTCGCGATCGACGGGGCCACCATGTACACGACCGCCTCGCCGTGCTGGCCGTGCTTCAAACTGATCGCCAACGCCGGCTGCAAGCGGATCGTCTTCGGCGAGTTCTATCGGGACCCGCGGATCTTCGAGTACGCGTCCAGGCTGGGGCTCGAGCTCGTCGCCCTGGGTGAGGCTGCCCGCGCCGCCGCGGAGGCGGCTCGAGGTACTCCGGAGGACCGGCCGCCCCCTGAAAAGTCTACCGGGTAACGTTTACCGATCCGCCCGGAAGCGAACGGTGCAACCCGGTGTTGTCCCGCCGCCCGTGCCCGGTGGCCAACGGCCGTGGTCCCCTCCCAGCCAGGCAGATCGGCCGGCTGGTTGACCCGGAGGGAGGCCGTCCCTAAATCGGCCCCAACCGGGCGGCGGCGGGTGAAGCTGGGGGCATCTCCTTGAAGGAGCCACGCTTGGGCAATTCAGGTGCAGCGGGTGCGCCGGTGTCGGATCCTGGGGTGCAGACTGCCGTGGGCGCCGCGCGCCACCTGGTTTCGCAGCGGCTGATGGACAGCCTGCTGCACGACGTCCGCAATCCGTTGAACGCGCTCTCGATCAACCTCGACGTCCTCACCGAGAAGGTCCGCCGCGAGCTGGGCGAGATCCCGGCCTCGCAGGAGAAGAACTTCAAGGTGATGCGCGAACAGATCTTCCGGGTGGACGCCATCCTGAAGCAGTTCGCCGAGTTCCTCGCCGCGCGGCCGGACGCGCCGGGCGTGCCCGCGGATCTGTCGGACCTGGTCAGGCAGGTGCTGGTGGTGCTGGGGCACGAGTGCCGCCGACAAATGATCAAGGTGCGCCAGATGGTCGAACCCGATCTCAAGGTGGGCGCTCCCGCATCGACGCTCAAGTTCCTCGTGCTCCAGGCGATCTTCCGCGGCGTGGTTCGCGCCGGGCCGGAAGGCGAGCTGGATGTCATTCTCCAGCGCGACGGGGCGCGCGCGACGCTCTGGGTCAAGGACGGCGCCCCCGAGGGCGTGGAGCCGTTCGAGAACGCGCGCGCCGCCCTCACCGCGCTGTCCGCCGAGATCGGCGCCGAGCTTCGGATCGGCGGCGCCGAGGTCCAGATGGTCTTCCCGATTCTTCTTCCACAAAGGTGACACGTTGAGCGCTGCACGAATTCTGGCCGTCGATGACGAGGTGGCGACCCTGGAGGCCCTCACCGAGGTGCTGACCTCGTGGGGGCACAAGGTGGAGACCGCTGTCGACGGGCACGAAGCCTTGAAGAAGGCCCTCGAGTTCCGGCCCGACGTGGTCCTCTCCGACGTGGTGATGCCGGAGACGAGCGGGCTGTGGCTGTTGCGTCAGTTGCGGGAGGAGCTGCCGGACTGCCCCTGCATCTTCCTCACCGGCCGCGGGTCCATCGACACCGCGGTGGAGGCGATCCGCGAGGGCGCCTACGACTTCATCGAGAAGCCGCTCGACACCGCCCGGTTGAAGGTGAGCATCACGCGCGCGCTGGAGCGGCGCGAGACCGAACGCGAGGTCCAGGGGCTGCGCCGCCGCCTCAAGCAGCTCGGCGGGACCGAGTTCATCGGCCAGTCGCAGCCGATGCGCCGGGTGTTCGAGCTGCTCGAGAAGGTGGCCCCCTCCAAAGCGTCGGTGGCGGTGAGCGGCGAGTCCGGCACCGGCAAGGAGGTGGTGGCGCGTTCGCTCCACAACCTCTCCCCGCGGCGCGAGAAGCCGTTCGTGGCGATCAACTGCGCGTCGATCCCCGCCACCCTGATGGAGTCGGAGATCTTCGGCCACGAGCGCGGGGCGTTCACCGGAGCGGACCAGCGGCGCGCGGGCGTGTTCGAGCTGGCGCACGGGGGCACGCTCTTCCTCGACGAGGTGGGGGAGATCCCGATCGAGCTGCAGGCCAAGCTGCTGCGCGTGCTCGAGGAGGGGCGGCTCCGGCGGCTGGGCGGGAAGGTGGAGATCGAGGTCGACGTGCGCGTCGTCTGCGCCACCAACCGCGACCTCAAGGCGGAGATCAAGAAGGGCAACTTCCGCGAGGACCTCTACTTCCGCCTCAACGTCTTCCAGATCGCCCTGCCGCCGTTGCGCGAGCGCCGTGAGGACATCCCGCTGCTCGTGCAGCACTTCGTCGAGAAGTTCAACAGCGACTCGGGCAAGCGCGTGAAGGGCGTGCACCCCGACGCGATGGAGCTGCTCAAGAACCACGACTGGCCGGGCAACATCCGCGAGCTGCGCAACTGCGTGGAGCGCGCGGTGATCCTCTGCGACGGTGAGTACTTGATGAAGGATCACCTGCCGCCGGACATGGCGGGCCGGGCGCCGGAGAAGGCGTCCTTCAAGTTGCCGTTCGGGCTCACCCTGGACGTGGTGGAGCGCGAGTACATCCTCTCCAGCCTCGAACGGAACAGCGGCAACAAGGCCCGCACGGCGGAGATGCTGGGGGTGAGCGAGAAGACGCTCTACAACAAGCTCAACCGGTACGCGGCCGAGGCCCGCGGCGAGACGTTCACGACCTCGCGTAAGTCCGCGACCTCACAGGTTCCCCCGGCGCCTTCCGCCGGGCCGGATCTGCCGCTGCCGCGCAGCTAGGGGCATGGCCTTGCCCCCGTCTTCCCGGCGGGCGTGTGGCCTTGTTTCCCACACCAATGAAAACCCGCGTCACTGCTTGACTTTTGCCCTGCGTACGAGGGATTCTTCGCGCCTTCGCGCGCTGTTCCAGGCGTCGGCGGGGGGCTGCTTCACGCCGGAACTTCAGGCCGGGGAAACCGGCGCGGATCCCGCGGCTTTCGGAAGGTACGAGGCACCATGAGCGACGGACGCGTTCTCCACTTCTTCGCCGGTAAGGGCGGTGTTGGCAAGACCACTCTGGCCACCGCCTACGCCCTGAACCTGTCGGAGAAGCACCCGAAGGAGAAGATCCTCCTGGTTTCGGCGGACGGCTCGCGGTCGCTCTCGGACCTGATCAAGAAGAAGCTGACGCCGAAGCCGGCGAAGGTCCACGCCGGCAAGGGTGACGGCGGCGTCTATGCCGCGGAGTACGAACCCGGCCCGCTGATGGGGCCCTTCCTCAAGCACTACGAGCCGGCGCTGCGCCAGGCCGTGCTCAAGGGGGCGCTGCTCAGCGAGGAGGACCTCGAGAAGATCCTCGCGAACACCGTGCCCGGGATGGAGGAGGCGGTGTTCCTGCTCGAGCTTGTGCGGCAGCTCGAGGACAAGGCCTGGGATCGGATCGTCGTGGACACTGCGCCGACCGCGCAGATGCTGCGGATCCTCGACCTGCCCGCAGGCCTCCGGAAGTTCCTCGGGATCGTCCGGCCGCAGACGAAGACTGCGGGGAAGGCGCCTGCGGCGAAGGTGGCCATCAAGGCGCCGGCGAAGACCTCGGCGAAGGTGGCCGGCAAGAAGGGCGCGAACGCCGCGGCGGAGTCCGCACCGGCGGCGGCCGAAGGCGGCTTCCTCGACGAGGTCGGCGCGCGGCTCGAGAGGCTGCAGGCGTTCCTCAAGGATCCCGCGTCCACGTCGTTCCATCTGATCGCTCTGGCCGAGCCGGTGCCCGAGGCGCAGACGCGGATGTACTTCGCGAAGCTGATGGAGCGGGGTTTCCCGGTCTGCGAGCTGGTGGTGAACCAGGTCGAGGATCGCTCCGGCTGCCCGGCTTGCCAGGGCCGGCGCGGGCTGCAGGCGCCGCACGTGCGCAAGCTGGCCGGCCTGGACAAGAACGTCCGGGTCCAACTCATCCAGAAGCGCGAGGAGGCGCCGCGCGGGCTGGACGAGCTCAAGAAGTTCGCGAAGGAGTGGGCCACCGGCAAGGAGAGCCGCGCGCTGGAGTTCTCCGCCGCCGAGGGTCCGCCGGCGCTGGTGCGGGCGCCGTCGATGCCGCCCATCGCCGCGCCGCCCATTCCGCCCACCCGGCTCATCTTCTTCGTCGGCCAGGGCGGCGTGGGCAAGTCGTCCTGCGCGGCCGCCGCGGCCGTGACGCTGACCGAGAAGGAAGGACCGGTGCTGCTCATCTCCACCGACCCTGCGCACTCGCTCTCTGACGTGCTGCAGAGCCGGCTGACCGACACCGAAACCCAGGTGAAGGGGACCAAGGGCCTGTACGCTCGCGAGCTGGACGTGCAGGCCTGGTTCGGCGGGCTGCGCAAGCGCTGGAAGGAGAAGGCGGAGAAGGCCTTCGAAGGGCAGAAGGGCCTCGAAGCCGCCTCCGACCGCGAGCTACTCCGGAACCTTTTGGACTCGGCGCCCCCGGCCATCGACGAGCTGGCGGCGCTGAGCGCCCTCACCGATGCGCTGGTGCAGGAGCGGTTCAAGCGCATCGTGGTCGATCCCGCGCCCGCCGCGGCGATGGTGCGGCTGGTGGATCTGCCGAAGGTCGCGCTGGCGTGGCTGGAGGCGGTGCACGCCGGCGTGTCGAAGTACCGGGCCCGCGGCCTCGCGGAGCTGGCCGACGACGTGGCGGCGATGATCAAACACATCAAGCGCTTCGAGCAGGCGCTGGCCTCGCCCAACGAGGCGCGCTTCGTGGTGGTGACCCGCGGCGAGGAGCTGGCGGCGTCGCGCACCGAGCGCCTGGTGGAGGCGCTCAAGGCGCGCAACCTCGGCGTGGAGCGGGTGCTGGTCAACCGCGTGCTGCCCAAGTCGACCTGCCCGCGCTGCGAGAACCGGCGCAAGAACGAGCTGAACGCGGCCCGGATCATGGAGAAGCGGATCGGCCTGCCGGTCACCGTGGCGCCCGCGCTCGGCCGGCACCCGGCGGGGCTCCGCGAGCTCAAAGCGTTCCGCACCGCGTGGTACGCGCTCTCCGCGCCGGCCGCGAAGATCCGCGCCGCTTGATCGAAGCGGTTCGGAGTCGCTGGTGAGTCGTTCGTGACGGCTCTTCGCTTCGCTCGAGCGACGGGTGTGTGAGCGATTGCGCGTTGAAGCGCCCCGATGCGGGTGCTAGTGACGCCGGCTGCCCATGGCCATTGCGACGACCTATGCGCTCGACTTCGAGCGCCCGCTGATCGAACTGGAGCGGAAGATCGACGAACTCAAGGCGCTCTCACAGAGCGGCGCCTCCGACTTCACCGCCGAGATCGCCCGGCTCGAGAAGAAGGCGAAGAGGCTGCAGTCGGAGATCTTCAGCGACCTCTCCCGCTGGCAGGTGGTGCAACTGTCGCGGCACCCGGCGCGGCCGTACTTCCTCGACTACGTGCAGCACCTGTTCACCGACTTCTTCGAACTGGAGGGCGATCGCCGCTTCGCCGCCGACGCGGCGATCGTCGGCGGGTTCGCGCGCTTCGACGGCGAGCCGGTGCTGGTGATCGGCCACCAGAAGGGACGCAGCACCAAGGAGAACATGCAGCGGAACTTCGGGATGCCGCGCCCGGAGGGTTACCGCAAGGCGCAGCGCCTGATGAAGCTCGCCGAGCGCTTCCGCCGGCCGATCTTCACCTTCGTCGACACCCCGGGCGCGTACCCCGGGCTCGGCGCGGAGGAGCGCGGGCAGGCGGAGGCGATCGCGGTCTGCCTCGAGACGATGAGCGGGCTCACCGTGCCGGTGATCACCACGGTCGTCGGCGAGGGCGGCTCCGGCGGCGCGCTGGCGATCGGCGTGGGGAACCGCGTGCTGATGCTGGAGAACAGCGTGTACTCGGTGATCTCCCCTGAGGGCTGCGCCTCCATCCTCTGGCGCGACGGCTCCCGGGCGGACAAGGCCGCGGACGCGATGAAGCTCACCGCGCGCGATCTGCACGGGTTCAAGATCATCGACGAGGTGATCCCCGAACCGCCCGGCGGCGCCCACCGCGATCCGGCGAAGATGGCCGAGTCGGTCGGCAAGTCGCTCCGCAAGCACCTTTCGCAGCTCAAGCAGCTCTCGCCCGAAGCGCTGGTGGACGACCGGTACCGGAAGTTCCGTGCGATGGGCGTCTTCCTCGACAACGCCTAGAGGTCCCTCCCGACATGCGTCCGCTCGTCCCGCCCTTCATCGAGACCCTCCAGCCGTACATCCCGGGCAAGCCCATCGAGGAGACCGAACGCGAGTACGGGATCACCGGAGTGATCAAGCTCGCCTCCAACGAGAACCCGCTCGGCCCCTCGCCGAAGGCGGTGGAGGCGATCCGCGCCGCGCTTGGCCAGCTCAACCTCTACCCCGACGGCTCCAGCTACTACCTGGTCCGCGCGCTCGCCCGGCACCTCGGCTTTCCGCCGGAACAGATCTTCGTGGG
>JADGHL010000017.1 GCA_019686135.1 Myxococcaceae bacterium | reverse complement strand
CGGGTCCCGCCCCGGGCGGACCCCCCCGGCCTGTTCGACCGCCCCCTCCACAGCCGCGCGCGCGGGGGCGCGCGGCTCCCCGTTCGACCTGCCATCGCTAAGGTGCGGTGAAGGTATCCAGAATGAGCGCGTTGTCGACGTGCGGATCGCCGGAGATCAGCCGCGCGTGGATCCGCGCGTGGCTCATGTAGAGCGTGTTGCCGAGGAACGCGCCGTCGGCAAAGAACCCCACCGCGCCTTCGGTGTGCGGCGAGGAGAGGACCTCCCACTGCGTCCCGCGGACCGCGAGCTTGAGATCGCCCCGCGTTGCGTCTTGGTACACCGCGTATAAGGCTCCCGAGGGCGCGAACGCCAGGCACACATCCGTGCCCACCCAGCTGGATTCGCCCGATCCCATCGCGCCCACCCCGTCGTCGATCACCTCGGGGGTGAGCCCGGTGACGAAGTTGGCGTTGTAGAGGAACTTGAGCTTCTTCGACGTGAAGTCGTGGTATGCGACCGCGAGGTTCCGCGTCGACGGGTCGATTTTCAGGTCGGGGAAGAATCCGGTGTCGCCCGAATCGTCCAGCACCACCGAGGGCCCGGGCGCGCCGGAGCCGGGGATCCGCACACCCTCCAGCTGACCCTTGCCGCCACTGCGCCGCATGTACGCGACCAGCACGTCCTTGCCGTCCACCGCCAGCGACGAGAACAGGCCGACGCCGTCCACCACCTCGTTGAGGTTGGACGGGTTGTAGGTCTTCGCGCACGTCGGCGTGCTGCCGACCATCACGCAGGTCTCGGTGTTCGGGTCGCAGCTCGAGCAGCCGGTGGCGGCGGCGTAGCAGCCGGGGCCGCTGCCCGGATCGGCGCACGTCTGCTGGCAGCCGTAGCACGCGGGCGCCGGGCGGCTCTGGCAGGCGACGGTGGTGATGTCGAAGTCCGCCACGCCCGAGGGTGTGGGGCTCTTCGCGCGCGCGATCTTGAGCGCGGTGATGAAGTGCTTGTCGCCCGTGGGCGTGGGGCCGGGGCAGCTCGTCGCGTCGAACGCGTCGTCACCCCCCTTCTGGAAGTAGGAGATGACCGGGAGCCCATCTGTGTCCACGCCCACCGAGGTGTAGAGCCCGAGATCGGCGGTGTCTCCGTCCACCCGGACCGTCGTCCAGGCGCCCGACGCATCCCGCCGGGCCAGCTTGAGGTCGCCGTGGGTGACGTCGTAGTAGCTCACGTAGACCGCGCCGTCCGGACCGACCGCGACGTCGGTGTAGCGGCCGACGTCCTCGCCCGGATCGACCACGCCGCCGCGCGCACCGGAGGGACCGTAGAGCACGGCGCCGGAGGGCACGCCGTCCACGTAGTCCTGCCGCGCCAGCTTCCCGTTCGGGTCGTACCGGTTCACCACCAGGTCGCCGTACTGGCCGTCGTAGTGCGAGACGTAGATGGCCTGGGCCTTCGCATCGACGGCCAGCGCGGAGAAGCGGCCGAGATCCTCCGAGCGCAGCGGCGGGAGCTCCGCGCACTCGCAGGCCACCGCGGGGAGGTTGCACGCGTCCCAGATGTTCCGGTTGTCGTTGAAGGTGGCGATGAACCCGGGCGCGCAGGACGCCGGGCATTCGAACTTCTGGCAGCGGTTGGCGGTGGGGGAGCACGCGGTGCCGGGCTCGCACGAGCCATCGCACGGCAGTCCCGCCATGCACTCGCCCTTGAAGCAGGACTGCCCTTCGGGGCACTCGCCCAGGGGGCCGCACTCGTGGAAGCGGCAGCGCGACGAGGTGCCGTAGGCGTCGGAGTACGCCTCGCAGAACCGGTCGCCCCGGTCGCCGCAGTCCGCGTCGGTGTCACACTCCAACGCCTTGTCGAAGCACTTCTTCTTGTCCTCGGGACAGGTCTGGCCCGGGCAGCAGTCCGCTTCGGTGTTGCAGCGGCGGTCATCGAAGATGCAGCAGTGCAGGCCCGGTTTGTCCTTCGGCTCCTTGCACGCGTAGTGGTCCGAGCAGCTGGCGTTGTCTGTGCACTCGTCGAGCTTGTCGCCCTGCACCTTGTCCACGCCGGCGCAGGGATCCTTCGTGGTGGTTTTCGGATCGCAGTTACAGCCGACGGCTGGGAACAGCGCGAGCGTCACCAGCAGCGGCGCCACGCGGTGGGAGAGCATCACGCGTACCTCATGGGAAATTGGGCGAGCGGAGCGCTCATCCTACCTCGCCGCCGAAAGAGGTCGACAGCGGCGAGCGCGCGGGCGGCCCGGGTGACGGCCCACGTCACGGACCGGGCGGTGGTGGCAGACGCACCAGCCGATGGGCCTTGCGCTCCACGCCGCCATCGGTCGGCGGCGTCTGGCAGGACGGGTCGACGGCCACGCGCTCCACCGAGAGCAGCGTGAGCCCCGCGTCGTCGCACGCGCAGACCTCGGTCGGGAACACCACGCGGCACTCCACGCCGGGGGCTGGGAACGCGGTGTGCTCGATCCTGCCCACGAAGCCGTTGGAGGTGCGGCGGAGGGAGATCGACACGGTGCTCCCGGATCCGGCGATGCCGCCGTCCGGCGATCCGCCGTCGACGCCGACGACGCCCGCGTCCGGGGCCGAGGTGGACGGTCCACCGTCCGGATCGGCGCGGGAGACCGAGAGCACCAGGGTGGTGCCATCGTCGGCGCCGAGGTAGGTCCAGTCCGGGCGGCCTTCGTAGGCGTATCGTCCGGAGAGGTTCCGTTCGCATCCCGGCGGAACCATGAACGGCGGCGGCAACTCCTTCGCCGCAGATGGCGGAGGAGGGCGGGGGCACCCGCACACCGAGGCTGCGGCGCCAAGGACGATCGCGGGGACCAGCAGCGCGTGACGCAGGGTCATGTCGCGGCCAACCTATCAGCCGCGCAACGCGTTTGACCGGTCCCGACCGGGTCCCTAACCTCGGTGTCCATGACCGCACGCCGCCTCGTGCTCGCGCTCGTCGTCACGTTGTTGCCGATGAGCGCCTTCGCGCAGCTCGATGACCTGCTGACGCCGCTGACCCCCACCAAAAAGGAGGCGCCGAAGCACAAGTCGAAGAAGAAGCGGCGGCCGCACGCGAAGAAGGAGAAGCGCCCGGAGAAGGAGGAGGCCGAACCGGTCGATCTCATCGCCCCGCTCGTGCCGGCGAAGGGAGAGCTCGTGGTCCAGGTGATCGGGCCGAAGGACGGCGCGCAGATCAGCATCGACGGGCAGAAGGCGCAGGAGGGGAAGAAGGTTCCGGTCGATGCGGGCGAGCACACGGTCGTGGTCAAGCGACCCGGCTGGGCCGACTACTCGAAACAGGTGACCGTTGCCGCGGGCAAGACGGTGGAGATCTCCGCCACGCTGGAGGCGGTGGCGGGCGTGCTCACCGTGAGTGCGGACGTGCCGGGCGCCGAGGTGCTGCTGGACGGCAGGTCGCTGGGTGAAGTGCCGATCCGCAACGCGCTCGTCCCGCCGGGGGTGCACGAGGTGCTCATCCGGAGGGACGGGTTCGAGGACACGGTGTCCCGGATCAGCGTGCGCGCGGGCCGCGACTACACCGTGGACGGGGCGCTCAAGCCGAAGGTGAATGTCTCCACCATAGTCGCCCAGAACGGCGACCGCCCCGAACGGCCGCAGTTGGCCCCAGACGGGCTGGACGAGAGCTCCACCGATCCGTTCGCCGTCACCGGAAAGCGGGTCGAGGGCGACGACTGGTACAAGCGCTGGTACGTGTGGGCCGGCGCGGGCGCGGTGGTGATCGCCGCGGCGACCACGGCGGTGCTGGCCAGCTCCTCGGCCGGTGCCCACCGGCTCACTCCGGGCGAAGTGTGCGACCTCGATCCCTCTGATGGTCAGCCCGGCACCTGCGACGACGTCATCAACGCGCCCGCGGCGCTGCTCAGGCTGGGCGCAGGGTTCGGGATGCGCTTCTAGCTATTGATCGCGCAGGTCGTCTCCGGCCTCGCGCTCCGGGTAGCCGAGCACCAGGTACAGATCCGACACCCGGCCCACGCCGCCGACGTCGAGCGCCGTGGCGCGCACCTTGAACGGCGCCGAGTCCGGCAGCATCGACGTGAGGTCGACCTCGCCGGGCTCGAAGGTGAAGGACATCGGCCCCACGTTGTCCACGTGGTCTGCGCCGATCTGCACCGTCTGCGCGAACCCCGCGCTGGCGCGGCGGATGAGCCGGCCCTGTTCGTCCAGCACCTCGAGCAGCACGAAGTTGTCCACCGACCAGCCGCGGGTCCCCTCCGCGTCGCCAAAGAGCCGGGCGCGCGCGCCGTCGAGCCGGATGAGCGGCGTCTCGCCGGTGGCCACCACGTGCGGGATGCGTTCGAAGTCGCGGGTGTCCACCTCCACGTCCTCGCGCCGTTCCTCCAGCTGCGAGGTTTCGCGCTCGGGGGTCATGCCGAGCAGCTGGTACGCGCGCGCAGGTCCCGTCTTCGGCTTCGACGGCTCGATGCGTCGGGGACACCCGCACAGACAGAGGGCGGCGGCGATGACGACGGCGGATGGCGTGGAGGCGCGGAGGTTCACGAGTCGTGTTTCTAGCAGGCCCGCCGTCGGCGCTCCGCCGGATCTCCGGAGACGTTCGATCCCGGGCACCCTTCGAACGTAGGATTCGGCGCCGATGCGGCTCTGGGCGCTTTTGCTTCTGTGCCTCACCTGCGCGGCCTCGGCCCAGGCGCCCACGCTCTCGCCCGAGCTCCAGCTGTGCCTGATGCACCTGCGCGACGGCGAACGCGAGCGGCTCTTGGCGGCGCAGGGGCCGATCGACGAACAGCCGCTCTACCGCCTCGAGCTCGAGCTCGACGACAAGGCGCGCCGGGTCCATGGCCGGGTGCAGATCGTCCGCACCGCGCGGGACCGGGAGATTCCTGTGCTCTATCTCCGGGTGACGCCCAACGCGCAGCGGCCGCAGGTCAAGCTGTCGAACGCCACGGTGAACGGGCAGCCCGCGGTGATGGAACAGCCCGAGCCCACGCTCTACCGGGTGACGCTGGATCCGGCGATCGCCCCGGGCGCGCAGGCGATCGTGGAGGTGCGGATCGACGCCACCGTCCCCGAGCTCCCGGCGGGCAGCGCCACGCTGATGGGAGCGATGGCCAACGCCCAGGGCCCGCGGGATTACGGCGCGTTCGCGGCCTCGCCGGACGTGTTCGTGTTGACCGGGATCCTCCCTCAGCTTCCGCCCGAGGACGCTGCGGGGATCCCCTGGGATGGCCCCTCCGGGCTGGGCGATCTCTCCACCGCCGAACCCGCGCAGGTGCTGGCCACCCTCGTGGTGCCGGCCGGCTACACCGCGCTCGCCAGCGGCGTGGCGCTTGGGGAGGTGCCGCAGAAGGACGGACGCGTGCGCTTCAGCTATGGCGCCGCCGCGGTGCGCGACTTCCCGGTGGTGATCGCCCGCGGCTACGAGAAGAAGTCCGAGTCCGTGGGCGACATCACGGTGGAGAGCTGGTACGCGAAGCAGGACGCAGAGGGCGGTGCGCTCGTGCTGGAGAACGCGCGTTCGGTGCTCGAGGCGCTGCAGAAGCGGTTGGGGCCGTTGCCGCACCGGACGCTGCGGATGATCGAGGTGCCGCTCACTGGCGGAGCGGGCGGGATGGAGTTCTCCGGCGCGGCGCTGGTCTCCTCTGCGCTGTACCGCGCGCTCTCCAACCCGTCCCAGGCGATCGGCCTGCCGCCCGGGTTCGACCAGATGTTCGCGGCGATGGGGCAGGGGCAGGGCGGCGGTTCGGACCTGCGGAGCCTGATGCGCGAGACGCTCGAGTTCACCGTCGCCCACGAGCTGGCGCACCAGTACTTCGCCGAGCTGGTGGGGAACGATCCAGTGACGGAGCCGGTCGTCGACGAGGCGCTGGCGCAGTACACCGCGCTGCTCTACGTGGAGTGGAAGCACGGTCAGGCGGCGGCGGCGCGCGCAAGAGAACAGCAGCTCGTCGGCCCGTATCACTTCTATCGGTTGGGCGGTGGCGAGGACGGTCCGGCGGCCCGCCCCACGGCACAGTTCGCCGGCGCCTCCGAGTACGCGGCGCTGGTCTACGGCAAGGCGCCGTTGCTCCACGACGCCGAGCGCAGGCTCGTGGGAGACGCGGCGTTCTACAAGGCCCTGCGCGCGTACGTCGATCAGTACCGCTACCGCTGGTCGTGCCTGGCGTGCTTCACGGGGGTTCTGGCGAAGCAGCGGCCCTCCCGCGCGGGCGCGCTCACCGGGTTGCGCGAGCGCTGGTGGGAGCAGGCGCACGGCGACGAGGATCTCGGCCCGCCGTCGGTGAACGCGATGCTCCGGGGGATGGGCGTGGGCCTGGACACGCTCGACCCCGACACCGCGCGGCTGATGCAGGAAGTGATGAAGCAGCTGATGGGCGAACAGTAGCCGGCGCGGTCAGTCGAACAGCGCGCTGACGAACTCCTTCGGGTCGAACCGGCGGAGGTCCTCCACCGCCTCGCCCACGCCCACCCAGACCACCGGGATCTTCAGCTCGTCGGCGATGCCGATGATCACCCCGCCCTTGGCGGTGCCGTCCAGCTTGGTGAGGGCGATGGCGGTGACGCCCACCGCCTCGTGGAACTGCCGGGCCTGCTGGATGGCGTTCTGGCCCATGGTGGCGTCCACCACCAGCAGGACCTCGTGCGGCGCGCCGGGGATGGCCTTCCCCAGAACGCGCTTCACTTTCTTCAGCTCCTCCATCAGCGGCGCCCGGGTGTGCAGGCGCCCCGCGGTGTCGGCGATGACCACCGCCGCGTTCTGTTCCTTCGCCTTCTTCGCGGCTTCGAACACCACCGCGCCCGGGTCGCCGCCCTCCGGGCCCTTGACCAGCTCCGCGTGGGCCCGGTCGGCCCAGACGTCGAGCTGTTCGGTGGCGGCGGCGCGGAAGGTGTCGCCGGCGGCGAGAATCACCTTCTTGCCCTGCGCGGTCAGCTTCGCCGCGAGCTTGCCGATGGTGGTGGTCTTCCCGGCGCCGTTGACGCCCACCACCATCACTACGTGCGGCGGGCCGCCGCCCTCCAGGGTGTTCGTCACCGGCAGATCGACGATCCGTTCGATCTCCCGGCGGATGAGCTGCTTCATCCCGTCCGCAGTGCGCAGCTCGTTTTTCTTCGCCTTCTCGCGCGCCAGATCCACCAATGACGCGGCGGTGCGCACGCCGATGTCGGCGGTGAACAGCGTCTCCTCAAGCTCGGCGAGCACCGACTCGTCCACGTCGCGGCTGGAACCGAAGAGCTGGTTGAGCCGGGCCATGAAGCCCTGCTGCCGCGTCTTCTCCAGCCCCGCGGCGAGTGTGCGCCCGGCCTGGGCCTGGATCTTTCTGCGCTCCTCTTCGGCCAGCGCGGCCAACCGCGCCTGTTCCTCCGCGCGGGCGCGCTCTTCGGCCTCCTTCGCGAGCCGCTCCGCCTCCTCGCGTTCGCGTTTTTTGCGTTCGCGCTCCTCGCGTTCAGCCTCCTTCTTCGCGCGGTACTCCTCGCGCTTGAGGGCCTCCTCCTGTTCCTTGAGCTTCCGCGCCTCCTCGGAAGCGCCCTGCGCCTCCAGCGCGCGGCGTTGCTGGGCGAGCGCCTCCGCCTCCCGGCGCGCCTTCTCCGCGGCCTCGAGGCGGGCGCGCTCCGCTTCGGACTTCGGCAGCTCGACCTTGAAGGGCGGCGGAGCGGGCAGCTCGGGGGGCCGGGCCTCTGCGGCCGCGGGCGCCGAAGGCTTCGGTTCCTTCGCCGCCGCCTCGCGCTTTCGCGCCGAGCGCCGCCGGAGCGCCAGCACCGCGAGCACGACGAAGAGGACGATCACCCCCAGGCCGATCCAGTTGCCGATCGACGAGGTGTCGAAGAGCGGCGCGGGCGCCGGTTCGGATCCGGAGGAGGTCGGCGGCGCGCCGGTTTGTCCGAGCAGCGGCAGGTCGTGAAGCAGGGGGCGCGGCATAGGGGCCGGGCACATACATCAACCTTGTGGCGGATGCAGCGATGACCGACCTATAACCGCGCGCCTGATGCGGCGACTTGGCAACGTGATGATCGCACTCTGCGTGGCCGCCTCGATGGGCTGTCTCGTCGAAGCGCCCGAGTCCTCGCCCCAGACGTCACAGAAGATCTCCGGCGGACGGAACCTGGTCACCGGGACGCCCCCCCTGCAGCTCCGCAGCGGCGCGATCTTCGACGACCGCGTGGAGGTGCTGGGCGCGAAGCTGGATCCCGGCCGCGCGCAGCCGGGCGACACGGTGACGATCACCGCCTATTACAAGGTGCTCGACGCCATCCCGCGGGACTACCTGGTGTTCGTCCACGTCGAGGACGTGGACGGGCGGCTCGAGCGGGTGAATGTCGACCACGCGCCCGCGGGCGGGCAGTACCCGACCTCGCAGTGGAAGAAGGGCGAGACGGTTCAGGACACCTTCACCGTCTCCGTCCCGCCCGGCCAGAACCTGCGCGGGCTGAACGTGTGGATGGGCTTCTGGTACCCGCCCGACGACACGCGGATGCAGCTGAAGAATCCGGACAAGGTCCGCAACGACGGGCGGAACCGGATCCTCCTCGCCACGCTGCCGGTGGGGTACTGACTGAGGAAAAAAGCGCCGGAGTGGCCTTGTAAGCCGGGTTCTGTACCCGCCCAAACGGGCGGGCAGCGAACATTCATCTAGGGCCCTGGTTACCCAGGCGCCTCATCAGCGAGCCACCCGGGAGCATCAGACGGACCGCCTGTGCCTTCTTGCGAAGGCGCTCCCCTATCGGCTCTTGCTCCGGGTGGGGTTTGCCGTGCCGTCCCTGTCACCAGGAACGCGGTGCGCTCTTACCGCACCGTTTCACCCTTACCCGCGTGGCCGCGGGCGGTTTGATTTCTGTGGCACTTTCCTGCGGGTCGCCCCGACTGGCCGTTGGCCAGCACCCTGTCCTGTGGAGCCCGGACTTTCCTCCCGTCGCTCGGAGTACGAGCGGCCAGCGTTCGCCCCGGCCACTCCGGCGCCGCTCCCTATAACAGCTGGACCGACGCAAGGACATCCCCGCCTGGGCCTTCTACGGGGCGCAGCGACCGGAGCACGTGGCGATGGCCTCCTGCGCGCACTGGCTGTCCCAGGTCGTGTTGCAGCAAAAGTCGTCCAGGGCGCAGATCGCCCCTACGCACGGATCGCACGCCGGGGTGGGCGGAGTGCTGCCGGAGGCCTCACAGACGTTGGTACAGCCGGACGAACCGCCGCAAGCGGTGCTGCCGACCCCCGCGAGCGGTGTGCCGCTCGGGTTCGGAACGCACAGCCCGCCCGAGCAGAGGGCCGAACAGCAGTCCGCATTGGAGGTGCAGGTGAAGCCTAGGTCCTGGCAGGTCGACGAGCCGGCGTCGATCGGCACCGTCTGGCAGAACCCGCCTCCGCCGATGCCGTCCGGCTGGCAGGTCATTCCGGAGCCGCACGCCTGGCACGCCAGGCCGAAGTCGCCGCACGCCGAGTTGCTGAGGCCCGACTGGCAGACGCCATTCAGGCAGCAGCCGGAGGGGCAGTTGGAGCTATTGCAGCTGGGCACCCCGCAGAACCCGTTGGTGCACACGTTCGAGCAGCACTCGTCGGCGATGATGCAGCTGGCGCCGTCGCTCTTCTTGGTGCAGCCCGCGTCGGCCTTCTCGGGCGCGCAGAACCCGCTGACGCAGTTTTTCGAACAGCACTCGCTGTTGTCCACGCAGGCGGACTCGATGGCCTTGCAGCTCCCCGCGTCGGATTCGGCGCAGTGGCCGGTGCCGTCACAGTTCCCGCTGCAGCACTCGGCGGGGACGAGGCAGGCTACGCCCACCGACTTGCAGGAGCCGCCGTCCTGGGGCGCCGGGTGGCAGGCGCCATCCACGCAGATGTTGCCGGACGGGCAGGTCACGCAGGCGTTCCCGTTCGTGCCGCAGGCGCCGGCGGTGTTCCCGGTCTTGCACTGGCCGAACGTATCGACGCACCCCGTGGTGCAGCTGCCCGTGCAGATCCCGTCCTGGCAGGTGGAGCTGCTCCCCGAGCAGACCTGACACGGCGCTCCGCTCTTGCCGCAGGCGGTGTTGTTCGAGGGACCGCCGGCCGGATCGCACACGCCGTTGGTGGTACACGTCGAACAGCCCGGGTCCACGCAGGTGCCGCTCTGGCACAGGTTCCCTTGCGGACACGCCCGGCACTTCTCGCCCACGCCGCACGCGCCGACGTCCGTGCCCGCGAGGCACTCACCATTGTCGCTGCAGCACCCCGTACAGGTCTTCAGGCAGTTCTGCAGGGCGGTGTTGGTTCCGCCGTCGTTGTGGTTCTGATTGCCGAACTCGATACACACGCCCGCCTGGCACAACTGAGTCAGCGTGCACGGGGTGCACTGCCCGCCGGCGAAGCCGCACTGGTCGTTGGTGAGCCCGCTGTGACAGACCCCGTCCTCGCTGCAGCAGCCGTTGCTACAGGTGGTCGGCCCACAGTCCCCCTTCGTCGGCCCACAGGCGACGACGGTGATGGTGGCCGTCGCCAGCGCCGCGAGCGCGGCGACCCCGAAAATCCCTCTGACGTTGTTCATGGCTTCCCTGCGCAGCACGCGGCCGGCCTCGGTTGAGCGTGTCTGCTCGTGTGGCGGGCGATTATCAGAAGGTTCTGACGCTGCGCAAACGGGGATGGCCTGCTCGTTTGCCTGCCAAAGGAAGGTCCCGAGCGCGGCTCGTGGCGGAGGGTTAGACTCGCGCAATGTTCCGAATCGCCTCCGAGAAAGAGCTTTTCGACGCGTTCCGTCCCAGGGACCGCGCCGTCGTGGAGGTTCCGAAGGGGTTCACGTTCCCGCTGGTCGTGCGCGACTACCTCGGCTGGCGCGACGCGAGCGGATCCCGCGTGTTCCTCCTCTTCACTGCGCCGGGCGAGAAGGTCCCCACCGGGGTCGCGTTCCGGCGTGACCACGCCTCCACCGGCGAGCCGGCGCACCTGTGCGAGTGGTGTCACACCATTGGCACCTCGGACGTGGTCGGCCTGCTCACCACGGACGTGAACTCGAAGAAGCGCGTGGGTATCAGCTTGTGCCTGGACCTGGGCTGCGGCGCGCGGCTCGAGGACGCGGCGGACCGCGCCGGGCGCAACGGCCGGGCGGCGGTGAGGGCGCTGCTCGGGCGGATGGCGAAGTTCACCCGCGGGGCGCTGGGCGTGACCGAGGCCAACCGGGGATAAGGCGCATACGGCAGCCGTGCGAGCGGCCGCTGGCGCCCGCCCCGGCCGCGACGACCGAGCCACTTGCGGCGGCCGCATCCTTCCGAAGATTCACACTCGGGAGGACGCAGCCATGGCTCAGCTGGACACCACGCGGAACCTCGCCGACGAGGCGGCCGCCCGGAATCTCGCGCACCACTGGGGGCTGTGGGTGGTGCGGGGCCTTCTGGCGATCGTCTTCGGGATCCTCGTGTTCGCCGCGCCGAAGATGACGCTCCTGGCGCTGGTCGTCCTCTTCGGACTGTACGCGCTGGCCGACGGCATCTCCAACGTGATGCTCGCCGTCCACCGCGCGCGCGCCCGCGAGCGGTGGGGATCGCTTCTGGCTGCCGGCATCCTCGGCGTCGTGGCCGGCGCGGTGGCGATCCTGTGGCCCGGCATCGGCGCGCTCGGGCTGCTCTATGTGATTGCGGTGTGGGCGCTGGTGCTCGGCGTGAACGAGATCGTCGCCGCCGTCCGGTTGCGCAAGGCGATCCGCGGCGAGTGGACGCTCGCCCTGGCGGGGATGCTGGGGGTGGCGTTCGGGATCATCACGCTCGCGTTCCCCGGCGCGGGCGCGCTGGCGCTGATGGCGTGGATCGGCATCTTCGCGATCGTCAGCGGCGTGCTTCTGCTTGGCCTGGCCTTCCGGTTGCGCCATTACGAGAAGCGTCCGGATCGGCGCGCGCCGATCCGCGGCGTGACCATGTCCGCGTAGGGGCTCTGCCGGAGCCTGACGGCGTTACCCGAACCGGTAGCCCGACAGCCGCAGCCCGAGCAGCGTCCCGTTGTAGGCGACCACGCCGCGGTCTGCTCCCGCGGCCCCGGCGATCACCATCAGCGGCAGAAGGTGCTCCTCGCGAGGGTGGGCCTGCCGCGCGGCGGGTGCGGTCGACCACCGGATGAGACGGTCGTCGCGTGCGTTGGCGTCGAGCGTGACCGACTCGCGCAGCCACGCGTCGACGGTCTCGGACACCGGAATCGCGCGCGGATCGCCGAAGGCGCGGAGATTGTGGAAGGTCATCCCGCTGCCGATGATGAACACGCCCTCGTTGCGGAGCGGCGCGAGCGCGCGGCCCATCACCAGGTGCTCCTCCGGATCCAGCCCGCGCTTGAGCGAGAGCTGAACCACCGGGACGTCGGCATCCGGCCAGGTGAGCTTGAGCGGGACGAACGTGCCGTGATCGAACCCGCGCGCCGGATCCTCGGCGGTGTCGAAGCCGGCTTGCGCAAGCAGCGCGCGGACCCGTGCGGCGAGCTGGGGATGTCCCGGCGCCGGCCAGGTGATGCGGTATGACTCGGGCGGGAAGCCGTAATAGTCGTAGAGCATCGGCGGGGCAGGGGAGGTCATCACGGTGGGCACCGGTTCCTCCCAGTGCGCGGAGATGACCAGGAGCGCCCGCGGCGGCGTCTTCGGGATCGACCTCACGCTTTTCAGCCAGGCGGCCAGCGCGTCGAGCTCCGCGGGATTGCCGAAGCCGAGATCCACGAACGGCCACGGTCCGCCGCCATGCGGCAGATAGACGACGGGCATCCGTTCGCCGGCGCTGCCCGAGCCCAGCGACGCGCCCGTTGCGAGGGCGGCCGCACCGGCAATGCCCGCCGCAATGGCCTCGCGGCGGGTCATGCTCTCGCCTTGTCGTTCCTCACCCATGCGTCAGTCGTAGTCGGGAGCCCGGGCCGGCGCCACCGGACCGGCGGTCGGGGCGGTATCAAGCGATTTGCCTGCAGGATGGCCCGGCTCGATCCGCGCCGCCCGACTGGGGCACACGCGGCGCCGCGGTGCCGCGGCACCGGAAGAGGTGGCGGATGGACCGTACGTTCCGCGCCAATCAAGCTTCTGCGTCGAGGTGCGTTCCGGGCGGGAGGGGAGGCGGCGCAGTGCGATCTGCCGCTGCGGTGGCGTGGGTGGATCCGCACCGCAGCGACTGCATCATGCTCCGCGGCCGCAATGCGAATGGCTTCGGAGGAGGCACCGCAGTGCGATCTGCCGCCGCGATGGCGCGGGTGCATCCGCAGCGGCGACCGCACACGCTCCGCGGCCGCAGTACGTATGGCTTCGGAGGTGATTACATCCGCGCCGGAGCCTGCGGGACCGGCGTCGACCGCGGTGTCGGTGTTGGCAGCCTGGACGGCCGCGCGCAGCGAACAGTCGCCGTCGGGGTTGAGCTCGTCGTCGACGGTGTTCACGGCGATCTGCGCCGCACCTGCCGTCAGGCGGACGAGGCACATCCCCGAGGCCAACGCTCCCACGCCAACCAGCGCCGTCTCCCGCTCCACTTCGTCATTTCCACCTCCGTACATGGTTTTCACAGAGGAAGAGAAGTCGGAGCGCAAACCAAAGACAAATTGTTCGTAAATAGCCGTCTTGTCTCAGAGATGCTCGTCGATGGCGCGGTTGCTCATTTCGTCCGCGGCGAGGTTCATCTCGCGCGGGACGTGGACCAGCTTCACGCGGTCGAAGTGGTTGAGCAGCGTGACGGCGCGGTCGTACAGCGGGCGCAGCGATGGGCTCTTGACCTGATACCGCCCGCCGAGCTGGCGGATCATCAGCTCGCTGTCCGCGTAGACCTCGATCTCCTTCACTCCGAGCGCCTGCGCGCGTTCGAGCCCGAGGATGAGGCCCATGTACTCGGCGAAGTTGTTGGTCTGTTTGCCGAGGTACTTGCCGATCCTGTCCACGACTTGGCCGTTGGGTTCCACCAGCACCGCGCCCGCGCCGGCGGGGCCGGGGTTTCCGCGTGCCGCACCATCCGAATACACGCGCAGCCGCGGCATCTCCGGGACGGCGGGCACCTCCGACTGGGACGCCGCGCGCCGGGGCGCGTCCTTCTCGAGCTGCCGCGCCGCCTTCTCCAGAATCCGCGTCAGCTGCTCGCGGGTCACGCCGAACGCCGCCTGGGTGGAAGACAGCGGCTCCTCCCGCGCGATGTGACGAAGGATCTCCGCGTCCTTGCTCACGGGCATGCGCGCCCTCCGAAGGGTCACGGCCTCACCGGCCGTCAGGACGCAGGGTTCGCGGCCTTCGGATCCTCCAGCGCCTCTTCGGCGTGGATGATCCGATGACACGAGGGGCACACATCCACACCGCGCGTGGCGACGAGCGTGTTGTAGAGCTGCGGCGGGATGTTCATGTTGCAGCCCTTGCAGCGGCCGGCAACGACGGCGACCATCGCCGGCATCCGCTTCTTGCGGATGGTGTCGTAGCGGCGCAGCAGCGTGGGGTCCACCTTCTGGGCGGCCTCCTCGCGCTTCTTGTTGAGGTCGGCCACGACGCTCTCGGACTCGCTCATCTTCGCCTTGAGCGCGCTGACCGATTCGCTGAGCCGTGCGAGGTGGGCCTGCACCTCGGCCTCCTTCGCCTTCACCGCTTCGCGCGCCTCGTTGAGCTGCTTGCCGAGCGCGATGATCTCCTCCTGCATGGTGGCGTTGGCCTTGCGGGCGATGTCGATCTCACGGGCCAGCGCGGAGTATTCGCGGGTGGAGCGCTGTTCGGCCAGGCGCTGCTCCCACTTCTTCACCTTGTCCTTCTCTTCCGCGATGTTCTGCTCGAGCGTCCGCTTCTGCTGCTCGATGTCCGCCACCCGGGCCCGCTCTGCTTCGACCGCCGCCCGGTGTCCCGCCATCTCCCTCTCGAGCTGGGCCATCTCCCTGGGCCAGACCTCTGCGGTCTTTCGGAGCGCGGCGATCTCGAGGTCCACTTTCTGGAGCTCGACCAGCGAGAGGAGCTTGTCCCTCAAAACGAATGCCTCCACTGCGAGGAACGCGTCGTTGCGACGCGCGCGCGGTTACTACCAACAAGGTCTCAGCGGATCCAGCACACTTTGCCAGACTTCTTTCGCATGAAGCCTCACATCCACATCGCCTGCTCACTCCTCGTGCTCGCGTCCGCGGCACAGCTCGCCGCGTGCAGAGGACGATCTGTGGACGCCGCTGCGCCAGCGCCATCGGCCGACGCGCAACCTGCGCCTCGCACGGCCAAAGGCAGCATCGCCGGGCGCGTCCGCTTCGACGGTCCTGCGCCTGCGCTCGCACGGCTGTCGACGAACGCTTCGGTCGCGCACTACTGCGGTGAATCGGTGGAAGATCGATCGCTCCGGATCGATCCCGGCGGAGGCGTGGCCTCGGCGGTCGCCAGCGTCGACGACGTCCCTTCGAGTGATGCGCCGGGCGATGCGGGCACGGTCACGATCGACAACCACGGCTGCCTCTTCTCTCCGGCCATCTTCGGCGCGCGCGCGGGCGCGACGCTGGCGATGAAGAACTCCGATCCGCTCACCCACAGCGTGCGCGCGAACGAGGACGGCCGCGCGGTCTTCAACGTGGCCATGCCGCTCGAGGGGATGGTGACGCAGAAGACGCTTCCCCGGCAGCCCGGCGTGGTGAAGCTGGTCTGCGACATCCACCCGTGGATGAACGCGCGCATCAAGACGTTCGCGCACCCGTACTTCGCCACCGCCGACGATCAGGGCCGCTTCCGCATCGATGGCGTTCCGGTGGGGCGGCACAGGCTCACCGTCTGGCACCCGCGCCTGGGCGAACGATCGATCGAGGTCGAGGTCCGGGCCGATCAGACGGCCGAGGCGGAGATCCACTTCGGCCCCGCAGACGTCCGCCCGCTGGAATAGCCTGGCCGGCGTCGCGTTCTTGCCCGCGTTGGTTCATGTGGTGCGCGGTCGCCTGTGCGACCACATGCATGCACGAGGTGCGGCGCCAGTGTCGTGGCAGGCGGAAAAACGAGGCGGGGGACGGAAAGGGCGCGCCCGCAAGGTGCCGGAGATCCGGCGGCCTTCCCGTGCGTTGAAGATGGCAGGACGATTGCTATCTGAGACAGCCGCCGTGAAGACTCGAAAGGTCAGCGCCATGAAGACGCAGAACCCGCACGACCGGGCGCAGACCCGCGAAGCGCCCATTGCGCAGCGCCCGAAAGGGGAGCAGGCGATCGGCACGGACCTGTATGAACAGATCCGCGCCGCGCTCCGGGAGCTGACCCTGGCGGGCCGTTGACCGCTAGAGGTCGTCGTCCTCCGTGTCGGTGTCTTCGTCCTCGAAGTCCTCGTCCTCCTCGCCGAGCAGATCCGACTCGTCCGGTTCGGGGGCGACGGGTTCGATGATCCGGGGCACCGCCGACAGACGGCCCCGGCGGGTTTCACTGGCAGGCTTGTTGGCGGGGCTCTCGCGCTGATCCGCTCCGCACTTCGGGCACAGCGGATCCGGCTTCTTGAGGTCGTAGAACTTCGTCGAGCACTTGAAGCACGTGTACTTGGTTCCGAGGTCCTTGGCCGGCATGGGGGCGGCTCCTTAATTTTCCCCTTTGTGGGTGTCAATCGAGAGTGCGCCGGGCCGAACCGGCTGTCGCGACAGCGCATCTGCGGCTAGCATCGGGCGTTGCCGCTTCCGGCCGGAAACCAGCGCTTGAACTTTCACTGCGACAACTGCCAGCGCCGCTACTCGATCGCCGATGAAAAGATCCGTGGCAGGACCGTGAAGGTCCGGTGCCGCAACTGCAACCACCTGTGCACCGTCCAGGGGCCGCCCGCACCGAATCCCGCCGGCGGAGCGGGCGCGGTGGCGCTGGCTGCCGAGGCGCCGGCCTCCTCCATGGGAAAGACGCCGTGGGACGACGAGGCCACCGTCGCGGCGCCACCCCTGGCGAACAAGGCCGAGTGGTTCGCGATGGTGAAGGGCAAGCAGACCGGCCCGTTCGATCCGCGCGGTCTGGCGGAGCTCGTCCGGGTGGGCGACCTCACCTTGAAGAGCTACCTGTGGCGCAAGGGGATGGCCGAATGGAAGCGCGGCTCGGACATCCCCGAGCTGGCGGTGCTGTTCGCCGGCGCGCTCCCCGCCCTGGCCAGCCCGGCACCGGCGCCCGCTTTGGCGCCCGAGGCGCTGCCTTTCGAAGTCGAGACCTCGCCGCAGCCACCCACCGCGTCCCAGGTCGGCAAGGTGATGAACCTGGGCGAGCTCTTCTCGGACGCGGATCTTCCCGATCCGGATCCGGCGCCGGCCGCGCTCGGCGATCCGGGCGTCGCCGACGAGCCGACGCGCGCGCCGATCTCTTCGAAGCCCTCTTCGAAGCCGAAGGCGGGCGTGAAGAAGAAGAAGGAGGAGGATCCCTTCGCCGTGCTGGGCGACTTCGATCCGGCGAACCTGCCTCCGCCGGGTGAAGCGACGCGTTTCTTCATCGCCCAGGCCGGCGTCAACAAGCGCAACCCGTGGTGGAAGACGGTGGGCTTCATCGTCGGCGGGCTGGCGATCGTCGTGGGCGTGTTCTTCGGCCTGGCGTCGATGAACGTGGTGCCGCTCAAGGTGAAGACCACGGATGCCAGCGGCAACGTGGTGGAGCAGTCGGTGTTCTCCGGCGAGGGCATGAGCGCCCTCGGGGATCTCCTTCTGGGCCGCGGGAAGAAGACGCAGGAGGAGGCGAAGCGGCCGGCAGCGCACCGCACCCCGTCCGGAACGGCGCTGGCGAAATCTGACGCCAACATGCCCACGGTCGCCGCGGTCGACCCGAAGACGCACGTGCCGACCAAAGAGGAGCTGGCCGCGCTCTACGGCGACACCTCGAAGGTCGATCTCGCGCCGAAGCTGCGGAACGGCGAGGAGGAGAAGGCGAAGGACACCAGCTCGGGCGCGCTGTCGCCGGAGCAGATCGCCCGGGTGGTCTCGCAGAGCCAGAGCGCCTTCCAGAACTGCATCGAGCAGGCCCTGCGGAAGAACCCCAGCCTCAAGGTGCCGCGCTTCTACATCGTGGCCACGGTGGCGCCGTCCGGCGTGGTGACCGCCGCGAGCATCGACCGCAAGGACGTGGACGGTTCCGATCTGGGCGACTGTCTCAAGGCGCGGGCGCGGCGGATGACCTTCGCCCGGTTCGCCGGCGACGAGGTGGATATCGAGATCCCCCTGATCGTCGGCACGTCGATGTAGTAGAAGCCGCGACGCATGTACCTGGGACGGGTGATCGGCACGGTCGTCGCGACGACCAAATACGAGGGGCTCGAGGGCAAGAGGTTCCTCGTGGTGCAGCCGCTGGATCATCGCCGGGAGCCGTCCGGTCCGCCCGAGGTGGCGGTGGACACCGTCTCCGCTTCGCCCGGGACGCTCGTCTATCTCGTGGGGAGCCGCGAGGCCTCGCTCGCGCTCGATCCGTGGTTCGTCCCGGTGGACAGCGCGATCGTGGGCATCGTCGATCAGGTGGGCGCATGAACCTGTGCAAGGTGTTGGGCCCGGTGGTGGCCACCGCGAAGCACCCCGCCTTCGAGGGGCGCAAGCTCCTGGTGGTCCAGCCGCTCGATGAGGCGCAGCGGCCGGTGGGCAGGAGCTTCCTGGCCGTCGATCACACCAGCTGCGCGGGAGTGGGGGACACCGTGCTGGTGATGCGCGAAGGCAACGGCGTGCGGCAGGTGCTGGGCGACAAGATGCTGCCGATCCGGTCGTTGATCGTCGGCGTGGTCGACGCGGTGACGGTGGGCTGATGGCGGGCGCACCGGGAGGCTTCGTGCTGCTGCCGCGGCTCCGGCAGCAAGTGATCCAGACCGCGCACCGGCTCCACCAGATGGGCTGGGTGGCCAACCACGACGGCAACGTCTCGGTGCGGTTGAAGGGCGACCGTCTGCTCATCACCGCGACCGCGACGAGCAAGCGCGACATCGACGAGGCGTCGCTGCTGGTCGTCGATATGCAGGGGCGCGTGCTCGAGGGCCGCAAGCGCCCGTTCAGCGAGCTGGAGCTGCACATCGCCTGCTACCGCGCGCGGCCCGAAGCGAACGTGGTGCTCCATTCGCACGCGCCGTTCGCCACCGCGTTCGGGCTGGCCGGCCGCGAGCTCGCGCCGGTCGCCATTCCGGAGATCGTCGTGTCGCTGGGCGACCGGATTCCCACCGTTCCGCGGCGGATGCCGAAGGATCCGGAGGGACGGGACCTCGTGGCGCAGTACGCGGCGGAATACGACGCCTTCCTCGTCGCGGGGAACGGGGTGTTCACCCTGGGCGACGATTTGACCCAGGCGTTGCTCCGGATGGAGCTGGTCGAGCACTACGCGAAGATCCTCCACGCCACCACGGCGATCGGCCCGGTGGAGCCGCTCGCCCCGAAAGACGTGCAGACGCTCCTGGAAGCGCGGAAGAAAGCCGGGCTCGGACCGAAAACCCGTCCATAGTGACTGGTGATGGTCGGCTTCTTCCCGAAGGTGCTCTTGAGCGTGGGCATCCTGAGGACGAGGAACGCGAGCGCGATCGCTCCCAGCGGTGCGTTGACGAAGAACACCCAGTGCCAGCCGAAGTGATCGGTGATGAAGCCGCCGGCCAGCGGCCCCACCACGCTGCAAAGCGCGAACACGCCGCCCACCACGCCCTGGTACTTGCCGCGCTCGCGGGGCGGGAAGATGTCCGCGATCACCGCGAAGGCCGACGTGAACAGCGCCGCCGACCCCAAGCCCTGCACGCCGCGGGCGAGGATGAGCTGCAGCGTGGACTGCGAGAAGCCGCAGCAGATCGACCCGGCGAGGAAGATGAGGATCCCCGCCACCAGCACTGGCTTGCGTCCAAGGAGATCGGAGAGCTTTCCGTAGACGGGGACCATCATCGTCGAGGTCACCATGTACGCGGTCGTGATCCACGGATAGACCGACGGCTCGATGTGCAGCTGCGTCTGGATCTCCGGGCCCGCGGTGGCGACGATCGTCTGATCGAGCGCGGCGAGCAGAAGCCCGAGCATGACCCCCTGCATGGTGAGGACCTTCGCGGCGCGGGTGAAGTCGGCGGGCGTCGCCGCGGGCGCTGAGGGCGTCGTCACGGCGCGCATGGCTAATCGTTCGGGTGAGGATGCGCAACGGCGCAGTCAGAGGTCGCCGGGCGGCTCTGACTTTTTCCGGGCACGTGCCCGCGCGGCCGCGATCTCCGACCGGAGGCGCTCTGTAGCGGCGGGATCCAGTTGCATCGTGTCCAGTTCCACCGCGTCACCCTCGCGGGCGCGGGCGGGCAAGGCGGACCGCGGAACGCGGCGCACCTCGCCGTCTTCGGTGGACAGCACTGCCCAATCGTCGTCCAGTTGATCGATGACCGCGATCATGGGTGGCAGTCGCCTGCGGGACGCCGTCCGCTCTGCAGCGCGGCGCTCCGCGTCGGGAAGGTGATCAGGTTCTTCTTCTTGATCCTCTGCGCCCAACGGCAGGACGGCAGATGGAACACGCCGCTGTTGCGGCTGGCAACGAAGGGGCCATCGTGCGTCTCCCCGGCTTCGATGACCTTGCCGAAGGCAACGGGCGCGTCGGCGTGCACCGCGCGGTTGGGAAGCGGACGCCGGCGGCGGACCTCCTCGACCGTCGACTGCGCCAGCCGCTTGCCGGATTCGGTGTCGCGCGCCCCGAAAAGGTGCGGGGTCTCCGGGGCCTCGCCCGCGGCCGGCCGTTCGGTGACCACCACCAGCGAGTGACCCTCGCTGTCTGCGCGGATCTCCCCGTTGAGGTCGGTGCGGAAGACCTGCGCGCCGGCGGCCTCGAGCCGCGCGAGCACGGTGTGCGAAGGCGCGCCCTCGCGGTTCCCGGCGCCCACCGAAATCACCGCCGCCTCCGGCCGCACGGCCTCCAGCAGCGCGGCGGTGGTCGCCCCTTCGGCCCCGTGGAGCGGGACCTTGAGCAGCGTGCTGTGGAGCGAAAATCCGGAGGCGAGCAAGTGGCGCTCGGTCTCCACGGTCATGTCCGCGCCGAAGAGGATGGAGATCTTCTGGTAGACGAGCCGCGCCACCAGCGAGTTCGCCTGCACCGGCCGGTCCGCCTCCAGATCGGGCTCGGCAGGCCGACGCGGCCACAGGACCTGCAGCTCCGCGCCGCCGCCGAGCGCGATGCGGAAGGGGTCGCTCCGCCGTTGGGGAGGGACCGAGGGCTCGAAGACCTGGATCCCGCGTTCCTGGAGCCACTGCATCAACGCCCGCGACTGCGGGAGCGGGGCGTCCGTTCGAGCGCCGATGAACCTGCGCGCCCCGACCGTGGAGATGGCGCGCACCAGGCCTCCGAGGTGATCCGGATCGGGCTGGGTGGAGATCACCAGGTCGAGCGGACCGTGGAGCAGATCGGGCAGGCGATACGAAAGATGGGCGCCGGCATCTTCGGGGCCTCCGTCGATCAGCACCGTCTTCCCGGTCGGTCCCTGGATCAGGACTGCGTCGCCCTGGCCGACGTCGAAGAACCAGACGTGCAGCTTGCCATCTGCGCCGTTCGCCGGGTGCCCGGACTCCGCGGCCGCATTCTGCGGTCCGGGCGGCGCAGCATTCGCCGCGACAAGCGCGGAGGCAGCCGGAGCGGTCGCGGCGGGTGGCGGAGGCGGATGTTCTTCGCACGCGATCGCGGCCAGAGCGATCCACGCGGCCGCGAGCGCGCGACAGGCCGCACGCGTCGTCACGGGTGGCAGTCCCCCGCCGGCCGGCGGTCTTTGGCGGCAGCGGCGCGGTCGTCGTAGTGGATCAAATTCTTCGGGAGGATCCGCTCCACCGCCGGGCAGTCCGCGCGATGGAACACGTGCGAATTGCGGCTGGCCACATACCCGGTGACGGGATGCACGCCGGCCTTCTGCTGTGGCTCCGGCGTTGTCGCCGGATGCTTGGCGGTGGGCGACGCAGTGGCCGCGGACGCTCCAGTCGGATGCGCCGAGGTGGAAGATGCGCCGTGCGCGGCTGCGCCCGGCGCATGCTCTGACGTGGCGGACGTTCCGGTGGTGGATGCACCGCTCGAATGCACTGAGGTGGAAGGTGCGCCGTGAGCGGAAGCTCCGGCCGGATGCGCTGCCGCGGACGCGCTCGCGGAGGGTGCGACGGCCGGATGCTCCGGGGTGGAGGATGCGCTCGCCGCGGACGCTCCGATTGGATGCGCCGCGCTGGCGGACGTGCCCGCGGCGGGGGTGACGGCTGGATGCGCTGCGGAGGACGTGCCGCCGGAGGGTGGGACCGCTGGATGCGTCGCAGAGGATGCGCCGGGCGTGGACGCTCCGATCGGATGCGCCGCGGCAGCGGACGTGCCCGCGGCGGGCGCGACGGCCGGATGCGCTGCGGAGGACGTGTCCGCGGAGGGTGGGACCGCTGGATGCGTCGCAGAGGATGCGCCGGGCGTGGACGCTCCGATCGGATGCGCCGCGGTAGCGGACGTGCCCGCGGTGGGGGGGACGGCCGGATGCGCTGCAGAGGACGCGCCGGGCGCGGACGCTCCGACCGGATGCACGGCGGTGGCGTGCGTGCTCGCCGCGGAGGGCGCGATGGCCGGATGCGCCGCAAAGGACGTGCTCGGGGCGGGCGCGGCGGCCGGATGCGTTGCGGAGGACGTGCCTGCGACAGGCGCGGTGGTCGCAAGGCTCTCGGTGCCTTCGAACGAGCCCGCGAAGGTCACCGTGCCCTCCCTGGAGATCGTCTGCGCGGTGAGCGACGTGCCATCGCTCACGACGCGCACGTCGCCGGCCAGATCTGTCCTCAGAATCTTCGCGCCGGTGTCGCCCAATCGGTGGAGCAGCGACGGGTGCGGGTGGTGGTAGTCGTTGCCGAGCCCGCAGGAGATCACCGCCACCTTCGGTGAGACGGCGGCGAGGAAGCGCGCGGTGCTCGAGTACTTGCTGCCGTGGTGCGCGACCTTGAGCACGGTGGCAGAGAGCGGCTGCCCTAGGGCGAGCACCTGCTCTTCGGTGTCCGCCTCCGAGTCGCCGGTGAACAGGAACGCCGTCTTCCCGAAGCTGAGGCGGAACACCACCGAGTTGGCGTTGGCGTCCGAACGTGTCCCGGAGAGGAACGGCACGACGGGAACGCGCGGCCAGAACACGGTGAGCGCGGCGCCGCCGCCGATTCCGATCACCACCGGCGTGCCGCCTTCGCCCGGCTTCGGCTCGACGTATGCGATCTTCCGCTCCGCGACGAGGTCGAGCAGCCTGCGGTAGTGCGAGGAGGGCATATCGAACCCGGGGTCCAGGTAGCGCCGGGTGCCGACCGCGCGGATCACGTCGTCCAGTCCGCCCAGATGATCGAGATGCGGGTGGGTGAGCACGACGAGATCGAGCGGGTGTCCCACCAGCGCGCGCACTTTCTCTGCGAGGGAAGCGCCCGCCTCCGGAGGCCCGCCATCCACCAGCACCGTCTTGCCTGTGGGCGAGACGATCAGCGCCGAATCTCCCTGGCCGACGTCGAAGTAATAGACGGTGAGCTTGCCCGCCTCCGGCCGGGGGAGGTCCTTCGCGGCGGCGAACGCCACGCTGGAGAGGAGGCCGAGGACGAGGAGGAGAAGGCGGCGTGCAGAGGGGAAGAGCATTTCGCCCCGAGGAGTATCGTCCGCTTCCGACATGCGGGGAAGTGAGGTAGACCGCGCCCTCATGGCCGAGGCCGAGGAGATCAACCGGGTGGTGGAGGAGGTCGCGGATCGCGTCCGCCGCCGGATCCAGTCCTTCCGCGCGGGAACTCAGGAGCCCTGTTCGGCTCGGGCGCCGGCTGCCGAGCCGCGTCCGCCGTCCACCGAATGCGCGCCGGAGTGCGGGAGCTGCTCGAACTTCGACTCCTGCGGCACCGTCACCGCGATCCGAAGCGGCGTGGCGCGGATCTCGCCGGACCGGGTGCGGACCTCGGCGGACATCGCCCCGTTCATCGATCACACGCTGCTCAAGCCGGAGGCCACGCGCGACGAGGTGGTGAAGCTGGCGCAGGAGGCGCTGCGCTACGGGTTCGCCACCGTGTGCGTGAACTCGGCCCACGTGGGGACCGCGGCGCGGGTCCTGGCCGGGTCGAAGACCGTGCCGATCGCGGTGGTGGGCTTTCCGCTCGGGGCGGCGCTGCCTTCGGCCAAGGCGTTCGAAGCGCGCGAGGCGATCCGATGCGGCGCCCGTGAGATCGACATGGTCATCAACATCGGCGCGCTGAAGGCGAAGGACTACGCGCTGGTGCTGCAGGACATCGCCGCGGTGGTGAACGCGTCGAAGCCGTACCCGGTGAAGGTGATCCTCGAGACCAGCCAGCTGACCCAGGACGAGAAGATCGCCGGGTGTGTGCTCTCCAAGGCGGCGGGGGCGGCGTTCGTGAAGACCTCCACCGGCTTCTCCTCGGGCGGGGCCACCGTCGAGGACATCGCGCTGATGCGCCGGGTGGTGGGAGACGACGTGGGGGTGAAGGCCTCCGGCGGGATCCGCTCGGCCGAAGACGCGATGAAGATGATCCAGGCCGGCGCGAACCGGATCGGCGCCTCCGCGTCGGTGGCGATCGTCACTGGGAAGAAGAGCGACACCCGATACTGAGGGTCGATCCAGATCCGCCGACCACCCGGACGCGCAGTGGTAGAGCGCACCGTCCGGATCGAGGCGCCTTCCGCGAACAGGAGACGGAAGACCCCAAGGACTCCTTACTACCGCCTACAGACTGATGCGATGACTCCCGCGCAGCGCAAGCAGATCGCCCGCCTCCTCCACGCGCTCCTCACCGAGCTGACCGGCCGGCCTCCGAAGAAGATCGAACCGAACCGGACTTCAGAGGTTGCGGTGGGCGGCGACGAGGACGAGCAGCCGCTCAACGAGATGCTGCAGTCGATCGCCTCCAACCGGAATCGTAACTCCGCCCAGACCCTGGCCCAGGTGCGCCGGGCGCTGGCGAAGCTGGAGGAGGAGCCGGACGACTTCGGGGTCTGTGAGAACTGCGGCGAGGACATCCTCTTCGGCCGGCTCAAGGCGATGCCGTTCGCGGAGCTGTGCACGGAGTGCCAGGCGAAATTGGACGCGCCGCGCGGACCGACGACCCGCAGGAAGATCACCGACTACGTTTAGGGAGGTCTGATGGACGCGACGGAAGTGCGTAGGCGCGCGGAGGCGTGGCGGCAGGCGGACCCGGATCCGCAGACCGCCGCCGAGCTGACGGAGCTGCTCGAGCGCAACGACGTGGATGCGCTCGCGGATCGCTTCGCCGGATCGCTGGAGTTCGGCACTGCCGGGTTGCGCGGGGTGATCGGCGCGGGGCCGAACCGGATGAACCGCGCGGTGGTCCGCCGCACCACTGCGGGCCTTGCGCGCTACCTCCGGCAGCACGTCCCGGACGTAGCGCAGCGTGGCGTGGTGGTGGGCCGCGACGGCCGCCGGATGAGCCGCGAGTTCGCCGAGGACGTGGCGTGCGTGCTCGCCGCAGAGGGCATCCCCGCGCTGGTGTTCCCCGACGTCTCGCCCACGCCGCTCACCGCGTTCGCGGTCCTTCAACAGAAGGCCGCCGCGGCGGTGATGGTCACCGCCAGCCACAACCCGCCCGAGTACAACGGCTACAAGGTCTACTGGGAGAACGGCGCGCAGATCATCCCGCCGCACGACAAGGGCATCGCCGCGGAGATCGACCGGGTGGAGCCGGCGAACCGGGTGCGCCTCTTGTCGCCCGAAGAGGCGAAGGCGAAGGGGCTGTGGCGCGAGCTGGGGCCAAAGGTGGGCGAGGCTTACCTTCGGGCGATTCTCGCCGAACGCCGGAACCCGGGCGCCGCGCCCGAACTGCGCATCGTCTACACCGCGATGCACGGGGTGGGTGGCCGCTGGGTGGAGGAGGCCTTCTCGCGGGCCGGGTTCCGCCACCTCGGCAAGGTCGCCGCGCAGCACGAGCCGGACGGCGCGTTCCCCACGGTGCGCTTCCCCAACCCGGAGGAGCCGGGCGCGATGGATCTCGCGCTGGCGCAGGCGGAACGCGAAGGCGCCGAGCTGGTGCTGGCGAACGATCCGGACGCAGACCGGCTGGCGGCGGGCGTGCGCGACCTAAACGGCGGACTCCGCATGCTCAGCGGGAACGAGGTGGGCGTTCTCCTCGGGCACTACCTGCTCACCCAGACGCAGCCTCCGCCCGAGCGGCCCCTGGTGGTCACGACCATCGTCTCCTCGCCGCAGCTGGGGGAGATCGCCCGCGATCTGGGGGCGCTCTACGACGAGCAGCTCACCGGCTTCAAATGGATCGCCAACGCGGCGCTCCGCCGCGAGCAGGACGGCGCCCGCTTCGTCTTCGGCTACGAAGAGGCGCTCGGCTACACCATCGGGCGCGTGGTGCGGGACAAGGATGGCATCGGCGCGGCGCTGGTGTTCGCGGACCTCGCCGGCTGGTGCAAATCGCGCGGCACCACGGTGCTGGGATACCTGGAGGAGATCCAACGGCGGCACGGCCTGTTCGTGGCGAAGCAGGTGAACTTCACCTTCAAGGGGGCCGAGGGCGCGCAGACCATCGCTCGCATCATGGACGGCTTCCGCGCCGCGCCGCCGAAGGCGATCGGTGCGCTCGAGGTCAAGAACGCGCTCGATTACCGGGAGGGCGCGCGCGGGCTGCCGTCGTCGAACGTCATCGCCTACGAGCTGGAGGGCGGATCGCGGATCACCCTGCGCCCGTCCGGGACCGAGCCGAAAATCAAGTACTACTTCGATCTCAAAGAACCGGTCGCCTCCGGCGAGGCGATGGAGACGGCCCGCGCCCGCGCGCTCGAGCGGCTGGAAGCGTGCGTGCAGGCGTTCCTGGCGCTGGCGAAGGAGCGCGGACAGCCGGCTTAGAAAATGCCCCGCGCCGCGCCCGCCACGATAAGAAGCCCGGCATGGAGATCCCGATGAAGCGTTGGCTCTCGAAGCTTCTCTTCGTGGCCGTCGTGTGCGCACCGGCCGCGGTCTTCGCGCAGAGCGCAGGCGATGCGGTGATCCACCGCGGTCAGGGGTGGTCGCTCTACTCCGGCCAGACGGTCGGCAACGGCGCGAGCGTCGTCTCCGGACAGCTGGGCTGGCCGGGGCTGAGCGCGCAGTTCAACTACGGCGCGACGGACCGGTTCGACCTCGGCGGCCGGCTGACGTTGATCAACTACGGCTTCGAGGGCCGCGTGCGTGACGTGGTGCCGGGGATGAAGCTCCAGGCGCTGGCGCGGTTCCAGTTGCTGGACCGGGGCCGCATCAACCTCGGCGTCGAGTTCGCGCTCGGGCCGCTGTTCTACTTCCGCCGGTACGGCACCCAGGTCGGCCTCGCCGTGCCGCTTCAGTTCACGGCGGGCGTGCCCATCGGCAGCGCGATGATGGCCAACTTCGGCGTGGTCCTGCCGATGTTCGTCATCTTCGGCACCGGCGGCGGCTTCTACCTGCCCATCCTCTTCGGCGGCGGGCTCGAGTACTACATCGACCGGCGGCTCTCCGCGTCCTTCAACCTGAAGATGGGCCCGTCGATCTTCACCCGCACCGGCGTCGCCGACCTGGCGATGGACGCGCTGGTCGGCGTGGCGTACCGCTTCTAGCCGGCGGCTACTTCCCCAGCCGCGCGCCGGCCCGCACGCCGACGCGCGCCTTGAGGTAGTCGTCCCCGTGCTTCTCCAGGTACTCCTCGTAGGTGCCGCGGAAGTCGATCAGCCCGTACGGGGTGAACGCGAAGAGCCGGTTGGCGAAGCTGCTGATGAGCTCGCGGTCGTGTGAGACCACGAACGCGGTGCCCTCGTACTTCTGGAGCGCGTCGCCCAGCGCGATGATCGACTCCAGGTCGAGGTGGTTGGTGGGCTCGTCCAGCACGAGCACGTTGTCCTTCGTCAGCATGAGCCGGGCGAGGATGAGGCGCACCGCCTCGCCGCCGGAGAGCGCATCCGACGGCTTGAGGCCCTCTTCGCCCTTGAACAGCATCCGCCCCAACAGCCCGCGGACGTCCTGGTCATAGGCCTTCGGGTCAAAGGAGTGGAGGTACTCGAAGACGGTGGTGCCGTTGGGGATGGATTCGCGGTGGTCCTGCGCGAGGTAGCCCACGCTCGCCTCGTGGCCCCACTTGATCTCGCCCTCGTCGGGCTTGAGCTCCCCCACCAGCATCTTGCACAGCGTGGTCTTGCCCACGCCGTTGGGACCGATGATCGCCACCTTCTCGCCCCGGGTGACGAGCGCGCGGAACTCCTCGCACACCGTCACGTCCGGCCAGCGCTTGGAGATGCCCTCGATCATCAGGGTCTGCTTCCCGGACGGGCGCTTCTGTTCGAACTTGATGAACGGCCGCTCGATGTTGGAGCGCTTGAGGTCGGTGAGCTGCAGCTTCTCCAGCTGTCTCTTGCGGCTCTGCACCTGGGAGGCGCGCGTGCCGGCGGAGAAGCGCGCCACGAAGTCCTGCAGCTGGGCGATCTTCTTCCGCTTCTCGGCGTTCTCCGCTTCGATCCGTCCGCGGATCTGCGCCTTCTGCATCACCATGTCGTCGTAGCCGCCGGTGTAGATGATGATCGTCTCGTAATCGATGTCGGCGATGTGGGTGCAGATCTCGTTCAGGAAGTGCCGGTCGTGCGAGATGGTGATCAGCACGCCTTCGTAGGCCGAGAGGAACTTCTCCAGCCAGCGGATCGAATCGAGGTCGAGGTCGTTGGTGGGCTCGTCCAGCAAGAGCGCTTCGGGTTTTCCGAACAGCGCCTGCGCGAGCAGCGTGCGCACCTTGAGCCCGCCGGGGATCTCCTTGAGCGCGCGCTGGTGGAGCCGCTCCGGGATGCCCAGGCCGGAGAGCAGCTCGCCCGCCTCCGCTTCGGCGGAGTAGCCGTCCTCCTCGGCGATCACCCCTTCGAGCTCGCCCAGCCGCATCCCGTCCTCGTCGGTCATGTTGGGCTTTGCGAGCAGGGCCTCCTTCTCCTGCAGCGCGGCCCAGAGCACCGAGTTGCCCTGGATCACCACGTCCAGCACCCGCACCTCCTCGTAGGCGTAGTGGTCCTGCTTGAGGACCGAGGTGCGCTTCGGGCGGGACACCTGGCCGGTGTCGGGCTCGATGTCGCCCGCGATGATCTTCATGAACGTGGACTTGCCGGCACCGTTGGGGCCGGTGAGGCCATAGCGGCGGCCCTCCGAGAACGAGACGCTGACGTCCTCGAACAGCTTCTTCTGGCCATAGGCCTTGGAGACGTTTTCGACCTGGATGTTCGGCATGGTGACCCGGTTGGAACGAGGCGTTGCCCATACCATGTTCCCGGCGGGCGGGAAGGCATGCGCACGCTCCGTTCTTCCGAAAAAGGCTTCGCCCGCGGCGGGCGTGTTAGAGGTGCGCCGGCGTGAGCCCCTCTTCGAAGCCGCTGCACCTCGTCCGTGACCCGCCGCTCGGCTTCGAGCTGGCCGCCGTCGACCCCACCGGCGCCCGGGCCGGTCTCCTGCACACCCGGCGGGGGACCGTGCCGACCCCGGCGTTCATGGCGGTGGGGACCCACGCGCACGTCCGGCACCTCTCTCCCGCCGAGGTGCGCGACCTGGTGGACGCGCCCATCATGCTGGGCAACACGTACCACCTGATGCTGCGGCCGGGCGTGGAGGTGTTGCGCCGGTTCGGGGGCATCCACCGGTTCATGGACTGGGACCGGCCGGTGCTCACGGATTCGGGCGGCTTCCAAATCTTCTCGCTCCCCGGCGACCGGGAGATCTCCGAGAAGGGCGCGCACTTCCGAAGCTACGTCGACAACTCGAGGCACCTGCTCTCGCCGGAGAAGAGCATTGAGGTCCAGCAGGCCATCGGTTCGGACATCATGATGGTGCTCGACGTCTGCATCGACTCGACCAGCGACTTCGACACCACGTTGGCGGCGATGGAGCGCACCCACCGGTGGGCGCTGCGCAGCCTCAAGGCGCGCGATGTGGGCGACACGACGCAGGCGCTGTTCGCCATCGTCCAGGGCGGCGTGCACGAAAAGCTCCGGCGCGAGAGCGCGGCGTTCCTCACCGCGCACCCGTTCGACGGGTTTGCCATCGGCGGGCTGGCGGTGGGGGAGACGCGGGCGGAGCGCGAGGCGATGGCCGAGCTGGTCACGGGGCTGTTGCCCACGGATCGTCCGCGCTACCTGATGGGCGTGGGCACGCCGATCGACCTCGTCGAGGCGGTGCGTCGCGGCGTCGACATGTTCGACTGCATCCTCCCCGGGAAGATGGCGCAGCAGTCCTACGCGTACACGTTCGCGGGGAAGATCCGGCTGGTGCGTACCGAGTACCGGCTGGCGGATGAGCCGCTGGATTCGGAGTGCGACTGCATGGTGTGCGCGCGCTTCTCCCGCGCGTACATCCACCATCTGATGAAGGGGAAGCACCACCTCGGCGCCCGCCTCATCGGCATCCACAACCTGCGGCACTACCAGCTTCTGATGCGCCGGATGCGCGCGGCGATCCTCGCCGGCACCTTCGAGGCGCTCTATCGCGAGCTGAAGGCGCGATGGGACGACTGAAGGGCGAACGCTTCGAGCTCGTGACGCTCCATTCGGGCACCCGGGCGATCCGCGAACGGCGCAGCGGAGAGGTGATGCACCCGGCGGTGGGCCCGTGGGCGGAGGCGTGCGCGCTCTACGTCGACCAGCTCCACCTCCGTGAGCGGCTGTGCGACGGCGCCGGGGAGCCGCTCGTGATCTTCGACGTCGGACTGGGTGGCGCGGCGAACGCGGCCGCCGCCATCACCTGCGCCCGCTCGTGCGGCGGCGGAAGGCGGCGAACGCTCGAGCTCCTCAGCTTCGAGGTGGACACGGAGCCCCTAAAGCTCGCGCTCGACGATCCCGAGGGTTTTCCGTTCCTCCGCCCTCTGGCGGACGCGGCGCGCACGCTGCTCGACCAGGGCGTGTGGGAGGAGGACGGCGTGCGTTGGACGCTGCGCCCCGGAGATGCGCTGAAGGCGCTCGAGAGCGAAAAGGCGCGGGCCGAGCTCATCTTCCACGATCCGTTCTCCCCGGAGACGAACCCCGCGCTGTGGACGCCGGAGGCGTTCGCGCTCCTTCGCAGCCGGGCGCGTCAGGACGAACGCGGTTGCCTCTTGGCGACCTACAGCGCGTCGACGCGGACGCGCGCGTCGATGCTGCTGGGCGGCTGGAACGTCGGCGTAGGCGCGGCGACCGGGTTCAAGAAGGAGACGACCGTTGCGGCAACGCGCCGGGCGCTTTTGTCGAATCCGCTCGGCCCCCGGTGGCTCGAACGCTGGCAGCGGAGCTCTGCGCGGGCACCGTGGGGGCGCGACACGCTCTCGGCGGAGGAGGAGGCGCTCATCACGCGCGCGATCGTCCCCGCCCTATGAGATCGGGGGCGGCGCTGCCGTCCGCACCCGTTCGCCCATGGTCGTGAGCCCGTTGCCCGTCGCCGCGCGCGCGTGCACCTCCGGGTAGTCCTCGAAGACGGTGCCGAAGAGGCGGTCCAGCACCGGCGTGAACAGCCCGTAGTGCCCGGTGTAGCGGGCGTGGTGCAGGGCGTGGAAGGTGGTGGAGATGAACAGCCGCGCCATCCACGAACGCCCATAGCCTGCGGGCAGAAGCTCGACGTTGAGGTGCCCCCAGACGTTGAGCACGTAATTGAGCATCATGTACGTGACCAGCCCGGGCAGGGTGATCGGCACCACGCGGGCGGCGAGCGCGGCGAAACCCAGGAAACCCACGAGCAGGATGCCGCGCTCCACCAGCCCGAAGTTGAGCGACGAGATCGGGTGGGTGACCTTCGCGAGGTGATGGTGCGCGTGGATCCGGTAGAGCCGCCGCGTGTGCATCACCCGGTGCGTGGCGTAGAACCACAGCTCGTACCAGGCGAACAGCAGCGCCACCGTGAAGAGCGTCCGGCCGGGCGTGGGCTTCGAGAATGGAAGCCAGCCCCCGGAACGGACGAACGCGAACGCCGCGGCGTCAGCGATCACCACCACGGCCGCAGCGCGCGCTTCGGTGCGCAGCTGCTTGTCACCGAACCCGCGCTGGTAGATGCGCCGGGCCTGCCACAGGCGCGTGCGGAGGAGGAGTGTCGCGGCGCCGACGACCAGCCCGCTCCGTGTGAGCACGGCCAGAAACGCCACGGGGAAGATGGAGAGGAAGTCCGGTCCGGACACGAACATGCGGCGAAAAATGCCAGCGCAGACTCATCGAGCGCCGGCGCTTTTCCGTCCGCTCCACAGATGCTCCACATCTCTGCACCGTGCGGCGCGAAGCGTCACATCGCGCCGTTCTCGACCCGCTGCAGCTCGTCGAAGCCCGGAAGCGCCGAGAGGTCGGGGACGATGGTGATCTCGATGCGCCGGTTCTGCGCCCGGCCTTCCGGCGTGTCGTTCGATGCGGCCGGCCGGGAGTCGGCGAAGGACGCGGCGCTGATGCGGTTGGCGGGCATGCCGGCCTCGACCATGGTCTTGAGCACGGTGATCGCCCGCGCGGCGGCGAGCTCCCAGTTCGACGGGTACTGCGCGGTGGAGATGGGCACGTTGTCGGTGTGGCCCTCGACCTGGAAGGTGCGTTCGGGGATGGACGCGAGGAGCTGGGCGACCTCGGCGATGGCCGCCTTCCCGTCGCGCGAGAGGCTGGCCGACCCGGAGCTGAAGAGCACGTCGGTGGCGAGCACCACCACCATGCGGCCATCCACGATCTTCACCTTGAGCTTGCCAGCGTCGATCAGCGACTTGAACTTGGCCAGCAGCGACCGGTACTCGGCGATCCGCGCCTCCGCCTGTTCCTTGCGGCGCTGCAGCTCCGCGAGCGCCAGGGTCATGTCGTTGACCGAGGCCTCCAGGGTGCTGCGGTCCTTGAGCTGGGTGGCAAGGTCCTTCTCCAGCCTGGCGATCCGCTCGGAGAGATCCTGCGAACGTCGGCGTTCGTCGGCGAGCGTGTCTTCGAGGTCCTGCGCGCGCCGCTTCTCCGCGGCGAGGTCCTTCTCCAGCTTCGCGGTCTTCTGCTCAAAGTCGCGCACCGTGGCGTTGCGCGCCTCGAGCTCCTGCTGGGTCTTCTCCTGCTCCGCCTTGAGCGCGTCGAAGGTCCCCTGGGAGGCGCACCCGAGCGAGAGCGCGAACAGTGGCAAGAGGAGTCGCTTCATGGTGGATTGCCTCTACCATGGCCCAGAGCCTCCCTTCCCGATCTCTTCGCAACTTCTTCCGGAAGGTCGATGTCCTCAGCGGTCTGGAGGGCCGATCGCTCGAGAGCGTGATCAAGGTCCTCAAGCGCGAGACGTACAACCGCGGCGAGACGCTCTTCTCCGAGGGCGAGCTGGGCCGGACGATGTACGTGCTCGAGTCCGGCGAAGTGGAGGTGCGGCGCTCGAACGCAGAGGGGCAGCCGGTGCCGATCGTCCGGCTCGGCCCGGGCGAGTGCTTCGGCGAGATGGCGCTGGTGGAGCTGGAGCCACGGAGCGCCACGGTGGTCGTCGTCCAGAAGGCCACCGTGTGGTCGCTCACCAACCTCGACCTGTGGAAGCTGTTCCAGGAGGATCAGTACGCGTACGTGATCGTCCTGCAGAACATCTGCCGGCTGCTCTCGCGCCGGCTCCGCAAGGCCGACAGCCGCATCGCCGACTTCCTGTCCGACCGGGCGCGCAAGACGAACACCGCCCCGACCCGCGCCGCCGCCGGGACGCGGAGCGCCCGTTCAAGGCAGAGGGCGCCCGAAGCCACCGGCCGACGGTAGATGGCAGACGGAGGTTCACCGAGCCTCCGGCTCCCACGGCGTGCCCAGCGCCGCCGGCGCCCGGCTCTTCTTCCCCTGCAGTGTCAGCACGACCAGAGTGAGGAAGTAGGGCAGCGCAAGCAGCACGCCCTTGGGCACGACGTCGCTCACCGAGGGGAACGACGACTCGAGGCCGATCTGCACCGCGCGGCCGAACGCGAAGAACGCCGCGGCGCCGAACGCGCCCAGCGGTGACCAGCGTCCGAACACCATGGCCGCCACCGCCATGAAGCCCAGTCCGGCGGGCATGTTGTGCTCGAAGCGGTCCAGCGTCGCAGTGGAGAGCGCGGCGCCCCCGAGGCCGGCGAGCGCGCCGCTGCCGATGACGCACAAATAGCGCAGCCGGATCACGTCCACTCCGACGGTCGCCGCGGCAGACGGCTTCTCGCCCACTGCCCGGATCCGCAGGCCTACCGGTGTGCGCCCAAGGACGAGGTGGAACGCCAGCGCCAAAACGGCCGCCAGCCAGGTCAGCGCCGTGTGCCCACTGAGCGCGCGCAACAGCGGCACCTGCGCGAGCGGTCCGAACCCCGAGCGCCCGAGCTGGGCGATCGACGGCGAGGTGCTGGGCCCGAACATGGATTCGAGCAGAAAGGTGATTCCCGCGAGCGCCACCAGGTTGAGCGCCATGCCGGAGATCACCTGATCGGACCGCCACGAGATGCAGAGCACGGCGTGGATCGCCGCGAACAGTGCGCCGGCCGCCATGCCCAGGAGGACCGCGAGCGGCGTGGGCATCACCAGCGCGAACGCCGCCGCAGCGAAGGCGCCAACGCGCATCATCCCCTCCACGCCGACGTTCACCGTGCCCGACCGTTCGGAGAGGACCGCTCCCAGCGCGGCGAAGATCAACGCCGGCGCGAACTCCAGCGTCGACCACACGAGCGCTTCCAGAAGCTCAAGCACGCTGCACCTCCGAGCTTCTGGGCGAGGGGCGCGCGGCGCGGCCAGAAAGGAGCTTCCGCCATACGTAGCGGGCCGCGACGAAGAGGAGCGCCAGGCCCTGGATGAGCTCGGGGAAGCTCTTGTGCACGCCCAGAAGCTGCATCCGCGTCCCGCCCGCGCGGAGGATTCCGAAGAACAACGCGGACACCGCCACGCCGATCGGATGGTTCTGGCCGATCAGCGCAATCGCGATCCCGTCGAACCCGTAGGGCGCGCCGAGGACGGCGGGGAACCTGAACTCTGTGCCCAGCACCAGCACTCCGCCCGCGAGCCCGGCGAGCGCGCCGGAGAGCGCCATCGCCTGGTAGATGCGCCGCTCCACGGGGATTCCTGCCGTCCGGGCCGCTTCCGGCCCCAGCCCCACCGCGCGGGTCTCGAAGCCGTGGCGCAGCCGGGACAGCCAGGCCCACAGCGCCAGCGCAATCAGCACGGCGATGGGAAATCCGAGGTGGATCCGCGACCCGTCCGAAAGCAGCCGCGGGAGCTCCGCGGTCGGAAGGATCTGATCGGTGCCGGCGATCGACACCGTGCCCTCGGAGTGCGCCCGGAGCGGACCGGTCACGAGCCAGTTCTCGATCAGGTTCACCGCGATCCAGTTGAGCATGATGGTGGAGATCACCTCGTGCACGCCGCGGCGGACCTTGAGTACGGCCGCGATCGACCCGTACGCAGCGCCGGCGAGCGCGGCGCATAGCAGTCCGACCAGCGGATGAATCCCCGCGGGCAGGGAAACGTGTGCGCCGACGACCGCTGCGAGCAGCGCGCCCACCGTCATCTGTCCCTGCGCGCCGATGTTGAACAGCCCCACCGAGAACGCGACGGCGACGGACAGTCCCGTGAGGAGGAGCAGCGCGGCGCGGGAGGTGCTTTCGCCCCAGGGCCGCGTGAGCACGCCCCAGCGGCCGCTCTCGGTGAACGAGGGGAAGTCGCCAACCCCACCGAAGATCATCTGCGCGTACGCGTCCGTGGCGAGGTGGACGTCGCTGCGGCTGAGCGCGAGCGCCACGAAACAGATCGCCAGCGCCAGGGCGATGGACAGAAGCGAGGGCAGGGCGCCGTGGAAGACGCGTTTCATGTGGCGCCCAACATCATCCGGCCGATCCGCCGCTCGTCGAAGTCTTCGCGCGCCAGTTCGACGGAGAGCCGTCCTCCGAAGATGACGTACAGCCGATCCGAGAGCGCCAGCACCTCGTCGAGATCGAGCGAGACGAGGAGGATGGCGGCGCCGCGGTCACGATGCGCGCGCAATCGTTCGTGGACCGAGCGCACCGCCGCGATGTCCAGCCCGCGTGTGGGTTGCACCACGACCAGCACCTTCGGATCCGCGTCCAGCTCGCGCGCGAGCACCGCCTTCTGCTGGTTCCCGCCCGAGAGGGCGGCGATGCGCTGTGACGGATCGCGCGGGCGGACGTCCCAGGATTCCAGCAGCGAGGCCGCGTGCGCGCGCCGGCCGGAGAAGTCGATGAACGGACCGCGCGCAAACGGCGGGCGCCCGTGCCGCCCGAGCGCGAGGTTCTCCTCCACCGACATCGGGCCGACGATCGCGCGCAGCAGCCGGTCCTCGGGCACGTGGCCCAGGCCGCGCGCGCGGAGCTCGCCGGGCGAGGCGCCCAGGACCTCGGTGTCCATCAGCCGGAGCGACCCGGAGGCCGGCCGGAGCCCGGTGAGGATCTCCGCGAGCTCGCGCTGGCCGTTCCCATCCACGCCGGCGATTCCCACGATCTCCCCCGCGCGCACCGTGAAGGACACGCCGTGCACCGCGACGCCGTCGTCGATCGCCTCCCCGCGCAGCGCGACCGGTCCGGCTGGTGCGCGTGCGCCCTGCGAGGCGACCTTGGCCGCATTCGATTCGCCGACCATCAGCTCCGCCAGCGCCTCGGCCGTGGTCTCGCTGGCGCGGACCTCGGCGGCCTTCCGGCCGCGGCGCAAGACGACGATCCGCTCCGCCACCGAGAGCACCTCGCGCAGCTTGTGGCTGATGAACACCACCGTGTGTCCGTCCGCGGCGAGCGACCGCGTCACGGCGACCAGCTCGTCCGCCTCCTGCGGCGTGAGCACCGCCGTCGGTTCGTCGAGGATCAGCACCTGCGCGCCGCGGTGGAGCGCCTTGACGATCTCCACCTTCTGTTGGGACCCGACGGACAGGTCTTCCACGCGGGCGCGCGGATCGAGCTTGAACCCGAACCTTCGGCAGGTCTCGCCCACCTGGTCCACCGCTGCCTCGAGATCCAGCAGCCCGCGCCGCGTGGGCTCGCGGCCCAGCACCACGTTCTCGGCAACGGTGAGCGGTGGAACGAGCATGAAGTGCTGGTGCACCATCCCGATGCCGCGGCGGATGGCGTCACCCGGGCCGCGGAAGTGGACCTGCGTGCCGTCGATCCACACCTCGCCCGCATCCGGGCGGTAGAGCCCGGACAGCACGTTCATCAGCGTGGACTTACCCGCGCCGTTCTCGCCCACCAACGCGACCAGCTCGCCCCGGCCGAGCTCGAGCGAGACGTCGTCCAGCGCGAGCGTCGCGCCATACCGCTTGGTGATGTGCCGCAGGGAGATCAGGGCTTGAAGCTCGCGAGATCGGCATCCGTCGCCGGCACGCGAATGCTACCTTCGATGATCTGCCGGCGGAGATCTTCGACCTTCTCCAGCACCGCCGCCCGCTGGGGGAAGTCGATCCGCACCGGCGCATAGGTGACCCCGCCCTCTTTGAGGCCCCACGCCGCGTCCCCAGCGGTGAACCGGCCGGCGGCCAGGTCGCGCACCGTCTCGTAGACCGCGAGGTCCACGCGTTTGACCATGGAGGTGAGCACCGCGTCGGGCGCGACGTGCGATTGATCGGAGTCCACGCCGATCGCGTAGACCTGCCTGCCGGCCGCGCGCGCGTCCTTCACCGCCTGGATGACCCCCAGCCCGTCGGATCCGGCGGCGTGGAACACCACGTCCGCGCCCTTGGCGATCAGATCCTGAGCGACCTGCTTGCCCGCGGCGACGTTGTTGAAGCTGCCGGTGTATGCGGTGAGCACGGTCGCCTCCGGCCGCGTGGTCCGCACGCCGGCCTTGAAGCCGGCCTCGAACTTCTTGATGAGCGGAATCTCCATCCCGCCCACGAAGCCCACGCGGCCGTCTTTCGACACCAGCCCGGCCATCGCGCCCACCAGGAAGCTGCCCTCCTCCTCCTTGAACACCACCGTGCGGACGTTGGGCAGCGTGAAGGGCTTGCCCGCCGCATCCAACAGCGGGCTGTCGATGAGCAGGAACTTCGAATCCGGGTTCCGCTTCGCCGCGGCTTCGATCGCGTTCTCCAGCATGAATCCGGTGCCGATGATCAACCCTGCGCCCTGGTCCGCGAGCAGCTGCAGGTTGGGCTCGTAGTCCTCCTGCGCGCGGCTCTGTAAAACGAGCGGAGTGACGCCCGGGAGCTTCTCGATCGGCGGCGTCCGCGCGGCCAGATCCGGCGGAAGCGTCGCCTTCACCTCGGCCGGCGTGGTGTCCACGTAGCCTGTGCCGGTGTACTTCTTCCCCGCGGCCCACAGCTCCAGCCCGCGCAGCGCCGAGTCGTTGAACGACTGATCGCCCCGCCCACCGACGTCGGTGACGATGCCGACCTTCAACACGGTCCCCGCGGGCTTCTCGGAGGCGGACCGCTCTTCGCTCTTCTTGCAGCCCGGGATGAGGATGAGCGCGGCGGCGGCCGTGTAGAAGAGGATCGAGCGGGTCGGCGTCATGGGCGGGCGTTGTACCAGATGCCGCCGTGGCCGGCCGCGCTCTCGCGTGCCCGCGGGAGCCCTGCTATCTCCTCCGGGGTGACCCCGTACGAGCTCATCAAGACCAAGCGCGAAGGCCACAAGCTGGCCGCGGGCGACATCCGATCGTTCCTCGCTGCGTACACCCGGGGCGAGGTCCCCGACTACCAGATGGCCGCCCTGCTGATGGCGATCTTCTTCCGCGGGCTGGACGCGGAGGAGCTCGGCGCGTGGACGCAGGCGATGCTCGAGTCCGGCGAGGTGCTCGACCTGTCGGACGTGCCCGGGATCAAGGTCGACAAGCACTCCACCGGCGGGGTGGGTGACAAAGTTTCGCTCTCGCTCGCGCCGCTGGCTGCCGCATGCGGCGTCCCGGTGCCGATGATCTCCGGACGCGGGCTGGGTCACACCGGCGGGACGCTCGACAAGCTGGAGTCCATCCCCGGGTTCCGCGTGGACCTGGGCGTGGAGGACTACCGGCGCCTGGTGCGCGAGGTGCGCGCGTGCCTCATCGGCCAGACCGCGTCGGTGGTGCCCGCGGACAAGAAGCTCTACGCGCTGCGCGACGTCACGGCCACGGTGGACTGCCTGCCGCTCATCGCCAGCTCGATCATGAGCAAGAAGCTGGCGGAGGGGATCGACGCGCTGGTGCTGGACGTGAAGTGCGGATCCGGCGCGTTCATGAAGCGGATCGACGACGCGCGCGCGCTGGCGCGGACGATGATCGACATCGGCGCCCAGATGGGCCGGAAGGTCGTGGCGCTCATCACCGACATGGACCAGCCGCTCGGGCGCGCAGTGGGCAACGCGCTGGAGGTGATCGAAGCCGTCCAGATGCTCCAGGGCGAAGCGCCGCCGGACTACACGGAGGTCACGCTCGCGCTCACCGGCGAGATGTTGATCCTCGGCGGGAAGGCGAAGGACGCCGCCGAGGCCCGCGCGCGCATGCAGGAGGCGATCGCCTCCGGCGCGGCGATGGCAAAGCTCGAGGAGATCGTGAAGGCGCAGGGCGGCGATCCGCGCGCGGTGCGCGACTTCTCCCTGCTGCCGCAGGCGAAGCATGAGGCCACGGTGGCGGCGCCGTCCACCGGGTTCGTCACCCACATCGACTGCGAGGCGGTGGGGCTGGCCGCGGTGGCGCTGGGCGCGGGTCGCGAGCGGGTGGATTCGGTCATCCAGCCGGGCGTGGGCTTCCATCTGGAGAAGAAGGTGGGCGATCGCGTGGAGACCGGCGAGCCGCTCGTCCGCGTGCACTACGACGATCCCGCCCGGCTGGAGGACGTCACGCGTCGGCTGCTGGGTGCCTACCGGATCGGTCCGGAGAAGCCTGTGGCGCGGCCGCTCATCCACGAGCGATTGGAGCGATGAGCTCGGGGCTGGACGAGCGCTTCGCGACGATGCTGGAGATCGCGCGGGGGGCGGGTTCCATCGCGCACGGCTACTTCGCAAGGCGCGGCGAGCTGGCGATCGAGGAGAAGGGTGTCCAGGACCTGGTCAGCGTCGCGGATCGGGAGGCGGAGGCCTTCATCCGCGAGCGGATCGCCCGGCGCTTCCCGGACGACGGCTTCTTTGGCGAAGAGGGCGGCGAGAAGGCCGCCCGGGCGATGTGGGTAGTCGATCCGATCGACGGCACCACCAACTTTCTGCGCGGGCTGCCACACTACGGCGTGTCGATTGCTTTCGTGCGCGATGGGATCACCGAGATGGGGGCGGTATTCGCGCCGGAGCTGGGCGAGCTGTACGCCGCGCGACGTGGCCAGGGCGCCACGCTCAATGGGCAGCCGCTCCGCGTCACCACGACCCGCCGCTTCGCCGCGGCGCTGATCGGGCTCGGCTACAGCAAGAAGACCCCGCCGGATGCGTACCTGGAGACGATCCGCGCGCTGTTCGCAAGGGATGCGCTGTATCGGCTGCTCGGATCGGCGGCGCTGATGATCTGCCAGGTGGCGGCGGGCCGGGTGGATGCGTTCTTCGAGGCGAAGCTGTCGGCGTGGGACGCGCTTGCGGGGTTGTTGATCGTGCGCGAGGCGGGCGGACGGACCGTCCCTTCCGCCGAAGACGAACACGGGTGGCGCACGGGGCCGGTGCTCGCCTCCAACGTCGCGCTCGCACCGGAGCTGTGCGCGCTGCTCGCGAAGACGCAGCCCGGTTTCGCGTGGCCGGGGGCGGCCTCGACAGCTTCGGGCGGAACGAAGTAATCCCACCGCACCCCATGGCGCCCCACCGCATCCGGATCGGCATCAACCCGCTCACCTGGACCAACGACGACATGCCGGAGCTGGGCGCGGAGACGCCGCTGGCCACCTGCCTGCGCGAAGCGAAGGAGGCCGGCTACGACGGCATCGAGCTCGGCAACAAGTTCCCGCGTCGCAGCGAGGTGCTGGGGCCGCTGCTCGAGTCCCACGGCCTTAGGCTGGTGTCCGGCTGGTACAGCTCAGCGCTGCTCGAACGATCGGTCGAGGCGGAGATCGCGGCGATCCAGGCGCACCTCTCGCTGCTCAGGGCGCTCGGCTGCGACGTGCTCATCCTCTGCGAGACGACCGGTGCCATCCACGGCGACCGGACCGCGCCGCTGTCGAAGCGCCCCAGGCTCTCGGAGGCCGGCTGGCGGACGCTGACGCGCGGGCTGACGCACCTGGGCAATGACCTGGCGCGGCAGGGCGTGCGGCTCGCGTATCACCACCACATGGGCACGTGGGTGCAGACGGAGGAGGAGATCGACCGCCTGATGGCGGAGACTGGTCCGAACGTCCACCTGCTGCTGGACACCGGGCACCTCACGTTTGCGGGCGGACGGCCGGCGGTGATGGCCGCCCGGCACGCACGACGGATCGCCCACGTGCACGCCAAGGACGTCCGCCCCGCGGTGCTCGCCGACGCGCTGGCGCGCGATCTCCCGTTTCTTCAGGCCGTGCTCAACGGCGTGTTCACCGTGCCCGGGGACGGTTCGGTCGACTACCACGCGGTGTTCGGCGCGCTGACGCGCGTTCCATACCGCGGCTGGCTCGTGGTGGAGGCGGAGCAGGATCCGAAGAAGGCGCACCCGGCGACCTTCGCGCGGATGGGGTTCCGGAACGTGGCGGCGCTCATGCGGTGCGCCGGGCTGGTGGAATGACCCGGCGGGCGCGCTGCACGTGGCTGCTTGGGGTCGCGTGCCTCGCCGCGCTGGCCGGTTGCAAGCGTTCGGATCGCCCGCGGCGGGAGCGGCTGACCCTCTATTGTGGCGTCACGCACGAGTGGTGCGAGGCGATGGCGGAGGCCTTCGAGAAGGGGACGGGGATCCACGTCTCGATGAGGCGCAAGGGCTACGGGGAGGCGCTCGCGTCGGTGCGCGCCGAACGCCACAACCCGCGCGGGGACGTGTGGGGGGCGGCACGGGCGACCGGCACCTGCGCCGCCGCCGAGGCGAAGCTGCTCGAACCGTACGCCTCGCCCCTCCTTCGAGAATTGCACCCGTGGGCCGTGGATCCGGAGGACAACAGCAGCGCGTGGCGCTGGCGCGCGCGCTGGTGCTGGAATCGGAGGTGCTGCTGTTCGACGAGCCGCTCTCCAACCTGGACGCGAAGCTGCGCCGACCGTGCGGGTGACGTTCAAGCCGGAGGCGGGCATGGCGGTGCTGCCGCTGGAGCCGTCGTCGACCTGACGCGCGTCGTCTTTCCTTGGCCGTCGTGATGCCGATGCGTGTGTGAGCGCCGGACCGCTGCGAGCGGGGCGCGGCGGATGCGTCAGCGGCCGGAGGCATCCCCGTTTCGGACACATCGTGGGGCGCAGCGGAAGCGGAGCGAACTGGCGGGTGCGCCGGCAGCGCTCCGCGCCGTGCCACGCTGCCGCGCCCGGTTTGACGCCGGCAGGGCCCGACCCCTAGAAGGCCGCGCCATGTCCAGCTCCCCCATCGACGTCGCGCTGATCGGCGCCGGCCGGATCGGCGTCATCCACGCCGGAAACGTCGCGCGTCACCCGGCGGCGAGGCTCCGCGTGGTCGTCGATCCGAACCGCGCCGCGGCAGAACGGCTGGCGCAGAGGCACGGCGCGCAGGTGGGAGACGATCCGTTCGCGGCCATCAACGACCCGAGCGTTCGCGCCATGGTGATCTGCTCGCCGACGAACCTCCACGTCGAGCACATCACCGCCGCCGCGCGCGCGGGCAAGGCGATCTTCTGCGAGAAGCCGATCGACCTGGACCTCCGCCGCGTGGACACCTGCATCGACGAGGTCCGCAAGGCGGGCGTGCCCGTCTTCATCGGCTTCAACCGCCGCTTCGATCCATCGTTCCGCGCGCTGCACGACCAGCTGCGCGCAGGCGCCATCGGCCGGCTGGAGAAGGTGACGATCATCAGCCGCGATCCGCGTCCACCGCCGCCCAGCTACGCCGCGGTCTCCGGCGGAATCTTCCGCGACATGACCATCCACGACTTCGACATGGCGCGGTGGCTGCTGGGCGAAGAGCCCACCGAGGTCTTCGCCAGCGGCTCGTCGCTGGTGGATCCGGAGATCGGCAGGGCAGGGGATTACGACACCGCGATGGTCGTTCTGCGCACCCCGTCCGGAAAGCTGGCGCACATCCAGAACAGCCGCCGCGCGGTGTACGGTTACGACCAGCGCATCGAGGTGTTCGGCGAGAAGGGGATGCTCCAGGCGGGGAACCGAGTGGCCACCACTGTCTCACGGTGGGACGAGCGCGGGGTGGTGGCGGACAAGCCGCTCGACTTCTTCCTCGAGCGCTATGCGGAGGCGTACCGGCTCGAGATCGATCACTTCTTCGACGCGATCTGCTCCGGCAGACCGCCCGCGCCGGGAGCGCGGGATGGCCGGCAGGCGCTGGTGATCGCAGACGCCGCGCTGGAGTCCGCGAAGTCCGGGCGGCTGGTGCGCATCCACGCTGACGTGTGAGCCCATTCCAGCCCGCCCCCGAGATCGCCCGAAGCAAACTCGACGTGCAGGACGCGCCGATGCGTCGGGGTTCTGCGCGTCGAATCCGGTTCCATGTCCCGTCGATGTGCGACACCGTAGCGCCACCTCTGCCAGCCCATCGCACTGTTCGGCTGCAGGTTCCTCGAACAAATCCAATGACCCCATCCCATCTTTTGAGCCTTGTCCTCCTCAGTTTCACGTTGATCGCCGCTGGCTGTGCAGAGGACCAGACCTGCACCCCGGGCGAACAGTCCGCGTGCGCCTGTCCCGGTGGCGGCGTCGGCGCGCAGACCTGCAGCGGTGACGGCTCGCGTTTCGGCGAATGTGACTGTTCCGCGCCGCCCAGGACGTGCACCGAGGAAAACGCTCCGGCGTGCGTGCACGGTGTCTGCGCGGTGTCCGGCGGCTTCGCCGGCTGCGCCTGCGAGGATGGCTACACGGGTGTTCTTTGTGAGAGCTGCGCCACCGGGTACCAGGACAACGACGGGGACTCCATCTGCCAGCCTGGTTGTGCTCTCGCGGGGCTGGACTGCGGCGCGCACGGCAGCTGCACCGACACGTCGGGCACCGCGGTCTGTGCCTGCGCAGAAGGCTACACCGGCGCGGACTGCCGGAGCTGCGCCGCTGGGTTCCAGGACCATGATGGGGACGGAACCTGCATGCCGGACTGCAGCACCGCCGCCCTCGACTGTTCGGGCCATGGCGGCTGCGATGACAGCTCGGGCACGTCGGTCTGCGCCTGCACCCAGGGATACGCGGGCCCGACCTGTTCGGCGTGCGCGGACGGCTACCAGGACCACGACGGCAACGGCAGCTGCACGCCGGCGTGCGACGCGATTGCCTGCGATGAACACCAGCTCTGCGACGACAGCACGGGCACTGCGCGCTGCGAGTGCGCGCCCGGCTTCGGCGCCCCGGAGGACGGCGGCGCCGGCTGCGAGTTCCAGGGGATCGTGCAGGACCCGACCTTCACGTCGGATCCTCCCGTCTGGACCGTCTCCGCGGATGCGGGATGGGTCGATCCCGGGGCGCCGGGGCTCGGTGAGCCGGGGAGCGCGAACCTGGCTCCCGACGCGGCGTGCTCCCACGACCGCATCGAGCAGGAGATGGAGGTGCCGCCGCTTTCCGCCAGTGGCCCGTTGCGGCTTTCCTGGTCGGCGACCGGGGACTGCCCCAGCGCGGGCGATCCCGCGATGGCCTTCGACGACGTCTGGATCGCCCCCGACCCCTCCTGTCCGAACCCCGGCGAGGTGTCGAACGGGGACTTCGAAGGGACGAGCGGTTGGGTGCTGTCGTCCGCGTCCATTCAGCCGAACATCGGGGCCAACGGCAGCCACGGCCTGGTGCTCGAGCCTCCGGCCTCCTGCGATCAGGCCGTGGCGACGGGTTCGCTGTCCATCCCCACGACCGGCGCGAACGCGTTGCAGCTGCGCTACGGCGGGCTGGCGGGAAATGAGGCCGACATCTCCCTGGCGGATTGGAAGCTGGCGCACCTGGTGGCGCGTGGCGGAGGCGTGATGGAGACTGTGACGCTCTGCCTCCCGACGGTGTTCAAGGGAGCCGCGCCCCGGCTCGAGCTGAAGGTGCCGGTGATGCCCGGGATCTGCAACTCCATTCCCCGCCGTTTCTATTTCGACGACCTGGCGCTGGTGAACGACCCGACCTGCAGCGCCGACGACAACGTGGTGAACGGGAGCTTCGAGCGGACGGACCCGGCGTTGGGCTGGTACCTGTCTCTGCCGCCGGTCAGCGGGAGCTCCGTCGGCGTGCTGGAGACCACCACCTCCGAAGCGAAAGTCGGCGCGCGGAGCCTGCACATGAAGCTGCTCACCCCGTGCGCGCACGCCACCGCCAGCACGGTCATCACGGTGGCCACTCCTCAGAACGGCGCGGGCCCGGCGGTGAAGTACTGGTACCGCATGCAGGGGACCCAGAGTCCTTTGAAGCCCATCATCGGCTCCCTCACCTTCGCAAAGGTCCCGTTTACCACCACCTGGACCGCGCGGACCGAATGCCTCGCGCCTTCGATGGCGGGGATGCCGCTGGAATTCGGGTTCGACGCCATGGTCGGCGGGGGCTGCGCCTTGTCCATCAGCGAGGAGGTCTTCATCGACGACATCCAGTCCACCACGGACGCGTCGTGCCCGGCCCAGTAGCCCCACGACAAAAAGGTGTGCCCCGGCGTCGCGCGCATATAGTCGCCCCCACCCATGGAACTGTACGAGCAGCTGCACGAGACGGCGGCGGCCATCCGTGCGCGCGCCCCCGGGTTCAACCCGAAGGTGGGCATCATCCTGGGCAGCGGGCTGGGTGGGTTTGCCGACGGGTTCGAGGAGAAGGTGTCCCTCCCATACCGGGAGCTGCCGCACTTTCCCGCGTCCACGGTGCCCGGCCACGCCGGCCGGCTGGTGCTGGGGAAACTGGGCGGCGAACCGGTGGTCGCGATGCAGGGCCGCGTCCACTACTACGAAGGCTTCACCCCCGCGCAGGTGGCGTTCCCCGCGCGCGTGCTGTGCACGCTGGGTATCAAAGCGCTGGTGGTGACCAACGCCGCCGGCGGCATCAACCTCGAGTTTGCGCCCGGCGACCTGATGGTGATCACCGATCACCTCAACCTCTCCGGCTGGAACGTGCTCACCGGCCCCAACGACGACCGGCTGGGGCCGCGCTTTCCGGACATGTCCGCCGCCTACAACCCTCAGCTGCGCGCGCTGCTCCTGGAGTGCGCACAGCGCCGGAACATCGCCCTGCGACAGGGCGTGTACGCGATCCTCTCCGGACCGTCCTACGAGACGCCGGCGGAGATCCGGATGCTGCGCACGCTCGGCGCGGACGCGGTGGGGATGAGCACCGTTCCGGAGGTCATCGCCGCGGCGCACATGGGCGTCCCCGTCGCCGGAATCAGCTGCATCACCAACCTCGCCGCCGGCATCGGCCACAAGCCGCTCTCGCACGGAGAGGTCGCCGAGACCGCGAACCGCGTGAAGGACGTCTTCGCCGCGCTCCTGTCCGACTTCCTCCCCCGGATCGCGAAGGTATAGTCGCCGCCCATGTCCGAACGCCGTCAGACGGATCGCCGCCGGAGCGCGAATACGCCCGAGGAGAAGATCAGCCGGATCCGCGAACGCCGGCAGGGTGACCGCCGCGACTCGCCGCGCTACCCGATGACCTTCCTGGTCCGGGACAGCGGCGAGGACAACCTCTGGGAGGAGCGCGAGGGCGATCTCTCCCTGGGCGGCATCCACTGGCGCGGCAAGACCCCACCCAAAGGCAAGGCGGTAGACGTGCGGTTCCGGCTGCCCGGTGTCCCGAGGGAGATCCGCGCCCAGGGGGAGATCATCCGCCTGCAGGATCTGGATGGAGGCATCCACTTCCACGTCCGCTTCACCGAGCTGGACGTGAAGGACGAGCTGGCCATCGCTCGGTACCTCGACGACCGGATCGCCGAAGACGCCGCGCGCACGTAGCGCCCGGGCCCGGGGCGGATCAGCTCCAGCGCGCCCCGGTCAACGTCTCGCTGATCTCCCACAGCCGCGCGGCGGCCTCGTCGTCTCGCGCCTGCCGGGCCGGGCGCACGCGCTCGAGATCCACCCAGTAGTCGCCGGAGCTCTTCAGCGCATCGTCGCTCGCCGACAGGTGCGTGGCCGTCTTCGCCGCCTTGTCCGGCCCTCTGAGGAACGGACCGCTCAACTTGACCAGGACCTGAAACAGCCCCCGCTCGTCCTGTGCGAACCCGGTGCGCACCAGACCCGGGTGGAAGGCGTGCGCCACCATCTGCCGCGGGGCGATCCGCCGGGCCAGCTCGCGCGTGAACAGCACGTTGGCCAGCTTGGTGCTGCAGTACTGGCGCATCCCGTTGAACGACCGCTCCGCCTGAAGGTCGTCGAACCGGATCGTCCCCAGGCGGTGGCCATCCGAAGACGTGGTGACCACCCGTGCCCGCCCGGCGGCGGCGAGGTTGGGCAACAGCGCATGGGTCAGCACGAACGGCGCGAGGTGGTTCAGCGCGAACATCGCCTCGAAGCCGTCCTTCGTCCGGTGCCGCGTGGGCAGGTAGACGCCGGCGTTGTTGATGAGCACGTCGATCCGCGGATGTCTTTGGGCGATGTCGCGCGCCGCGCGGCGCGTCTGGTCCAGGTCGGAGAGGTCCGCGCACACCAGCTCGAAGGCCTGGCGGCCGGTCTTCTGCTCGAGCTCCGCGATCGCCTGCCGTCCCTTCTCTTCGTTCCGGCAGACGAGGACCACCTTCGCCCCGAGCGCCCCCAGCTGCGCCGCGGCCGATTTGCCGATCCCCGAGTTCGCCCCGGTGACGATCACCACTTTGCCGTCCACGCGACCTCCTTCTGCGAAAGGGCCCGCGCCGGATGCCCCGGATCCGGCGGTGGCGGGCGGACGATACGTGGGCCGGGGAGTGGCGCGCGCCCGCAGGCCGGGAAAGAGTAGGGGCAGGCCTTGGGAGGGTCGATGGCAGAAGACATCCCGTGGGAGCAGCTGTTCGACGCTGCACGAGCCGCGCAACAGCGCGCGTACGCGCCTTATTCGAAGTTCCCGGTGGGCGCGGCGGTGCTCGCCGAGGACGGGCGGGTGCACGCCGGCGCGAACGTGGAAAACTCGTCGTACGGGCTGACCGTGTGCGCCGAACGAAACGCGATCGCCCGCGCCGTGGCGGAGGGCGCGACGCGGGTGCGCGCGGTGGCGGTGGTGGCGAACACGAAGCGGGCCTGCCCGCCCTGCGGGATGTGCCGCCAGGTGATCGCCGAGTTCGCGGATCCCGACACCCCGGTGCGCAGCCGCGCGCCCGGCGGAGACGAGGCGCGCTACACGCTCGGGGAGCTGCTCCCGCACGCGTTTACGCGGGACTACCTGTAGCCGTTCAGCGGTCCACCCAGCCCACCGCGTCCTCCTGCGCCGCCTGCGCGAACGGGCCGTTGAGGACGTTGAGCAAAAAGGCGTGATCACCCCCGGGGTACTGCTTGCTCTGGAAATGGTCCGCGAAGGTCCCCACGTCGATGCTCTGGAGCAACAGGTCGGTGCAGTAGTTGGGGACCACCGGGTCGCCCTCCGTCCAGGAGACGAAGACGTACTTGCGCGGCATCGGCGAGCCGGTCAGCGGATTGGTCAGCGGTTCGGCAATGAAGTGGCGGCCGAAGTTCTGCGGATCCGCCGGATCCATGATCCACCGCGCGGTGTCGAGGAACTCCTCGTACCGCTGCGAGCCCGGCGTCATCCCGCGCGCCTCGAGCGACGCGTCGAGCTCCGCCTTGATCGCCTCGAACGCGGGATCGGTGGCGCGCAGGATGATGTCGGTCTGCGAACCGCCGGGGACGTTCAGCGTAGCGGCGGGCAGGTCGGGGATCGCCGCGGTGGCCAAAGCGCCGATGATCCCGCCCAGCGACTGGCCGACGAAGCCAATCTCCGAGACGTCCAGCTTCTCCGGCGGCGGGGTGGACGGATCGTCCACGCTGATCGCGCCGATCCCCTTGTCCGTGTCCTGCACCACCCGCACCAGCTGGGCGAGGTCAATCACCGCCTGGCGGAAGTGGTCGCGCGTGTAGAACGGGTTGGAGATGGAGACGAACTGGTTGCCCGAGATGTCCGGGGTCCCGGTGGGATCGCTCGACCGGTAGCCGCCCGGGCAGCGGTGGTTGAGGCAGCTCGTGCCCGCCACGCACTCGTTGTCCGACTGGCAGAACGACCGGTCCCCGTGTAGCGGCGCGTCGATCGCCACGAGCGCGTAGCCGTGCTTCGCGGCGGTGTTGGCCAGAAGCGACGCGTGCCGCCGCCCGCCGCCCAGGCCGTGCTGGAAGATGAGGATGGGGATCCGTCCATCCGGGTACTTCGCGGTCTTCGGCAGAAAGAGGATGAACCGCAGGGCCTCGCGCCGGGGGACCTGCAAGAGCGCGTCGGTGAAGGCGCCCTCGGTGGGCCGCGTCGTCCCATCCCCGAGCACCTCCTCCGCGGTGGGATCGAGCGCGAGCCCGGTGGAGAACTCGCCCTCTTTCGCGGCCCGTATCTCGCTGTGGAAGTCCACGCCGGAGATCGCAGAGGCGAGCGCGAGCGGCGAGAGGTCGACGTCGGTCAGGTTGCCGGAGATCTGGGTCGACAGGTTCCAGGCGGTCGCCGGCAGGGCGGTCAGCGCCGCCAGTGGCTCGGAGACGGAGAGCGTGCGGAAGCTCCAGGCGAGCAGGATGTCCTCCCGCGCAATCCCGCGCGCGTCGGTGACCGCGAAGAGTGGGTGCAGCCGCTGGCGCAACGGCTCCAGTCGCGCGGCGGTCTCGTCGTCCACGCCGTCGAGCTGGCTGACGCCGTCCACCTCCAGCGGCGTGTCGAGGCGCGCGAGCGCGAAGGTGGGGTTGGCCGCCACTGCGCGACCGTCGAGCCCCCTGGCGCCCTTGAGCCAGAACAGCGCCCACGGGGTGTGTCCGCGCAGCGGCCGCGCCGGCTTGAGCGCCAGCTGGTCCGGCTCCTCGCCGGGGGCCTCATCCGCGCGGCCACAGGCGCGGCAGGTGACGATCACCTCCACGGTCTCGTTCGGATTGGACAGGTTCACGAGGAGGAACTGCGACGGATCGAGCGACCCGGCGTCGATCCGCCCGGACGTCGCGCCGGTGTCGTCCCCCAGCTCGGTCAGGAGCGACGCGGTGGTGGAGAACCCATCCAGCGTGTTCAGCATCGCCTTGAGCGCTGCCAGCTGCGCGTCGTCGTCCGGCCGCGCGGGGAGGTTCACCTTTCCGCCCTGCATCAGAGCGTCGTTGGGGAAGGGGACGATCTGGTTCGCCGGATCGAAGGTCACGAGCGGCTGCGACGGCGTGCGGAAACTCCAGGCCACCGCCAGCTCTTCGCGGGTGATGCCCCGGGCGTCGAGGTAGTCGAGGCCGGGTTCGAGCCACCGCCGCGCGCGCTCGAGCGTGACGGCCCGCGCGTCCGCGTCCTCCCCGCTGATGAGGCTGGTGGCGCTGTGACAGTCCGGCGCGGCGAGGTCCTCGCAGGTGACCAGGGTGTTCTTCGCGCGCAGAAGGACGAACGCCGGGGAGCCCACCGCCTCGTCGCCGTTTCTGCTCCGGACGCCCTCCGGCCCGGCCCGCACCGCCACCGCGTAGCGGTGCGCGAGCTGCCACGGCGCCTTCACCTCCAGCCGTTCCTTCTCCGCGTTCCATGAGAGGGTCACCCCGTCGTGCAGCTCGCTCACGTGGGCGGGGTCGGTGATGTCGAGCACGCGCACCGTGTCCACGGTCAGCGTGGCGGGATCGAGCGGCTCGCTGAAGGTGGCCGTGGCGGTGGCGGAGGTGGGAAAGCCGTCGAGGGTGCGCAGGTAGCGGTGGAAGGCGCGGTCTGCCTCGGAGTCCTCCGGCGCATCCGGCACGTTCAGAAGTCCCGTCGCCGGGTCGATGGCCAGGTCGTTCGGCTTCGGCGTCACCGGCGGCTCCGCCGCGGGGTCGAACAGCGCCACCACGCGGTGGGGCGGTGGCGGATCCTGCGGGATGACCGGTTCGCAGCCGGATGCGAGGGCAACAAGGAGCGGCAGAACCGGGGCGGTGGGGACGCGGCGAAGGAGAGCACCCATGCGCTCGGGGATAGCAGGGCGGCTTTCGCGCCGGCAATCTCTGGCCTCCCCGGGCAGTCATGCTAAGAGCGGAGACGGTTTGAGCCTCGTCATCGAGAACGCGACGGTCGTGACGATGAACGCCGCGCGCGAGGTGTTGCGCGGCGTGGACGTCCTGATCGAGGACGGCCGCATCGCCCGCATCGGCCGGAACCTCCGCGCGGGCAAGCGCCCCCGCCAGACGCTGGATGCCTCCGGCTGCGTGGTGATCCCCGGCTTCGTCCACGGGCACCTGCACGCCTGCCAGACCCTGCTCCGCAACCGCGCCGACGGGCTGGAGCTCCTGGATTGGCTGCGCGAACGGATCTGGCCGATGGAGGCCGCCCACGACTTCGCCTCGATGCGCGCCTCCGCCGACCTCACCTTCGCCGAGCTCATCCGCGGCGGCTCCACCGCCGCCCTGGACATGGGCACCGTCCGCCACACGGACGCCATCTTCGAGTCCGCGCGGGACTGCGGGTTCCGGCTCACCGGCGGCAAAGCGATGATGGACGCCGGCCAGGGCGTCCCCGCCGGGCTGCGCGAATCCACGAAGGCGTCGATCGACGAGAGCCTGCGGCTCATCCGCGACTGGCACCTCTCGGAGGGTGGGCGGCTGCGCTACGCGTTCGCGCCAAGGTTCGTGCTCTCCTGCACCGAAGAGTTGCTCCGCGAGGTGGCCGCGCAGGCGAAGGCGCTGGGCGTCCGCATCCACACGCACGCCAGCGAGAACGCCACCGAGTGCGATCTGGTCCGCCAGCGCACCGGGCGGGACAACGTGGAGTACTTCCACGACCTCGGCGTGTCGGGGAAGCACGTCACCTTCGCGCACTGCGTGTGGCTCACCGCGAAGGAGCAGCGGCTGTTGCGCGAGACCGGCACGGTGGTGTGCCACTGCCCCAGCTCCAACCTCAAGCTCGCCAGCGGGGTGGCCCGCATCCCCGAGCTGCTCGCGGACCGGGTGCAGGTGTGCCTCGGCGCGGACGGCGCGCCCTGCAACAACAACCTCGACATGTTCGTGGAGATGCGGCTCGCGGCGTTGATCCACAAGCCGCGCACCGGCCCCACCTCCATGTCCGCGCAGCAGGTGCTGGAGATGGCCACCCTGGGCGGCGCGCGGGCGCTCGGGCTGGAGGACGAGCTCGGGTCGATCGAACCCGGGAAGCGGGCGGACCTGGCGGTGCTGGAGCTCGATTGCCCGCACTCCACCCCGGGCGGCGAGGACGTGGTCTCGCAGATCGTCTACTCCGCGCAGTCGCAGAACGTGCGCGACGTGTTGATCGACGGCCGGGTGGTGATGCGCGATCGCACCCTGCGCACGTTGGACCTGGACGCGGTGCTGGAAGCGGCGCGCACGCACGCCCAGCGGATCGCCGACGCGGTGGCGTAGGGCAGCCGCGCAGCCGGGGGAACATCTGCCGGGACAGGGTGTTGCGCCAAAGGTTAGGTTCGGCCATCACTCGGCAATCAAAGGAGCGCCGCGGCGTACCCCAGCCGTTCAAGGTCCCAATCACCCGCGCCGTCGAAAAGGACGTCAGGCCATGTGGAACCGGTTCACCAGAGCGTTGCGCAGCTTCTTCGGCTTCTTCGTGAGCTCGATCGAAGATCCGGAGCTGATCCTCGAACAGAACATCCGGGACATGAATGACCAGGTCCCGAAGATGAACGAGTCCATCGCCATGGTGCGGGCGAACGTGACTCTGCTCGAGAAGGAGAACCAGAAGTACAAGGCCGAGATCAACGACCTCACCGCCAAGGTGAAGGCGGCGATCCAGGCCGGCCGGGACGATCTCGCGGCGCAGTACGCCACGCGGCTGCAGATGGAGAAGGCGGCGCTGGGGCGCAACGAACAGCAGCTCGCCACCGCGCGGGCGGCCTACGAGAAGGCGCTCACGGTGAAGAAGGCGTTCATGCGCGAGAAGGAGCGCAAGACCGCCGAGGCCATGGCCGCGATCCGCGACGCCCGCCGCGCCCGGTGGCAGTCGAAGGTGGCGGACGCGATGGAGTCCTTCCAGGTCGCCGGCATCGACGCCACCCACGACGAGATGATCCGCAAGGTCGAGGAGCAGACGGCGATCAACGAGGCGCGGATGCAGATGGCGCTGGAGTCGGTCGACCATCAGGCGGTGTCGATCGAAGAGGAGGCCGAGCGGATCCAGGCGCAGGAGCTGGTGAAGCAATTCAAGCTGGAGATGGGCCTCGAGAGCCCGGCGCCGGTGTCCGACGTCTCGGGCGGGGGCGGCGAGAAGACCATCGGCAAGAAGGTGGAGATCAAGTAGGCCGGGCAGAAAGCGCATGCTCAAGCGCGGCCCCGGTCTTCTGGTCTTCCTCGCGCTGGTGGTCCTCGCCGCAGGGTGGGTGACCGCCTCGCGGATGGGCTACCTGGACCGGCTGCAGGCTCGCCTGTTCCCCCGCGCGGCGCCGCCCGTGAAGCTGACCGCCGGCGATTTTCCCGCCGGGGTGGCCGCGCCGGTGGGGGACATCGCGTCCGTGCCGCTTCGGCCCACGCTCATCGGCTTCACACCCCGAGGGTCGTCCGCAGCGCTTTTGCTCGCCACCGGGAGCGCGGTGCAGCCGGACGTGGCGCCCTCCGCGGAGGATCGGCGCGCCGGGTTGTTCAAATCCGACTATGCGCTGGACGCCTCCGCCATCGTCTACGCCCGCGAGGGCGAGCTGAAGACGGCGCTGGCCCGCGGCGCGGACAACGGCGGCGTGGACATGGCGATCGTCACCGTGGACCGGCTGGCCGCCTGGCTTCCCGACCTCAGGGACGCCGCGCCCCGGACGGTGCTCCTGGTCGGCCGCAGCCGCGGACAGGAGGCGCTGGCGGCGGTCGGCGCGGACTCGGTGAGCGCGCTGCGCGGCAAGCGGATCGGCGTCTACGAAGACGGCAGCGCCTGGTTCTTCCTGCTGTGGGCGCTCTCGCGCGGCGGGCTGTCGCTCGATGACGTGAAGTGGGTCCCGCTGCCCTCCACGCTGGATGCCGGCCGCGCGCTCCGCGAGGGACGCGCGGACGCGGTGGCCGGCCTCTTCGGGGACGTGTCGCTGGCGGCGCGCGACCGCGGCGGTGTGGTGCTGGCCACCTCCGCGGATGCGCCGCACCTGGTCACCTCCGTGCTGGTGGTTCGCGGCGAGTTCGCCGCCCGATATCCGGACGCGGTCCGCCGCGTCATCCGCGGGCTTCTGGACGCCGCGGCGTCGGTGCTACGCGATCCGGAGCCCGGCGCCCGCATCCTCGGCGAAGTGGCGCCGTACCTGGGCGATCCGACGGAGGCCATCAAGAGCGCCCCGCCCGCCACGCTGCAGGACAACCTCGCCTTCTTCGGACTTTCGGGAGAGGCCCCGGTGACGTACGACGAGCTCTTCCAGAGCGCGACGGCCCTGTTCCAAAAGCTGGGGAAGGTGAAGAAGGGGACGGTGGCCGCGGAGGAGACGCGGGACCTGGGCGCGCTCAAATACGTGTCCGAAGCCCGAGGACCCTGATGGCGAAGCAGCCCGGCTATCTGCGAGCAGCGTTCCTGGTCCCGGCGAACCTGTTCGGCCTGCTCGCCGCGACCCTCTCTTCGGTCCTTATGGCCGATCCGCTCCCCGCGCTGGTGGCCCTGGGCATGGAGGGTGTGTACCTGGGGACGTTGTCGCTCTCCCCGCGCTTTCAGCGGCTGGTCCGTTCGCAGTCTCCCGCGGAACAGGAGCCCTCCGCGGAGACGGTGGCGCTGCTCGAGGAGCTGGCCGCGTCCCAGCGGGAGCACTACTTCGCCCTCAAGGAGCTGCGCGACAAGATCCTCGTCAACTACCGCAAGCTGCCGGGCGGCGGGGTGCTGGTGGCCAGCAGCGAGCCGCGGCTGGACTCGCTGCTCACCAACTTCCTCCGCCTGCTCTCCACGCTGAACGCCTACCGCAAGTACCTCAACGCCGCGGATCGCGCGGCGCTCGAGCGGGAGCTGGCCGACCTGCGCGGGGAGCTCGCCGGCGAAACGAACCCGAAGCTGCGCGACGTGAAGGAGAAGCGGGTGCAGATCCTCGAGCTCCGGCTGCAGCGCTTCATCCAGGCGGAGGAGAGCCGGGAGATCGTCAGCCACCAGCTCGCGTCGATCGAGGATCTGCTCCGGCTCACCCACGAGCAGTCGATCTCCATCCGCGACGTGGACGCGGTGTCGAACCAGCTCGACGCGCTCTCGGCGGAGATCGCCGCCACCGACGAGACGGTGCGCGAGATGGAGAAGTTCATGGCGATCAGCGACGAGATCGCCGGCGTCCCCGCGGGGCCTCTGCCCGAAGACCGCGTGCGCTGAGAGCGGCACCACGCGCCTTCGTCCCTCGCCCGCACGCCCTCCCGGCCAGCGGGTGCGGCGCCGTCGTGCATCCGGCCAGTTGCATGCAGACCGTTGACGTGGGGACGTCGAAGACGCGAGGCGAGGGCATGGCGCGGGGCGGGGGTACGGAGCGGTCATTGATCGAGGCGATCGCCCGGGCATCCGTTCCGCTCCGGGGAGATCTGTCGGACTACGACCGCGTGCTACGGGAGCTGGGCGACGCGCGGGTGGTGCTGATCGGCGAGGCGACCCACGGCACCGAGGAGTTCTACCGGGAGCGCGCCCGGCTCACGCAGCGGCTCATCGCCGAACGTGGCTTCGCGGCGGTGGCGGTGGAGGCGGACTGGCCGGACGCCTACCGGGTGAACAGGTACGTGCGCGGGATCGCCAGCGAGACCTCCGCGGTCGAGGCGCTGGAGGGCTTTTTGCGCTTCCCCACTTGGATGTGGCGGAACCGCGCGGTGGCGGATTTCGTGGAGTGGCTGCGCGCGTACAACGAAGCGCACCACGAGGTGTGGTCGGCGGTGGGGTTCTACGGGCTGGACCTCTACAGCCTCTACACGTCCATCGACGAGGTGATCGCCTATCTAGAGGACGTCGATCCGGAGGCGGCGGAGCGGGCGCGCCGGCGCTACGCCTGCTTCGACCATGCGGGAGGCATCGACGCCGCCATCGGCCAGAGCTCGTGCGAGGACGAGGTAGTGGAGCAGTTGCTGGAGCTGCAGCGCTCGCGGTCCCGGTACCTCGCCGAGGACGAGGTGCTGGCGGAGGACGAGTTCTTCTACGCCGAGCAGAACGCGCGCCTGGTGAAGGACGCGGAGCGGTACTACCGGATGATGTACCGCGGCGGCGTCTCGTCATGGAACCTGCGCGATTGGCACATGGCCGAGACGCTTGAGGCGCTGATGGGGCACCTGTCCTGGCGCTTCGAGTCGCCGAAGATGGTGGTGTGGGCGCACAACTCGCACCTGGGCGACGCGCGCGCCACGTCGATGGGTCGGGCTGGCGAATGGAGCGTGGGGCAGCTGGTGCGCGAGGAGTACCAGGACGCGGCGTACCTCCTCGGGCTCACCACCTTCGCCGGCGAGGTCACCGCCGCCTCCGACTGGG
>JADGHL010000234.1 GCA_019686135.1 Myxococcaceae bacterium | reverse complement strand
GTGGTGGGCCCCGGTCCGGGGGAGCAGGCGGGCGGTTTGGGAAGGGGAGGGGCCCGCGCCGCTGATATAAGGGCGCCCGTTTCCATGCGCCCTTTCCTCGTCCCCGTAGCCTGCGCGGCGGTGTTGTTCGCCGCGTGTGATGGCAGTCGCGACGCACTCCTTGCGGAACTGCAGTCGACCCGCCCGGAAGAGCGCGCGCTCGCAGTCCGGAAGCTCTCGCAGCAGGCGAAGCCCGAGGATCTGGTCCTCTTCACCCGCGCGGCCAAGGACATGGCTTCGACCGTCCGCGCCGAAGCCGCCACCGCGCTGGGAAAGAGCCAGGACCCGCGGGTGGTGGATCTTCTGGGAGAGCTGCTCGGCGATCCCGACGAACAGGTCCAGGCCAAGGCGGCGATGGCGCTGGCGGAGATCAAGGGCGAGAAGTCCCACGCCTACCTGACCATGCAGTACGCCCGCCGCGGGCGCTCCACGCGGATCGCCATCGTCGAGGCGCTCAAGAGCGCGAACGTCCCCGGGGCGATGGCGGCGGTGGTCGCGGCCGAGTCGAAGACGCTCTGGGATCGCAACCTCGGCGCGCTCAACGGGGGCTCGCTCCCCGAGCGCGTCGCGGCGGCGGAGGAGATCGGCAAGAGCGGCCGGGTGGAGGCGGTCAATCGGCTCCTGCCGCTCATCAAGGACAGCCAGGTGATCCTCGCCGCCGCGGCGGTCCGCGGCCTGGGCTACGCCGGCGATCCCCGCGCGGTGGAGCCGATCGCCCAGCTGCTGAGTGAGAACTTCCCCGAGCTCCGCGAGGCTGCGACCCAGGCGCTGGTCCGCCTCAAGGACCCGAAGGCGTTGCCCCGCCTGAAGGAGATTGCCCTGGAGAAGAGCGCCTCCAGCTCACTGGCCGCGCAGGCGATCATCGGGCTGCCGGTGCTCCCGGAGACGAACGCCGCGCTGTGCGAGGTCGCGCTCTCCGGAGCACCGGAGGACGCGCTTTCCGCAGGCAGGACGATGCGCGCCCGCGGCGGCTGCCCGCTCGAGCCGATCCTCGAACGGCTCGGCCGCCGCTCCGAGCAGCTCGCCGCGCTTCACGCACTGGAAGGGCTGGGGCCCACCGCGAAGGACGCCGGACCGAAGGTGATCCCCCTCATCCAGAGCTCCGACGAGGCGGTGCGGTTCCAGGCCATCGACACCGCCGGCGAGCTCGGCATCGCGGAGGCGATCGAATCGATCCGCAAGGTCTACGAGGCGGAGCTGGAGCGTGTTCGCAAGCTGCGCGCGGATTGGATCCCCGACCCGCTGCCGCAGAAGTTCAAGCCGGGCTACGACCCGGCGGGCGCGGTGATCGCGGAAGAGCCGGGGAGCTCGGCGGAGCAGAAGCAGCGCCAGGAGGGGCTCTTCCGCCGCATCCGCGAGCTCAACGAGGCGAAGCTCAAGTCCACCGGGCGTTCGGCGCTGGTCCGGGTGAATCCGCCCGCGGAGATCGTCGACGACGCCTCGGAGGAGGAGCTCGAGCTTCTGGCGAAGACGCTCCGTGCGCTCGGCAAGCTGGGCGCACCCGGCGCGATCGGACTGTTGCGTCCGTTCATCCACGATCCGTCGCCCACGCTCCGTACCGCCGCGTATCAGGGGCTCGCGGCGCTCGGGCCTGATGGCGTGGCGCTGGCACGGGAGGGCCTGACAGACGAGCTGCGCGAAGTTCAGGGAGAGGTCGCCGCTGCGCTCGTCGCCGAAGGCGAAGCCGGGCAGGCGGCGATCGCGGAGATCCTTCCGAAGCTCGCCGCGGATCGGATGCCGCTGCTGATCGCGCTCGATGCGGGCGGGGTGCCCTCGCAGGTCACCGCGCCGGCGTTGATCGCCGCTTTGAAGGAAGGTGGCGCCGAGTCGGCGCTCGCGGCCCAGCTGCTCGGGCGGATGAAGGTGAAGGACGCCGTCGGACCGCTGATGAAGATCCTCGAGGATCCCACCGCGGTCGCCCGCCGTGAGGCGCTGCTCAGCCTGGGGCAGATCGGCGATCCCGCGGCGGCCGATCTGATCGCGCGCGATCTCAACTCCGACAGCCCCGATGTGCGCGCCGCGGCGGCAGACGCGCTGGCGCTCCTGGGAGTCAATCCGCGCCCGGACGCGCTGGATGCGCTCAAGGGCGACTACTATCGCCGGGTACGGGAGAGCGCGGAGGCGGCGCTGGCGAAGCTGGGCGGGGCTCCCGAAGCGAAGCGACAGGAATAGGCGGGGAATGGATCTCCGGAAGCTGCGCGACAAGGCGTCGGAAGCCTTCACCAAAGGCAGGTTCGCCCGGGCCGCGGAGCTCTACGCGGAGTACTGCGAGAAGGATCCCCGTGACATCCAGGCACGGTTGCGCATGGGCGACGCGTGGGCCAAGGCGGGCGACCGTCAAAAGGCGATCGTCGCGTACAAGGCCGCCGCCGAAGCCTTCGCGCGCGAGGGCTTTTTGCCGAGGGCGATCGCCGCGTCCAAGCTCATCCTCGAGCTCGACCCGTCCCACACGGGCGTGCAACAGATGCTGGCGGACCTGTACGCGCGGAAGTCCGGTGGCACAACGCCGGCCCGCAGGCCGACGAGCGCTTCCTTCCCGGCGCCGGGGTCGAACCGCCACGCGCCCATCGATCTGCCAGAGGAGTCGCCTGCGTCCGGCGCGAACCGCCACGCCCGGATTGAGCTGCCTGATGAGGAGGCGTCGGCGGCGGCCCCGAATCGCTACGCGCCGATCGAGCTACCCGAGGACGACTCGCAAGCGTCGGCCCCCAATCGCCGCGAGCCGATCGGGTTGCCTGATGAGGAGCCGCGGGCAGCGGCTCCGTCCGCGCTCTTCGATACCGGTCGCGGAGGGCTGCCGGCGGCCGGGGAGTTGCCGCCGGAGCTGGAGATCGTCGCCGAGCAGCCGCCTCCGCCGCCGGAGCTGGAGGTCGAGTTCTCGCACGGCAAGGAAGACGGCGCGGAGGTCATCGAGATCCCCGTCCCGCCGCCTCAGGCAGGATCCCCGGCGCCTCCGGGGCTGCGCCGACGAAGCACGCACGCCGAGATCGCCGCAACGGCTGCGAACGCGGCGGGCGCAGATCCGCTGAACGGCGTCTCGGAGCGGCCGCCCGGCACGAGCGGGGCGATGGCGTCCGGCCCGGATTCACAGCAAGGGGACTCCGGTCGTTTGCCTGGCGCGATCTCGGCGAGCGCTTCGAGAGCGAACGCTCTCTCCGGCGCTGAGCCGAGCTCGCCCGACGCGCCGGGCGTCGGCGCAATGAACACGGCTGGCGCTGCCACAATGAACGCGGCTTCTGCCAGCGCAATGAACACGGCTGGCGCTGCCAGCGCAATGAACACGGCTGGCGCTGCCAGAATGAACGCGGCTGGCGCTGCCACAATGAACACGGCTGGCGCCGCCACAATGAACACGGCTGGCGCTGCCAGAATGAACACGGCTGGCGCTGCCAGAATGAACACGGCTGGCGCTGCCACAATGAACACGGCTGGCGCCGCCACAATGAACACGGCTGGCGCTGCCAGAATGAATGCGGCTGGCGGCGCCACAATGAACACGGCTGGCGCTGCCACAATGAACACGGCTGGCGCCGCCACAATGAACACGGCTGG
>JADGHL010000100.1 GCA_019686135.1 Myxococcaceae bacterium | reverse complement strand
ACGTCTGCTACCCGCGTCTTCTCCAGATGACACCTCGCTGTCCTGCTTCCGGTCGTCGCACATCCACACCCGATGTGGCCCCCGCGTAACCCTGCGCGGATCGCTTCGACTCTCCCACCTCGCGCCCGCGGCCCCTGTCTCCTCGAGTTCTCACCGGTGTCTCACCCGTGTGTCTGGGAAACGCCTGTGAATCCGCGGCGATAACCCATGTGTGCGACGCAGCCGCGGCGCCGCCCGAGGGGAACGGGACGAAGGTGCGCGGCGGCCAGCGTCCCTTTGGGAGACGACGAATGACCAGCGTGCTCGTGCGACGAGTGTTGCCCAACGAAGCGAAGAGCGTGAAGGCGGATGTGGCGCTGCTGCAGAAGGCGGCGCAGTCGAAGAACCTGCTCGATCTCGGCGACAGCGGCAAAGCGGTGCAGGCGTTGCAGCGCCACCTGCGCGCGACCGGCCTGTACTTGGGCCCGGTGAGCGGCACGTTCGACGCGGCCACCGCGGACGCGCTCAAGCAATTCCAGACGACGAAGAAGCTGACCGCGACCGGCGCGTTGGATCTGGCCACCTACAAGGCGCTCAAGGGCATCAACAAGTTCGTGCAGAACGGCTTCGAGGGGAAGGGCAACCACGCCACCGTCGGCCAGCGCGGCTCGGACATCCTCACCGTGGAGAAGCGGCTCGCGAAGCTCGGCTTCCTCGACGCGAAGAAGGTGGACGGCATCTACGACCAGGCCACGGTTGACGCGGTGCTGCGCTACCGGAAGGCCGACCACGAGGTGCCGGACGGCTTCAAGACCATCGGCTCCACCTTCAGCAAGGAGCTCGCCAGGGCCTCGAAGGGCTACGACCACGGCATCTACCGCAAGCGCGACGTCACCGACACGAAGGGGCTCAAGCGCCACCAGCAGCTCGACGCGGTCGTGAAGAAGGCGGTGGCCCAGGCCGGGGAGGGCGGGCTCGCGAAGGGCGCCAAAGGGCGCGCGGTGAAGTGGCTGCAGACGCACCTCGAGGCCGCGGGCTTCGAGCTCGGCGCGCAGAACGGCACCTTCGGGTCGCGCACCGAAGCGGCGGTCCGCGCGTTCCAGGCGCACGCGAAGCTGCCGGTCACCGGCAAAGTCGACGCGAAGACCTGGGCGAAGCTCTCGCAGTCGTACTTCGGCGCGAAAAGCGCCACCTCTCCGGCGCAGAAGCTGGGCGAGCGCGACAGCGCCGTGCTCCGCACGGAGAAGATGCTCAAGGCGCTCGGCTACAAGGTGAAGGCCGACGGCTACTTCGACGCGAAGACCGAAAGCGCGGTGAAGCGCTTCCAGAAGAAGCACCACCTCAAGGCCACCGGTGCGGTGGGCACGGGCACGCTGAACAGCCTCAAGAAGGCGCAGTGGCACCCGGGCACCTGGCATCCCTCTCCGGGCCGCCTGCCCGGGGGCGACTTCTCGCACTACCAGTCCACCGCGCTCTTCAACTCGGTCATCAAGAAGTCCAAGTGGGGCGCCATCAAGGCGACCGAGGGCACCAGCTACACCGACCCCACCTTCAAGTCGCGCTGGGCGACGATGGGCAAGCTCATCCAACAGGGCAAGCTGAAGCTGCGGATGGCGTACGCGTTCCTGCACGCGGGCAACGGGGTGGCGCAGGCGAAGAAGCTGCTCAACGTCACCGGCATCCACGGGAAGCTGCAGCCCGGCACACGCCTGGTGCTCGACTGGGAGGCCGGCGCGCTCTCGAGCCCGAAGACGCTCAAGGACGCGGCGAACTACCTGCACAAGGTCACCGGCGTGTGGCCAGTCATCTACTGCTCGGAGAGCCAGGTCGCGCGCGCGAAGGCGGCGGTGCCGAAGGCCTTCATCTGGTGCGCGAAGTGGAGCAGCAACATCCCGAAGAACTACCCCTTCGTGCAGTACTCCGACGGCCCGGGGTACGACCACGACGTCTTCAACGGCGGCATCAAGGCGCTCGAGCGGTTCGCCGGCTGGCGGGCGTAGCGGCCCCGGCGTGGGCGGCCTTCGGGCCGTCGCGCACCGCTAGTAGCAGATCACCTCGTACGTGATGGTCAGCGTCTGCCCGGGCTCGGGCCGATAGAGCTGGTCGAACGTGACCGAGTTGGTCACCGGATCGTACGTCCACACCTCCTGCCCGCCGGGGAGCACCGGGGGAAGCGCAACGCCGTCGATCTTCACCTCGATCGGCGTCGAGGTCTGATCGACCGGGGCGGTCAGGTAGAAGGTGCCGCGCACGCCGAAGGCGACCTGGCTGATGTTCTCCAGCGTCTTCGCCCAGTCGCTGGTGCAGATCTCCTCCTTCACGCCGCCGGTCCACTGCACCATGTTCGCGTACGCGCCGTCGTCCGGGACGCCGCAGTTCTGCTGGAACACGGCGATCGCGCTCAGCGAGAACAGCGTCTTGAAGCTCGCCCCTTTGATGTTCTGCAGCGCGGCCAGGTAGTAGGTCGCGGAGTTCGGCGAGTAGTCCTGATCGTCGGTGACACAGATGATCGCCAAAGACGCGTTCTGGCGGATGAAGCCGGCGTTGGTGGTGGTGGACAGAGGCGCGGTGAGCGCCTTGAGCGCCGGATCGAAGCACTGTTCGTCCGCGCCCTGCGCGCCAATCCCGGTGACCTTGGCCTGGAACTGCGTGGCCACGTCGACCGAATTCGGCGTGAGCACGCGGTCCGGATCCGCCGGTCCGGCGCGGAACTCTCCGACCACGCCGGGGTTGCTGCCCGGACCCTGACCGTCGATCACCGCGATGTGGTATCTCGAGGGTCTCTTGGCGGCACCCGGCGACAGCGACCGTCAGCGCCACCCCGGCGCCGACCCAGAGCAGAACCTTCATGGCACCCTCGCTTCCCAAAGCGTGGGAGCACGCTTTGTGGCCGTGCGCGCGTCCGGCGCGGAGGGTGGACCGTCGCGGCCGGGGCATCGTCTGTCAAGTAGACGAACCCCGGCCAACGCCTGACATCCAGCGTCAATGACAGGAGTTGAACGCTGAAAGCCCGACCGGCCGGGGCCTCACCGTTCGTTGGAGGAGGACGGCGCCGGTGTGCTGCCGCGCGCGGCCTTCTCCACCGCGGCGCGGTTCTCGGCGATGTACTTGTCCACGTCCGCGTCGTTGAGCTCCAGGTCGCGGAGGATGCCCGGGTAGATCGCCTTGAAGGCCGGCGACTCCTCGTCGCCCCGGAGGACGAAGCTCATCTTGAGCACCGCCGCTCCCCACAGCTTGTCCTTCAGGCTTCTGGGCTTACCCAACGCTCACTCCTCGTCGAGGTCTTCTTCGTCATCATAGTCGGGCATCACCGACTTCTTCGGCATCGGCTTCGGGTTCGAGGGGACGAACACCGCCCGGCGGTGGCGCCCCTCGCCGTCGAATTTCACCGAGACGTCGTTAACACCCACCGCACCGTTGCGCAGGTTCACCCGCTCTACGGGCGAGGTGGGGAGCACCGCGTAGAAGCGTCCGAACTGCGCGGCCTTCTCGGCGAGCGCCCGCCCGAGCCGCATGAGCGCGGGGTTCTCCGGCACCTCCAGCTTCGACTCGTCGATCTCCGGGGGACGCTCGCGGTCTGGCTGCTCGGGGCCCTTTTGGTCGGCGGCCTTGCCGGCCTTCTTCGCCGGCTTCTGCGGACGCTGCGGCGCCGGTGCGGCCGCCTGCGCTGGCGGCGCGGCGGGCGCAGGCTGAGGGGGCGGCTTGGGCTGGCGGGGTTCGGGGTGCGCGCCCACCCCGAGGTTGATCCACTTCTTGTCCGGCCCGCGGTTGACGATCTTGTTGGCGAGGAACTGCAGCGCGTCCGCCACCGGGGAGCGCTTGCCCACGGTGAGGCCGGGCGTGTCGCCTTCCGGGAACAGCGCCACCGAGATGCTGGCGGGCGTAGCCGGCCGGTCCGCCGTCGCTTCGGTGGCGGCCAGCTCCTTCACCTCGAGGCGCGCCTGCACGCCCATCCGCTTGAGCACCTCGGAGAGGACCTCCTCCGCGTGTGCCCGCTTGTCCTTCGCTTCCATGCTCATGCCTTCTTCTGGTGCGGCCCGGTGGCCGGCGCGAGCGCCTCGCCCTTCGCCCGCAGGTAGCGGCGGATGGCGAACTGCTGGGCGATCGAGAGCAGGTTGTTGGTGAAGATGTAGAGGGTGAGCCCGGCCGGGTAGAACAGCATCATGCCGGTGAAGAGGATCGGCATGAACCAGGTCATGATCCGCTGCTGCGAGGCGTCCATCGTCGCCGGCTGCAGCCGCTGGGTGACGATCATCGTGACGCCCAGCAACAGCGGGAACAGGTAGGTGGGGTCCTTGAAGGTCAGGTCGGTCCAAACCGGACCGAAGAAGGGCTCGCGGTAGATCTCGTAGCTGTTGCGCAGCGTGGTGAAGAGGGCGATCCACACGGGCATCTGCAACAGCATCGGGAGGCAGCCGCCCAGGGGGTTCACCTTCGCCTCCTGGTACAGCTTCATCGTCTCCTGATTCAGCTTCTCGCGGTCCTCGCCGTACTTCTTCCTCAGCTCCGCCATCTTCGGCTGGAGCTTCTTCATCTCCTCCGCCGAGACCATCGACTTGTAGGTCAGCGGGAGCACCGCCAGCTTCACCGTCACGGTGAGCAGGATGATCGCCACGCCCCAATTGCCGACGATGGAGTGGAAGAACTTCATGATCGCCAGCAGCACCACGCAGATGAACTCCCAGATCCCGAAGTTCACCGTCTTCTGCAGGTGCGCCGAGTAGCCCTGGGGCACGCTCAGCCCAGCCGCGGCGGCGATCGGCGCGGACGGCTGGAGCCGGAGCAGGTCGCTGTCCTTGGGACCCACGTACACGCCGAAGCTCTGCTTCAGCGTCTGCCCGGGCCCGACGGTGATGGGGAAGTAGCCCACCGCGACGCGCGAGGTCGGGGTGGCGTGCAGCTCGCAGCGGCCGTCCTTCGAGCCGTCGATCGGGAACACCGCGCCGAGGAAGTACTGCTGGTCGACGCCGATCATCGACACCGGGCCGTTCAGCTTCTCCTCCTTCGGCGGCGACTGGTCGGGGACGAGGTGCTGCAGATCCTCCTTCACCACGCAGGTGGCCTTGGACTCGTTGCCCACGCTGCCGAAGATCGACGCCTTGGTCTCGTGCGTCGGATCGATGCCGCGCCCGTAGTGCACCGCGAGCTCGCCGGTGGCGGCGGTGGACGAGACGTTGCGCAGCTCGAGCGTCATCACCAGCTCGAAGCCGCGCGCGGCCGGGTGGTTCGCATCGCTCGCGTGCACCCACTGGAGCGTCTTTCTCGCCTCCCACGGACCCTGGCGGGTGGTGAAGACGAAGGTGTCGTCGTCGGAGGCGGCCTCGTCGAAGCGCCAGGTGCGCCACGGCTCGAGCGAGAAGGCGCCCCCGTTCTTGATGCCGACGGCCAGCGCCGCCGGATAGGTGTCCGGCGGAGTGGCCATGTCGATCTGCGGCGCGTCCGGCGCCTCTCCGCCGAAGAACAGCTTGTAGGCCTGGATCGCCGAGAGCGGGCGCTGCTCGCGCATCTTCGGTCCCTGCAGCTCGGCCTGCACCAGCGACGCGCTGCGGGTGGACATCCGGTAGTGGACCTCCGCCTCGTCGTGCCCAAGCTCGCGGACCGGCGCGGGGGGCTCGCCGGGCGTGGCGGCGATCGCCGTGCCACCATCCGCGGGCGCCGCCGCGAGCGGCAAAAGCTCTCCCTGCGCACCGCCATCACGCGCCGGGGGAACGCCGCCGTCGGCGAGGAGGACGGCGCCATCGATGCCCCCGTCGAGCCCGGCCTCCGCCGGCGGCTTCGGAGCGAGCACCATGTAGATGGCCGTCAGGACGAATGACAACACCAGCGCAAGCAGCAGCCGCTTCTGCGAGTCCATACGGTTCAATCTCGTCGAGGGCGAAGAGGAGACAGCTCAGAAGTCCTCGCCGCCGGGAGGAGGCGCGGCGCTATCAGAGGGAGGCCCGTTGAGCGAGGAAGAAATGCCGGAAGTTCCGCTCCCGGGGACGGGGTCATATCCCCCCGGGTTGAACGGGTGACACCGCGCGATGCGCCGAAGCGCGAGGATGCTCCCGCGCCACAGCCCATGCCGCTGCAGCGCACCGAGCGCGTACACCGAGCACGACGGGTGGAAGCGGCACGCGCGCGGGAGCAGCCGGGAGACGGTGAGCCGGTACAGCGCGATCGGCACGCAGGCGAGGACCACCAGCGCGCGGTGCACGGGCGGAAGCCTTCGCAGCAGTGCCGGATCGAAGAGGCTCATTTGACCACCCCGCGAAGCCGGCGCGCGATCTCCGCGAACGCGCGAGCGAGATCCTCGCCCGAAGCGAACCCCGCAGACGCGCGGGCGATCAACACGAGGTCCAGGCCCTGAGGCAGCTCGGATCGGTGCAGGCGGAAGTACTCGCGAAGGTGGCGGCGCACGCGCGCGCGCACCACGGCGTTGCCCACCTTCGAGGAGACCGTCAGCCCCAGCCGCGTGTAGGGGAGGGAGTTGCGCGCCCAGACGGCGAGCAGCGGTCCAACCGCCAGCTTCGCCCCCGAGTCCTGGATGCGCAGATAGTCCCGGCGCTTTCGCACCCGGACCGACTTCGGGAAGCCGTGCTGCCGGGTCACTACTTCTCGTACGCTTTGACGACCAGCCGCTTGCGGCCCTTCGCCCGGCGCCGCTTCAGCACGTCGCGCCCCGCGGCGGTGCTGTTCCGCTTCCGGAACCCGTGCTTGCGGTTGCGGCGAATCTTCTTCGGCTGGTAGGTGCGCTTCGACACGGCGTGCTCCTCAAAAGCTTGTAAGGGGCCGGCGCATTAACCCGCTTCCCTCTTCGCGTCAACGTTGCGGGATCCGCATCGCCGCCTCGTCCGCCCGGCCGGCGCAAAACCGCGTCAACGACTGATGGTCAAGAGATGCCGCGTGGCGGACACAAAGGATTGGGGTAGTCGGGACACCCGCCACAAGAGGTTTCCGGCCACGCCGCCCGCATCTGCTTTGCCCGCTTTTGAAAAACGTTGACTGGCGCGGACTTGAACGGAGCGCTTGATCGGCCACGGAAGCGCCTGCTACCTAGCCGGTCCTTTCCGATCAGTTTTTGCGCATCCGGGGGTTGGTTTGCCTGCGCTCGCCGTGTCCGTGGGAGTTTCTTCAAGTGCCGGAAATCTCTGGCGAACCGTGCTGGATGCGGTGCGGGAGGAGGGCAAGACGTACGCGCTCTCCTGGCTGGAGCGGATGACGGCGCTGGATGTGTCTGGGGACGCGCTGATCCTCGGCGTGCCCGACCCGTTCTTCCGGGACTGGGTCGACGAACACTACCGCCCCTACCTCCTCGGACTGCTCAGCGGGATGGAGTCGGGGGTTGTCCGGTTGGAGTACCGGGTGGTGGAGACGCCGGTCGCGGGGCCGGTCGCCGTGCCCACACCGCCAGTCAAGGCGCCGATGCGACCCAACCGGCTCAACGACCGCTTCACCTTCCAGAACTACGTGGTGGCGGACTCCAACCAGCTGCCCGCCGCGGCCGCCGCCGCCGTCGCCGAGAACCCGGGCCGGGTCTACAACCCGCTGTTCATCTACGGCGGCACCGGGCTGGGGAAGACCCACCTGTTGCACGCGGTGGGGAACAAGATCATCCAGCAGAACGCCACCGCGCGGGTCGTCTACCTGACCTCCGAGGAGTTCACCAACGAGTACGTGGAGAGCGTCCGCGACGGCCGGATGCCGGAGTTCCGCCGCAAGTTCCGTGAGGAGTGCGACGTCCTGTTGATCGACGACATCCAGTTCCTGGGCAAGAAGGAGGAGACCCAGAAGGAGTTCTTCTACACCTTCAACACCCTCCACGAGATGTCCAAGGCGATCGTCCTCACCTCGGACACGGTGCCCGCGGAGATCCCCGGGCTGGAGGATCGCCTCCGCTCGCGCTTCAACATGGGGCTCATCACCGACATCCAGGAGCCCAACTACGAGACGCGGATCGCCATCCTCAAGAAGAAGGCAGCCCAGGACGGCATCACGCTCCCGGACAGCGTCTGCACCTTCATCGCCCGCCACATCCAGCGCAACGTCCGCGAACTCGAAGGCGCGCTGGTGAAGATCGCCGCGGTCCACTCGCTCACCGGACAGCCCATCACCGAGGAGTTCGCGGCCCAGGTGCTCAAGGACATCCTCCCGCACAACCGGCCGGTGGACATCGAGCAGATCCAGCGTGAGACCGCGCGCTACTACAAGGTCGCGGTGGAGGACCTGCGCCAGGATCGCCGGATGAAGCAGCTCGCCCACGCGCGGCAGATGGCGATGTACCTCGCCCGCACCCTCACCAAGTCGTCGTTCCCGGAGATCGCCCAGAAGTTCAACAAGGATCACTCCACGGTGATCTCCGCGGTGCGCAAGGTGGAGCGGCTGCTGCAGACCGACGCGCAGGTGAAGAAGGAGATCTCCGAGCTGCACGTGAAGCTCGGGGTGGTCTGATAGAAACCCGCCTGACTCCTGAGCCGCCCGGCGCGGCCCGGCCTGGGTACTCTGACACGGGCCGCTGTTACATTCGTCGGCTCCATGGACGTCGTCCGCCTGATTCAGCTGGTCCGGACACACCTCAGCGCGAGCGGTCAGCCTTTCGCTCTCGCGGGCGCGTTCGCCCTCAACGCGTACGGGCTCGGCCGGGAGACGCACGACCTGGATCTCATCGTGCCGCGTGAAGCGCAGGCGGCACTCATCGCCCGGCTGGAAGAGCTTGCGTTCAAGACGCTTCACGCGTCGGAAGGGTACTCGAACCATCTCCACGCGGACGGCAGCCGACTCGACTTCATCTACGTGGACCGGGAGACGGGGGACAAGCTGTTCTCCGCCGCGCGCTTTGTGCCGTTCATCGACGGAGAACCCGTCCGCGTACCCAGGCCGGAGCACCTCATCGCCTTAAAAGTCCACGCAATCAAGAACGACCCGAGCAGGCGGTACCAGGATCTCGCGGACATTGCTTTCCTGCTGCGCCTACCAGGGATCGACGCTCAGGAAGCACGGGGATATTTCGCCAGGGCGGGCCTGAGGGAGGACTGGGATGAGCTCCAGAAGAGACGCTGACCTGCTGGATCTCGATCGCGGGATTCCCACGACGCCCTCGGACGTCGAAGCGCTGCGCAGGAATCGTCCGGGCCCGATGACGTTCGAGGAGTATCTGCGCTTCCTCGAGCAGTTTCCCCGGCCGTCTTACGAACAACTCGAAAAACGCCTGGGTCCGCGCGGTACGCCCTTCAAGCTCTAACCGGTCCGCCGGTTGGCTCAGTAGAAGTCGCTGCAGCTGGCGTAGTAGCCGCATTCGCAGAAGAGCTTGCACCTGCGCTCTTCGAGCGGCCGCCCGCAGTTGAGGCACGTGCGGACGAGGGCTTCGACATCGAAGGTCTTCGCACGCGGGCTCGAGGCAACCTCGTCGCGGACGACGTCGACCGCCGGACCCGGTTTCGTCTCAACATGCGGAAGTGGCGAGCTCATCGTAGGCGCAACAACATCAAAGCGGCGGGAGGTCCACCAGCTTCACGCGGAAGCGGGTGGCCTCGCCCGACTTGATCGGCGCGGAGAGCGCGTAGGTCCTCCCGTCCGGGCCCTTGAGCTTCAACAGGTGCGTGCCCTCTGGGAGGCTCACGTTGAACAGCGGGGTGGTCCCCACCACCTTGTTGCCGACGCTCACCTCGCTGTCCGGGATCGTGATCAACGTGAGCGTCCCCGTCCGCGCCTTCCGCGACCGGCGCACCTTCTTCGTCGTCGGGCCCTCGTCCGCGGAATCCTCCTCGCCGGCGACCGGCCGAGTTACACCGTTCGGGCTCTGGCCGCTCGGGCCCACGCTGCCGGGATCCACCTTCAGCCGTGGGTCGACGAACGGCTTCACCTCGAGATCCTTCGCCGCCACCACGTCCTCCGGCGCGGGCGGGAGCGAGACCACGAACGCGTACACGCCGTACCCGGCGCCGACGATCGCCACCGCCAGAAGGACCGCGACGACGAAGCCCCAGGGGCTCTCCTTCTGGGGTCGTGCGTCTGGATGCTCCGCCGGTGGAGCGGATGCCGGACGTTCGTCGGTGTCGTGCTCCGGCGCGCTTTTCCCGCCTGAAGGAACCCCGCTCTCGGGCACGGGCCTTGTGTGCGTTGGTGCCTTCTGGAAGGCCTCTCCGTCGTCCTTGCTGAGCTCGCGCACCGCCGCGTGGGCAAGCAGCGAATCGTTCTCGCCGGCGGACTCGAGGAGCGCCCTCGTGGCGGCCATCTTGTCCTCGAACAGCTCGCGCATCAGCGCAGCCATCTGCTCCTGATCGAAGAGCAGCTTCGCCGCGTGGCGCTCCAGCGCCCGGGCCATCTCCCGCGCGGTGGGCCAGCGATCGGCGCGCTCGCGGGCCAGGGCGCGGTGGACGATCTCCGCGACCTCGTCGGGCACGAGCGGATTGAGCTCCTGTATCTTCGGAATCGGCGCGTCGAGGATGAGCTGCATCTCCTCGATCTCCGTCTCCGCGCCGAACAGGCGCCGCCCGGTGAGCAGCTCGTGCAGCATCACGCCCACCGAGAACACGTCGCTTCGTCCATCCAGCACTTCGCCCCGGACCTGCTCCGGCGACATGTAGCCGGTCGTGCCTTTCACCATCCCGACGTTCGTGCGGCCCAGCTTCCCCCGCGCCTGGGCGATCCCGAAGTCGAGCAGCTTGGTGACACCATCGTACGTCACCATCACGTTCTTCTGCGCCACGTCGCGGTGGATGACCGGGAACGCGCGGCCCACCGGATCGGTGAAGGTGTGCGCGTAGTGGAGCGCGTTGCACGTCTCGCGAGCGACGGTGCAGGAGAAGCCGATCGGCACCGGCCGCTGACGGCGCCTGCACGCAGCGGCGACCTGGTTGAGGTTCTGGCCGGAGATGAACTCCATCGCCAGGTAGAGCCCCTCCTCGTCCTCGTCGAGGTCGAAGACCTGGCCGATGTTGGGGTGACTGAACGCGGCGGTGATGCGCGCCTCGTCTAGGAACATCTTCACGAACTGCTCGTCGCCCTTCGCATCGGGGAGGATGCGCTTCACCACCACGTACTTGCGGAAGCCGCCGGGACCGGAGGTGAAGGCCAGGAAGAGCTCCGCCATTCCGCCCAGCGAAAGCTGCGTGAGGATCTCGTATTTCCCGATGCGCTGACCGCGGTACAGGTCGTCCATGCGAGGCGCGCCGGAGCCTAGCCGCCGTCCCCGGGCCGCTTCATGCGACGATCGGCCGGCTGCGGGCTGCTCGCGAAGGTTGTGGACGACGGTGTGGAGAACGACGGAACGAACGTGCGTGGATGTGGGAAACCTCCCGGCTCCGAGGCCCGCTGTGGATGGCTCTGGAAAACCAGCCCGTCATCCACAAGTACCCGGGGCCAATTTCCGCTGCAGCGACGCGGATCTTCGGAGTTGTCCCCAACTTCGGCGGCTCTACGGATCCTTCTGCTTGATCTGATCCCAATGATCGATCCGTGAAGCTTCGTGGCGCCTGTGCGGATCGGCTAGCGTGACGTCGCCGCATGCGGTTCGCCTGGTTCCCCATCGCCGCCACCGTCCTTGCGTTGCCCATGGCCGCGCACGCCGGTCCCACGCTGCTCGAGCAGGCCGAACGCGCGATGGACGACCTGGACTTCGATCTCGCCGGGAAGCTGTACCAGCAGGCCCTGAAACAACCCGCGACGCGCGCCGACCGCACGCGGGCCTGGCGCGGCCTTGGCCTGGTGAAGGCGTTCCTCGGTGAGTCGGCCGCGGCGCAGCGGAGCTTCGAGGTGATGCTGCTCATCGATCCGGACGCGACCGTGAACACGGCGCTGGGACCGAAGATCGCCCGGCCGTATGAGGCGGCGAAGAAGGCGGTGCGATCCCGCCGGTCGCAGCCCGGGCTCTCGGTGGAGCGCGATGAGCGCAGCGGCGAAGTGACCGCAGCGTTGACCAACCCGGTGGATCCGATCGCCCAGGTGGAGCTGCACGTCCTCGCCGAAGGACGCGAGCAGACCGTGACCGCGACGCTGCCGAAGCCTGCGACGCTGGCGATTCCTCCGTACGTGGACGTGAAGGCGTGGGCGATGGCGCTCGACGATGGAGGTGGAATCATCCTCGAGCGCGGTGCGGCGTCGGAGCCGCTCGGGTTTCCTGCCACCGCGCGACCGCCGCCGGCGGTGACGGCAGCAGTGGAGGAGGCGAAGCAGCACCGGATCCGATCGCAGGAGGAGGTGGTCGCCGAGCCGGAGGACGTGGAGCAGGAGGGTGGATCGCCGTGGCCTCTGTTCGTCGGTGGCGCAGTCGTCGCGCTCGCCGGCGGCGCTGCGGCGGCGTACTTCCTGACCACCCCCGAGCCGCTTCATCTGCCTGCGGCCGATCACACTGGCCAGCTGCCGTGAACCCGAAACGACAGAGCGACCGGATGAGACGTGGTGGTGGCAGCAGCACGCACGGCGACCGCGCTCCAGACGGTGATGAGTTGAGTCATCCTCCAGCGTGCCCAGGGCGCGCGGGATCGACCCGGGCTGACTGCGACGCTGACCACGGGGAAATACGAGCGCCCGCGATCGTAGAGGCTCCTCGCCTTGCGACACGGGATGGATTCAGTTTCTCGCCCGTCGTGCACCTGGACCTCCTTGGAAGTGCCGCCGGCGAGGATGCTGTGTGCCGAGCGGATGCAGAGGATTGCGACGTCGCGCAGCAGGCGGGTCGCCGCGAGTCGTCGGGCGCTTCGGAGTGTGAGGTTGCGGCCCGGGATGAGCAGAGGCTCGGCGTCCGCTTCGTGCGAGCAGGAGCACGCACAGTTGTTCGTGCCGTCGATGCCATGTGCCGATCCGATGCGGAGGATTGCGGCGTCGCGCACGGGCATGAACTGTGTCGTGACGCTTCGTGTGTCGAACCTGCGGGTTGTGCAATCACACGCCACGACGGATGCAGTCGCGCCACTCCCCGCGGCCGAACGACGGCTCCAATCTGGATGGGCGCCCTGGTGGCGTTGCTTTCGGCCTCGCTCGCCGGGTGTCCCGATCACACGCTCCACCCGCCGGATCTCTGCGCCGGCGTGAGCTGCGCTGCGGAGGAGGCCTGCGTCGACGGCCGGTGTCTTGCCACGCACTGTGGCGGCCGTGCGTGCGGTCCGAACCGGGTCTGTGCGAACGGCGCGTGCGTCGATGCGGCGTGCCTCGGCGTGAGCTGCGTCGAGAGCGAGCGCTGTCGGTCGGGCGCGTGCGCGCCGATCCTCTGCAGCCGAGACACGGACTGCTATCCGACCGAACGGTGCGTCGGCGGGCGGTGTGCCTTCGACAGCTGCATCGGCGTCGCCTGCCCGGAGGGGCGCGTGTGCCGGGTCGGAAAAGGCTGCGTGCTCGTGGCCTGCAGCGACGATGCGCAGTGCCTGGCCGACGAAGAGCGGTGCGATGCGCTCGGCCGCTGCGCGCCCCGGGGTGGTTGTGACGACGTGGTCTGCTCGGAGAAGAAGGTCTGCCGCGACGGCGTCTGCCGGACGATCAGCTGCCGCAGCGGCGCGGAATGTGGCCCGGGCGAGGTCTGCCGTGCGGGCGCCTGCCTCTGGTCGACCGATCCGTGCGCTCAGGTCAGCAGCTGCCCGAGCGGTCAGGTCTGCCGCCGCGGCGAGTGCCTCCAGGTCGCGTGTGGAGCCTCGCAGCCGTGCCTGGGCAACGAGGCCTGCACGGACGGGTTCTGTTCTCCGCCCTTGATGCTCGAGCAGGCGGAGGTCTCGTCCGGTGCGGCGATCTTCACTGCGCCCAACCCAGACGCCGGCAGTGGCCGGGTGGGGTTCGCGGGCGGGCAGACAGAGAGCGACTCCCACGCGCTCCGCATCGGCGTTCAGCCGTGAGACTGGTGGGGGAGCCGCCTTCGCAGAAGGACCGAGCGCCCTGCGCAGCGTGAGCCGGTGACTGCACCGGGCGATCCCGTTCGCTCGTCGTGGCGATTGCTCTGCGCGCCTCGAAAGTCGCCTCGAACGCTCGCGTGACAATCCTGGGTTGATGACAGAAATTGACGCACCGAGACGGTCTAGTCCCAAACCATACGGCCTCTAAAGCCTATTCACGATTTGCCTGACCGCTACCGTGACACGTGCGCCGGGCGGTGGTCGTCCGGCGCGCTCCCGTACGACAGGCGAAAGGACAGACGATGAGACGGATGGCTTTGAACGCAGCGCTCGCTGCGGTCGGATTGGCGGCAGGGCTCGCCGTGTGGTTGGCCCCCCTTGGCGCGAACGCATGCGGCCTCGAGGACTGCGCCTACGGCGGGCTCGACAGCTGTTACAACCTCACCTGGTATCACTGGTGCCAGCTCACCTACGGCTACAACCCGCCGTATGGCCACTGGACGTCGGTCAACACGTACAACCACACCCGCTACGGCGCGGTGGAGGACGCGTGGATCGAGTGGAACGCGCCGCCGAATGGGCCGACGAACTCGCTCTACCTGAACACCGACGGCATCAACAATTCCAGTCACGACGTCGACTACTGGGAGACCTCGAGCACCGACTGGTGGTGGGGTGAAACCAGCTTCCCCGGCGGCGCGGACGCCAATGGCTGCGTCTACCGCGGCGGCGGGATGGTCGTCCTCAATACCTATCAGATCTCCGGCAGTTACACCTGGCAGCTCTGGGTGGCCGAGCACGAAACCGGGCACGCCGTCGGTATCGGCCATGTCTGTGGTTGTTCGCAGGGCCGGGTGATGAACCCGTGCACCGAGTGCACGTATCCGGCCGAGCTCAGCTACTGCGACGGCCTGGCCGCTCACGCTCGTTACCAGTGAAAGGGAAAGCAACCATGGACATGCAAAAGCTGATGGTGACGGCGTGTCTGATTGGACTGAGCGCTGGAACCGGCTGTGACACCGCGGCCCACGCCCCGGGAGCAGAGGCGGCGGTGACGCGCCGCGACGGTCACGCGCACCCCATGATGGTGGAGTGGAAGACGGTGGACACGTTCGAGCAGTTGCTCGGAGCGTCCGACCTGGTGGTCCTGGGCACGGTGGTGGACCGCCGTTTCGTCACCGAGCGCCTCTACCCGTTCAGCCGGGAGAAGGGCCGGCGCCTCACGGCAAAGGAGGCAGGGCAGGAGTACGGCGAGCTGCAACTCATCGAGTCCACCGTTCAAATCGACCAGGTGCTGCGCCACAGCGATCGCGCCGAGCAGTGGAAGAGTGGGGATACGGTGGTGGTCTCCGAGCTCGGCGGAAAGCTCGATGACGGCTGCCTCGCCGTGCCCGACGACAAGCCGCCGCTCGAGAAGGGCGATGACGTCGTGCTCTACCTATCCGCGGCCGGAAAGCCGGGCGTCTTCCACCAGGTCGGTGGTTGGCAGGGACGGATGTACGTCGCCGATGGCGTCGTGCACCCGCTCGCTGCCCGGGTGCACCCGCAGTCCCAGGCGGTGATGCCGTTCGACGGCATGAGCCTCGACGCGCTTCTGGCAGAAGTCGCCACCCGTCCTGCCGCGCCGCTGCCGGAGCTGCAGCCGCCCGGGCCCATCACGAACCCGGCGCCCTGACGGTGCTCACTGCAGCTTGCAGCAGATCGCCACCGCCGTGACGACCGTCGACGGCACCGTGCCGCCGGTGCCCCGGCAGAGAAAGCCGGACGAGGTGGGCGCCGCGGTGGTGGCGAAGTTCAAGCCGAAGCCCGACGGCAGATCCATGCAGCCGCCGCCGGTGAGCACTTCGTCGCTCTGGCACGCCGCCAGCGCACCCGTTGGGAACGGGGCGCTCGCGGTTCGGTTGGTGCACTGCAGGCTGGGCGCTGGGTGGCGGTGATCGGATCGCGCCACCGTGGGCGCGGTGCCGAAGTCGCCACCGGATCCCGCATACCGCACGTCCAGCGACGACCCCGACTTCACCAGCCCGCCTCCGAAAGTGCTCGGCAGGTCGTCGAGCCTGGCCTTGTCAGAAGAGGACATGAAGCCGCTCGTTGACGGGGTCGCCACCGGGTGCGTGTGCGTCGCCTTCGCGAAGTCGGTGGAGTCCTGCCCGTCGAGCCGATCGGCGTTCGTCGCGGTGTCCGCGTCGTCGGCGCGCGTCGCCCGGAGCGCGTACGGCACGGAGAGGATCGGCACCCGGGGCTGCATCTCTGACTGCGCATCCAGGGAGATGCCCAGGTACCGCTCCGGTCCGGTGAACACGCTGGAGAGTTGCTTCGTCGAGACCGCGCCGAGATCGACGGTGTAGTAGCCGTTGGACACCGTCACCGTCCGCGTCTCCTCCCACAGGTTGGTCCCGCCAGTGGGCTGGTCGTAGAGCACGAAGCGAAGGGTGTGCGTCCCGCTCTCCGGGGTCCCGTCGGTGCGCACCAGTCGCCCGGTGAAGGTGAGCCGCTCGGGTGCGCCCTGCGCGGCAGCGACGGCGGAAAACATTAGGACCGGCACCACGAGCGATCGAGCGAGCGCCATGCGGGCAGTATAGGAGGGAAGTGTGCGGAACGGCGCCGACGGCGGTTGTGCGGCCCCGCGGCCGGTGAAAGCATCCGCGCGTGCGTCGCGTCCTCGTCCTCGTGGTGTCGGTCCTCGGCACCGCCGCTCTCTTCGCCGGGTGCCGCGACCCCGGCCTGCAGTCCTCCGATGGGCGCATCGCCTTCACGCCGCCGGAGCTCGATCTCGGCAGCACCTGGCAGGGGCTGAGCCTGGAGAAGACGGTGCGTGTCACCAACCTCGGGCGATCGCCGGTGACGCTCGAGTGGACCGCGCCGGATGCGCCGTTCGAGCTGGTCCGTACGCCCGATCGCCTCGACGGCGGGCAGGAGCGGGAGGTGACGATCCGCTTCCACGCCGGAGAGCCGGGCCGCGCCAGCGCCATGGTCCGGGTGCGCACCAACGCCGGCAACGAGGCGAGCCTCCGGGTGCAGGCCCAATCCGATGCCATCCCCGAATGCCCGACGCCGCAGAGCTGCCACACCATCACCTTCGACGTGACCCAGGGCCGCTGCGTGGAGACGCCGGTCGCCGACGGCACCGCGTGCGATCCCCACTCGGTCTGCGTCACCGACGCCACCTGCCAGAAGGGGATCTGCGTCGGGAACGCGGTGGTCTGCGACGACGGCAACGCCTGCACGCTGAACGTCTGCGACCCGGTGGCCGGCTGTCAGTTCCCGCCTGCACCACCGTGTCCCGGCGACGGCGAGTGCCAGGTGGGCGTGTGCGATCCACAGACGGGCTGTGGGTTGACCGCGGCACCGGACGGGACCGTCTGCGGCTCCGTGAGCTGCGACGCCGCGCAGGTGTGCATCTCCGGCGCCTGCGTCACGCGCGATCCGCCGGACGGTTTCGTCTGCGCCGAAGCGTCGCCGTGTCAGAGCGAAGGCGTGTGCCAGGGCTCCGCCTGCGTCCGCGCGCCGCAAACGCCGCTCGCCGTGGACTGGGACTTCTCGGCGAATGGCACCCCGGACGGTGGTGTGGCCGAACAGCTGCACGACATGGTGGTGGAGCCGAGCGGTGCGGTGAGCCTGTTCGGCTTCTTCGAAACGCCGCGCCTGCGCGCCAACACCGCCGAGGCGCTCGAGCTGTCCACCCTGCCGCGCCGCTGCATCGCCTGGAACGGTGGGCTCGCCTGCGCCGACTTCGGACCGTCGGCGACGGTGGCGTCGCTCGCGTTCGATGGCACCGTGCGCTGGACCTTCAACCTCGCCACCGCGCGGCCGGACGTCGCCGCCGACAACGACAACGTGTTCATGGCGCGCGTGGCGGCGATGGGATCCGACCGGCTGCTCGCGGTGTACGAGACGTACCCGAAGGACTCCCCGCCGGGGACGCTGTGCCGCAGGTTCTACCTCGTCGCGCTCGACAGCCAGGGCGCGATGGTGTGGATGCAGCAGCCGGTCGATCCGCTGCTGTCGCAGTGCAATCACCCGCACCCGTACGGCGTCGTCGCGGACGGCGCTGGCGACGTCTACCTCGCGTTCTCCGCGTCGTTCGCCAACCCGAACGCGGCCATTCCGCTGGCACCACAGATGCCCACGCTGCTCATGTCTTGGTCGCACAACGGACAGTTTCGCTGGGCGCGCACCGAGACGCTGCTCGGCGGCGAGCTCGGGGTGGCGGACGGACGGCTCTACGCGGAGTGGGACTCGGTCCCGCGCGACACCGCCACCGGCGATCCCATCATTCCGCTCGAGCAGCAGCGCGGACCGCTCGGGCGCGCCGTGGCCACGCACCAGCTCTACGTCACCAGCCCGGCACGCGGCGGATCGATGACCGAGAACATCAACGCGTTCGACCTCAACGGCAACCCGCGCTGGAGCTTCACGCTCTCCGGCAACGACATGTTCCTGACGCGCGAGCTCCAGCTCGTCCGCTGGCAGTCCCGTCCGGATCGCCCCACCCGGGAGGCGGTCTTGACCTTCGCCCGCCGGAACGACACCGACCAGCTCATCGCCCTCAACGTGTCCGACGGTACGGAGCTGTGGAGCTGTCCGGTCGATCTCGGCGAGGTGCCGCAGACGATCGCCGTCGCCGATGGCAGCTTCGCGGTGATGAGCGGCGCGCAGACCTGCGGTGCGTGCGATCCGCCGTATGCCGGCTCGAGCGCACACTTCTGGCACTTCCTCGCGCCAGGGCTGTCGCTCTCCGATGCGCCCTGGCCTGGAACCTTCGGCGGGCCGCTGCACGATCATCTGGAGAAGGCGGTGCCGGTCCTTCCTCCGGCCACGCCGAACTGAGCCTGGACCGCTACAGCGGCTTCAGCACGCTCAACGGCACGCGCACCTTCGTCTCCTGATCGGGCTCGATCTGCACTGGCAGCGCGAACGCCTTCCCGTCCGCGCCGACGAGCCGCAGCACGTGCCGGCCGGACTTGATCGGCAGCTTCACCAGCGGTGTCTGGCCCAGCTCCTTGCTGCCGAGGAACACCGTGGAGAACGGTTCGGTCACGAGCGTCAATTGACCGGTGCCGGCGGCCTTCGCAGCGGCCTCGTCCCAGGCGCGATCCTCGGGAGAGGCGGCGGTCTCTTCTGTGGTCGCGACCTTCGTCACGTGACGCCTGAGCGGTCGCTTCTGCGCCGTCGCCTTCGCTGGCGCGGCCGCAGGTGCATCCTCCTTCGCGGCCGGTAGCGTCAGCGGTTCCGCTGGCGTCTCTGCCTTCGCCGTCGTCACATCGGTGTTCGCCATCGCCTCCGGCGTCTTCGCGGCGGGTGGATCGACGACCGCGGGCGCCCGGGCCGGTTCCACGCTGACCGGCTCTGCCTCAAGGCCCAGCGCCCGACCGACGTCATGGTGCAGACCGATCGCCACCACCGTCCCGCCGATCGCCACCAGTCCGACCAGCGCGAGGACCAGGGGCGCTGCGCCGCGCCGCTTTTCGGGGGTGCCTTCATCCGGGACCGTCGATCCGAACGTCGCCTCCTCGTCGACGTCCGGGGCCGCGCCCGCCGCGATGGTCTGCACCTCGTCGTCGGTGGTCTTGGGCGACGCGGAGCGGGCTGGCGTGGTCATCAGATCGGCCGAGGCGTTCCGGCGCGGCTTCGGTCTGGGTGCTTTCGACGACGACGTCGGCGGCCGCAGTTCGGAGAGCGCCGCGGCGGGGATGGTGCGCTCTTCGCGCGGCGGCAGGTCGGGCGGCTCCAGATCGTCGCGGCGGATCCCCGGCGTGGTGCGTTCGTCGCGCAGCCGCGCAGAGGGCGGGCGCTTGCGGGGCGGGGC
>JADGHL010000233.1 GCA_019686135.1 Myxococcaceae bacterium | reverse complement strand
GGCAGCGTCATATGTGTATACGCCACCGGGGGGGGGGTGGTGCATGAGCGGGACGGTGATCATCGCCTACCTGGCGGCGGGCGTGCTGTTCATCCGGTCGCTGGCCGGGCTGTCGCGGCAGGAGACCGCGGCGCGGGGCAACCTCTACGGGATGCTCGGGATGGGGCTGGCCGTGGTGGTGGCCGGCTACACTTGGTTCACCCGCGGGCACGATCTGAGCGGTCCGGGGCCCTGGGTGCTTCTCGGCGCCGTCGCGCTGGGCGGAGTGGTGGGCGGCGTGCTCGCCAGGCGCGTTCAGATGACCGGGATGCCCGAGCTCGTGGCCATCCTCCACAGCTTCGTGGGACTCGCCGCGGTGTTCGTGGGCATGTCGTCGCACCTCGACCCGCGCTCGGCCGGGCACGTCATCCCCGCCGATCCGCAGGCAGCGGAGATCGCTCGGCTGGTGGCGCACCTCGAGGTGTGGGCGGGCGTGGCGGTGGGGGCGCTGACCTTCACCGGGTCGGTCATCGCCTGGGCCAAGCTCCGCGGGACGGTGACCGGAAAGCCGCTGCTGCTCCCCGGCCGGCACCTTTTGAACTTCCTGATGGTGGCGGGGATCATCGCCATGGCGGTGCCCTTCGTGCGGGCGCCGGACCCGATGGTTGGGATGCCCTGGCTGGTCGGGATGGCCGTTCTGGCCGGCGTGCTCGGCGTGCACCTCGTGCTGGCGATCGGCGGCGCGGACATGCCGGTGGTGGTGTCGCTGCTCAACTCGTACTCCGGCTGGGCGGCCGCGGCGGCCGGCTTCACGCTCGGGAACGATCTGCTGATCGTGACCGGCGCGCTCGTGGGCTCCTCCGGCGCGATCCTGTCCATCATCATGTGCCGGGCGATGAACCGGTCGATTCTCAACGTCGTCTTCGGCGGCTTCGGGACGGCAGACACCAAGCACTCAGCGGTGGAACAGACCGGCGAGGTGCGTGAGCTCAAGGAGGACGGCGTGGCGGCCGCGCTCCTTGCGGCAAAGAGCGTGATCATCGTCCCCGGCTACGGGATGGCGGTGGCGCGGGCGCAGAACGCGGTGAACGACCTGGTCCGCTGCCTGCGCGAGCACGGGGTCCAGGTCCGCTTCGCGATCCACCCCGTGGCCGGGCGCCTGCCGGGGCACATGAACGTGCTGCTCGCGGAGGCGGGCGTGCCGTACGACATCGTGCTCGAGATGGAGCAGATCAACCACGACTTCGAGAAGACGGACGTGGTGCTGGTGATCGGCGCCAACGACATCGTCAATCCCGGCGCGCTCGACGATCCGGGCAGCCCCATCTACGGGATGCCGGTGCTGGAGGTCTGGAAGGCGAAGCTGGTGGTGGTGCTCAAGCGCGGCATGGCGGCAGGCTACGCCGGCGTGGACAACCCGCTCTTCTTCCACGAGAACAACCGGATGCTGTTCGGCGACGCGCGCAAGTCGATCGAGGCGCTGGTCGCGCGCGTGCGCGAAGCCGTGGGCAGCAAGGTGGCCGCGTAGCGTCGGCGGGCGGCGGGCCGGATTCGGGCCGTCGCCCCGATCGCGACAGGGCGCCGCCCCGGGCGTGTCAGTCTCGTTTGTTAGCGTCCCGATCCTCTGCTCGACGGGTTTCCGGCCAGGTCCCGGGAACGAGGGGGTTGTGCACGGTGCGATGGGTCTATCCCGAGCCGGTGACGGATGCTGCGGACCGTCTGGGCGCGGAGCTGTCGCTGCATCCGCTCGCCGCCCGCATCCTCTATCGCCGCGGCTACCGGACCCCCGCGGAAGCGCACGCGTTTTTGCACGACCGCTTGGCCGATCTGCCGGATCCGTTCCGGATGAAGGGCATGAACGCCGCAGTCGAACGGATCCTCCGGGCGATCCACGAGCGCCAGAAGGTCACCCTGTGGGGGGACTACGACGTCGACGGGGTCTCCTCCACCGCGTTGTTGTCGATGTTCCTGCGCGAGGTCGGCGCGGAGGTGGACACCTACATCCCGCACCGGCTGGAGGAAGGGTACGGGCTCAACCGCGAGGCGATCGAACGGATCGCCCGGGACGGGACGCGGGTGCTGGTGACGCTCGACTGCGGGATCACCTCCCACGCGGAGGTCGCGCGCGCCCGCGAGCTGGGGTTGGACGTGGTGGTGGTGGATCACCACGCGGTCCCGGACACCATGCCCCCCGCCAACGCCGTGCTCAATCCGCTTCAGCCCGGCTGTGACTACCCGACGCGCCACCTGTGCGCAGGGGGCGTGACGTTCAACCTGTGCATGGGGCTCCGCAAACGGCTGCGCGACGAGGGCGCGTTCGCGACCGGCCGGAAGGAGCCCAACCTGCGGGCCTACCTGGACCTCGTGGCGCTCGCCACGGTGGCGGACGTCGTCCCGCTCACCGGCGCCAACCGGATCTTCGTCAAGGTCGGGCTCGAAGAGCTCACCGCCGCGCGGCGCCCCGGAGTGCGAGCGCTCAAGGAGGTCGCCGGGCTGGGGCCGGATGCACCGGTGAGCTCCGGGCAGATCGGCTTTCGGCTCGGGCCGAGGATCAACGCCGCCGGCCGGATGGACGACGCTGCGGTCGGGTTGCGCCTTCTGACCTGTGACTCCCTGGAGGAGGCGCGGCGGCTGGCGAAGGAGCTGGACGCCGCGAACGCCGAACGCCAGCAGGTGGAGCAGCAGATTCTTGCGGAGGCGCTGGAGCAGGCGGAGGCGCGGCGCCACGCGCGCGGCCTGGTGCTCCACTCGGAGGGCTGGCACCCCGGGGTGATCGGCATCGTCGCCTCACGGGTGGTGGAGCGGTACCACCGGCCCACGGTGCTGGTGGCGTTCCAGAACGGAGTCGGGCGAGGTTCGGCGCGGAGCATCGAAGGTTTCCACCTGGTGGAGGCGCTCCGGGGCTGTGCCGAACACCTCACCCGGTTCGGCGGGCACAAGGCGGCCGCAGGTCTGTCGCTGACCCAGGACCGCGTCCTCGCGTTCCGGGACGCCTTCGAGGCGTGGGCGAATGCCAGGCTCCGGGATGACGATCTGGTCGCGCGCTGCCGGATCGACGCGGTGGTGACCCCGAACGACGTGAACGAACGCGCCATCGAAGCGCTGTCCAGGCTGGGGCCGTTCGGGCACGGCAATCCCGAACCCGTGCTCGCCGCGAGGCGGCTGGCGGCGCGCCCGCGGGTGCTGGAGAACAAGCGGGGCGGGGCCGGCCACCTGAAGCTCTATCTGGAGGCGGCGCCGCACGTGGAAGCCATCGGCTTCGGGATGGCGGAGAAGGTGGCCCTGACCGAAGGACCCATCGACGTCGCCTTCCAGGCCGGCTTCGACGAGTTCCGGGGCGAACGACGCATCAGCCTCAAGCTCAAGGACCTGAAGATTGCCGAATAACGCCCCCGTGCTGGACCACGCAGTGTGTCCCGCCCGAGGGCACGACCCTGCGACTGACGTCAGTGGGAAACAACGCGCACGAAAGCGCCGACCCGGCCCGGGGGCCGCGGAACAACCCGCGCGAGGACACTGACCCGACCGCGGACGGCCAGCGGAACAACGCGCGCGAGGACACTGACCCGACCGCGCACGGCCAGCGGAACAACGCGCGCGAGGACACTGACCCGACCGCGCACGGCCAGCGGAACAACCCGCGCGAGGACACTGACCCGACCGCGGACGGCCAGC
>JADGHL010000099.1 GCA_019686135.1 Myxococcaceae bacterium | reverse complement strand
CCCCCGCGCCGACCACCGCGACCTCCACATGCTCCATGCCGGGAAGATGGTCACCCCCGGCGCCACTCGCCCGCCCGGCTGCCCGGAAGCTCCCTGCTTCGCCGCACATCGGGCGTGGTATGCGTGCCCGGGTGTCTGCATTGGAGAAAAGCGCGGCTTTTTCGCCACCCCGGCCGCTGGTTCCGGAGGTCGGCCCGGTCCCCCGCTTCTTCGCCGGCCTGCTCGTCGGCTTCCTCGCGTGGTTGTCCCCACGGGGGCTACGGCGCTGCGCCCGGTTCGTGGGCGGGCTCGCGTGGACCCTGGGGATCCGCCGCGCGGTGACCCTGGACAACCTACGGCAGGCGCTCCCGGAGCTCTCCGAGCCCGAGCGCCAGCGCATCGCCCGCGGCGCCTACGACAACATGGCGCTCGCCGCCCTGGAGTCGATCTGCGCCACCGCGCGCAAGCCGCGGGATCCCACCTCCGATCTGAAGGTGGACAACTGGGAGCTGCTCGAAGGCCTGGTGGCGGAAGGGAAGGGCGTGCTGCTCGCCACCGCGCACTTCGGGAACTGGGAGCTGCTCGGCGAGCTCTTGTGCCGCCGCGGGCTGCCGCTGCACGCGGTCGTGCGGCCGCTCAAGGGCGCGCTCAACGAGCGGATCGTCCGCAGCCGGATCGCGGCCGGGATGCAGCTCATCCACCCGCGCGGGGCCTACCGCTCCACGCTCAAAGCGCTGGCCAGAGGCGGCGTGGTGGCGATGCTGGTGGACCAGGTCATCGCGGAGAAGCACGGCGTCTTCGTGCCCTTCTTCGGCCGGCCCGCCTGCACCAACCCGGCGCTGTCGATCGCCGCGCGGCGCACCGGCGCCCCGGTGGTGGTGGCGATGGCCCGGCGCGAAGGCGACGGGCTCCGCCTCACCCTGGAGGGGCCCTTCCCGGTGCCGGATACCGGCGCTCCGGATGAGGACGTGCGCGCGCACACCGCTCAAATCACCGCGGTGATCGAACGCCACATCCGGCAGTGGCCCGAACAGTGGATGTGGCTGCACCGCCGGTGGAAGGTGCAGCCGGTCACATCGACAGCCGAAGCCCCAGCCCCAGCGAGAAGTTCTGCTCCGGGATCGTGAAGTCCGTCGGCGCGCCGATCGCCGCGCCGGGCAGGGTGAGGCGGAGGCGGAACTCGCCCTCGGGGTTGCCGTAGAACAGCGACGCGTTGGCCTCCACCGTCAGGTACGAGAGCACCCGGACGGTGAAGTCGAGGCGCGACACGTAGGAGTGGTCCGACAGGTTGGCCAGGTTGGAGAGGACGAAGGAGGTCCTGTCCCAGTCACCGGGGCCGGGCAAAAGCGCGTACACCGCCGCGTACTGCTTGCCCACGTAGAAGGGTTGGAACGCTCCGTTGAGCAGCAGGAACGGGTAGACCGCCGGATCGTCGTAGCCGTAGGGGTTGTAGAAGTACTCCGCGCCGATGGTGGCGGTGTCGTTCTCCCGGTACGCGAAGGTGTAGTTCGCGCCCACCGTGCCGGAGAGGCCGTAGTCGGCCACCTGGTGCAGCTCGAAGAGCGTGAAGCCCGGCGGGCTCGAGGCGGCGGGTTCGTAGCGGTGCACCGGGCCCGCGCGCAGGGAGATCTCCCCGTACACGTCGAACGGCCCGAGCGCGCTCGAGATGTCCGCTCCGTACTTCGGCCGCGTGCCGTTCTGGATGAACGCGTCCACGCCCACCTCGGTCTCGCCGAACACCGCCTCGGCCCGCGCGGCGCCGCCGATCGACCCCAGCGTCCCCAACTGCCCGCTGGCGCTGTCCAGAACGCCCATCGCGTAGAGGTTGGCGCCGGTGGACTCGAACGGGAGCTGGAGCTTGATCATGTTGGTGCCGAGCCGCTCGTCGAAGAGCGCGAGCGGATCGCGCCGCACCACGTGCAGGTAGTCGGTGGGGTTCCAGAACCGGCCCGTGCCCCAGCGCACGTGCTGCCGCCCCGCGGTGATGAACAGCTGGCGCTCGATGTCGAACGACAGCCACATCTGATCGAGGCTGACGCTCGGGTTGGCGCGCGGCTGGCCCATCAGCTGCGACTGCAGCGCCGTCTCGTCGAACGTGGCGTCGTACCGCAGCCGGCCGACGATCATCGCCCGGAGCCGGTCGTTGGGGCGGGCGTCGAAGTAGGCGTCCACCAGGGTGGGCACCGAGAGGGTGGTTCCCTTGAAGCTGGAGCCCGCGCGCGCGGTGGCGGTCATCCGCTGATAGAACAGCCCGCCGATTTGCAGCGGGTTCTCCACCGCGTTCCCGGTGCTGAACCGATCCAGCACCACGCCGCCAAGTCCCTTCTCGTCCTGCGAGGCAGGCTCGTTCTTCTCCACCTCCTGCGTCATCTGCTGCGCGGCGCTGGAGGCGGGCGGTTCGGACGACCCGCCGAACAGATCGTCCTCGCTCGGGCGTTCGTTGGGGGCGCCCTCCGGCGAAGGCGTCTGCCCGCCGCCGAAGAGGTCGTCTTCGCTGGGGCGGTCGGACGGTGCGGGCGAGTCGTCGCCGGACGGTGTGCCTCCGTCGGCGACCGGTTCCACCGGCGGGGGCGATTTCTGGGGTGTCCCGGTGAGCGCGCCCTCGTCGGAGATGGGGGACACGCCGCCGTCCGGCGCCTGCGCGAAGGCGGCGCCGGCCGCAAGCGCGATCAGGGTCACGAAGATGCGATGCATAGGTCGAAGATTCCCGGGCGGCCCAGCGCGCCCATCCAGCGGCCCTTCGGTCTAGCGCGACTTCGACTCCAGCCACGCCTTGGTGAACATGTTCGCCTCGAGCGGCCGCAGATCGACGCTCTTGATCAGCACCAGCGTGGAGTTGGCCTTCTCGATCTCGTCGAAGAAGCGCATCTCCTCGGGGTACCAGACCTCGCCCTGCTTCGACTCGCTGTAGACCTTCTTCCACTTTGGATAGTACGCGGTGCGCATCAGCTTTCCGCTGAGCGCGAACTCCTGGCGCTTGAGGACGTTGTGGGTCGCCTTGTCCACCCACAGCTTGAGCACCGGGAACGCCACATCCACGCCGTCCTTCACCTTGAGCTCCAGCACCCAGGTGTCGAACCGGCCCAGCTTGTCCTCGCCCTTGAACGACGGGGTGTACTCCTCGGCCAGCCGCGACTCGTCGAAGTCCGCGCGCCGCGAGTCCGTGCCGGCGATGCGTTCGCGCTCGGTGCGGCGCTCCCAGCGGCCCACGCTCGGGTCGTAGAACCACAGGTTGTTGTCGATGCGCAGATAGCCGCTGCCCTGTTCCGTCTTCGGCTTGGTGAACAGGATCATCAGCTTGTTGTCCGCGTCGCGCCGGTAGACCAGCGCCTCGTGGACGGTGTCCGTCTTGTCCTTCTCCTTCTGCTCCAGATAGACGAGCGCCTTGTAGTCGCCGCCGTTGCGCTGGCGATCGTCGATCTCCTGCAGGATCTTCAGCATCGCCGGGCCATCGAGGGTCTCGGCCAGCACGGGGCGGCAAAAGAGCACCGTCACCAGCGCCGCGGCGATCGTGTGGAGCGTACGCATCAGGGTCACCCGTTTCCGGTTGGTCGTTATCCGATGTGGTGCATCGCCGTGATCGGCTTCATCCGCGCGGCGATGAACGAGGGGAACAGCGAGACGAAGGTGGTGCACCCGGTGAGGAACAGCACCGCGAAGGTGACCGCGCCCGGCGTGACCAGGAACCGGATGGTGTTCGACATCACGAACAGCTGGACGGCCGAGGGCACCGGCTGATTCAGCGCGTTCACCACCGCCGCCACCACCACGCTGAGGACCGCCCCCAGGACGGTGGACATGAGCCCCAGGAGAAAGCCTTCGATCAGGAACATCATCAGCACCCGGCCCTTCTGCATGCCGATCGCCCGGAGCGTCCCCACTTCACGCGTCCGCTCGCGGATGGCGATCCACAGCGCGTTCATCACGCCCACCGAGATGATCCCGATGAGCACGGCGATCAGAAGGCCCGAGAGCAGGTTCACGATCAGCACGGTCCACGAGAAGAACGAGGTCTCGTCCTCCCACGTCGTGACGTCCAGCCGCTGGCCGGTCCACGCCTCGCGGTTGACCGTGTCGAACTTCATGAAGAACGGGCGCGGGTCGTCCGCCATCACCGTGTAGCCCGCCTGTTCCAGCGCCTGGCGGAGCTTCGGCTTCATCTGCGACGCCTGCTTGATGTCGTTCAGGTACACCTGCAGCGCCCCGGTGGTGTGCGGGTTGAGCTGGTACAGTCCGCGCAGCCCGTCGTTGTTGAGGAACACCGAGAAGTTGGACAACAGCCCCACGTCCCGGGCGATCGCCACGATCACCGCGTCCATCGTGTTGTTCACGCCGCGCGGCGTGGGCGCGGAGAGGGTCACCGAATCGCCGACCTTCACGCCCAGCTTCTCCGCCTGCTGCTCGAAGATCAGCAGGCCGTTCTTCTTCGCCATGTCGTCGAGGTTGCCGGAGGTGATGGACAGAACCTCGCGCAGGCCCTTCTCCTGGCGGATGTCGATCCCGTTGATCCCCAGCTGCATCGACCCGGTGTCGCTGACCACGCGCGCCCAGCCGCGGCCCCGGTCCACCACGAAGGCGACGCCCGGCTGGTGCTTCACGATCTCCCGGACCCTCTCGTAGTCGGTAACCACCGGCGCAGCCATCCCGCTGGTGACCTTGTAGAAACCGCCCACGTTGAGGTGGCCGGTGCTCACCGTGGTCGCCGAGCGCATCATCGTCTCGGACACGCCGTGGGTGAGCCCCAGCACCAGCACGAGGAGGAGGGTGACGCCGGTGATCGCCCCGCCCAGAAGCAGGGTGCGGCGGCGGTGCTGCACGAGGTTGCGGAACGCAATCAGGAAGAGCTGACCCATGGGGCTACTCGTCGCTCGCCATGGCCACGACCGGGCTGACCCGGGTGGCGATCATGGCGGGGTAGAGGGTGGAGAGGATGCTGACCACGAGGACGATCCCGTAGGCGATCACCATGTTGGTCACCGAGACCTCCGGGAACCAGCGCGGTCCGCCGAAGAAGAAGTAGAGCTGCCGGCTCACGGCGGGGATGCCGGAGTGCCCGACCAGCGCCACCAGCCCCGCGCCGAGCGCCAGCCCGGTGCCGCCGAACGCCGTGCCCAGCGCGAGCGTCTCGATGGCGATCATCATCCGCACGAACCCGCGCTGCGCGCCGATCGCCCGCATCGTGCCGATCTCCCGGACCCGCTGCAGCGTCGCCATCAGCACCGCGTTGGAGAGGATCAGCATGGCGACAAGGAAGATGATGATCGCGATGACGTAGAGCGCGTAGCGAAGGTACTGCACGAACTGACCGATGATCCCCGCCGCCTCTTGCCAGGTGGCGACCTTCAGGCCCAGGCCGTTCGCGTCGGACGCGGCCTGGATGTCCTGGATCGTCTGGCTCAGCGCCCCGGGGTCCTTCAGCATCACCGCGGCGTTGATGAAGATGCCGTTGTCGATGTCCGCCTGGGTGAAGGTGGTCTCCTCCGCCCGGGCGGCCCCGCCGGAGTCGAAGAGCGCCGCCTCGTCGATCGCCGTGGTGGCCCCCTCGGTGCCCGCGGCGTCCTCGCCGCTGCCGCCGAACAGCGCCGCCTCCGCGTCCTCGCGCGAGATGTCCTGCGCGCCCGCGGCCTGCTTGATCCGCTCCAGCTCCGTGCGCCGCTCCGGGCTCATGTAGCCGTATAGCTCGCGGAAGGTGATGAGGTCCATCGGCGCCGCCACGCCGGCCAACGGCGACTTCTCCAGGCCCTTGAAGTTGAAGGTGCCCCACACCTTGACGTTTGCGGAGTGCGCGTAGCCCGAACGGCTGTAGGTGCGGATCGGGATCGAATCACCGATGCGCAGCCGGTACAGCTCCAGCAGCGGTGCCAGGTCCGAATAAAAGATCCGGTAGTGCTCCTGGAAGTTCTGGTCGTTGGTGTCGAACAGCTGCACCAGGAGTTTCTCGAGGTCGGTCTCGTTCGTCTTGAGCGACTTCTGCAGCCGGGCCGCGGCCTCCTTCGTCTTCAGCGGGTCCAGCTGGAACAGGATTTCCCTGGGCTGGGTCATGTTCTCCCGGACCATCCGCTGCAGGTCGGCGTTCTTGGCGATGGTGGCGTGGTTCTCCTCGATCTCCTCCTTGATGAGATCGAGCCGTCGCGCGTGCTTGAGCTTGAAGGACTCCTCGTAGAAGAACTTCGGCAGAAGCATCCCGCGGTGGCCTTGGGGCACCATCTGCCCGTCGACGATCTGCAGCCGGTCGAAGGCCTGTGCGAACGCGTCGAGGTCGGTGCCGAAGTAGCGGAGAAACGCCATCTGCCCGTCGGAGAGCAGCGGGGCGATGCGGTTCTCCAGGTACTCCAGCGACCCGAAGGGATCCTGATCGAACTCGGCCCAGAACTCGTCCTTCGAGACGCGTTCGATCGCCTCCTCCGCGCGCGGATCCTTCGCGGACTCGTCCACCAGTTTGTCCGCGTTCTTCCGGTCCTCCTTGAGCACCTGGACGATGTGGTGGACGTGGGCCTTGAGGCTGTCCACCTCGGCCTTCGCGGACGCGTCCCCGGCCTGCATCCGCTTCTGCGCGTCCCGAAGCCGCGCAAGCATCACGTCCACCGTGTTCCCGGAGGTGATGATGGCGTTGGCGGCGCCCATCGGCACCACCGCGCGGACGTTGGGGACCTTCATCAGCACCTCCTTCACCCTGGCGAAGGAGGGGATGGGGGTGAGGTCCGCGTCGCCGCCGCCCATCTGACCGAACAGGGAAAGCTTGTCCTTCGACGAGGCCGCGTAGACCTGAAGGTCCCCGGACACGGACCCGATGATGCTGCGGGACATGGAGCGGTCGAGGCTGTCCAGGGCCGACCCGCCCACCACCACGAGGAAGGTCCCGCCCAGGATCACCAGGCCGATGATGACGTTGAGCCAGGACGCGAACAGATTGCGCCAGGCGATCTGCAACAACACGCGCAACTTCGTGACCATGGCTAGTGCGCTCCGCCGGCCGCGTGCAGCGCCGCGGCCTCCGGGGTGGTGCGGCCGGTGATCCGCCCGTCGGCGATCATCACCACCGCCTGGGCGTGCTTCATCACCTTCGGGTCGTGCGTGGAGAAGATGAACGTGGTGCCCTGCTTCTGGTTCAGCTCACGCATCAGGTCGATGATGTTCTGGCCGGTCGTGGAGTCGAGGTTGGCGGTGGGCTCGTCGGCGAGGACGATCTGCGGCTGGGTCACCAGGGCGCGGGCCACCGCCACGCGCTGACGCTGGCCGCCGGACAATTCGCTCGGGCGGTGCCGCGCGTGGTTGGCGAGGCCCACCTGTTCCAGAAGGCCCATCACCCGCTTGCGCCGTTCGGCCGCCGACAGCTTCCCCTGCAACAGCAGCGGGAACTCCACGTTCTGGAACACGTCGAGCACCGCCACCAGGTTGAAGCTCTGGAAGATGAACCCGATGGTGTTCAGCCGGAGGTCGGTGAGCTTCGACTCCGGCAGTTTCCCGGTGTCCTGGCCGGCGACCGACACCACCCCGCGGGTGGCCGTGTCCACGCAGCCGATCAGGTTGAGCAGAGTCGTCTTCCCCGACCCCGAGGGGCCGGCGATGGAGATGAACTCACCATGGTGGACGTCCAGGGTGATGCCCCGCAGAGCGGGAACCACCACTTTGTCGAGGTGGTAGTCCTTGTACACGTCGGAAATGGAGACGATGGCGGCCATCAGCGGGTCCTCTTGGTGGAAGCTCTGTTTGCCTGGTCGTGCCAGCGCTCGAGCGTGGCGGCGATCTCCTTCCGGGAGAACGCGAGGTAGTCGGCGGTGTCGCGGAGGCGGCGGCGCCCAGTGACGCGGTGCGGGCCGAGTCCTGACAACGCCTGGTTGAAGATCGACTCGAGGTGGGCCAGCCCCCGGAGCGTGCGCTCGAGGTGCTTGGTCCACGCGTTGTCGACGTAGCGGTAGTAGTGGCGGCGGTCGCCGGGGATGGGGTCGGGTTCGCAGATCCCCGCGGCCATCAGCTGCCGGACGTTGGTGCTGACCGAGGCGCGCGCCACCTGAAGGCGTTCGGCCAGTTCCTCCAGCGACACCGGGGATTCGCTCAACATCAGAAGGCCCAGGATCCGCCCGCCGATGCGGGGCGCTCCCTGCTCCTCGAAGTACAAGCCGATCCGTTCGACGAACCGGCGCTCGGCCTCGGTGAGGTCGGCATCGGAAGCGGGGCGGACGCGGCGCCTGGGCGTGCGGGCCTTCACTGTGGCGGCTGTTTAAAGCGGTCAGTTCGTTCAGTCAAGACTGAATGAAATGAAGAAATGTGAAGGCGGAGCCCGGTTGGACCCCGCCTTCCTTCCCCGCGCCGCGCCCGAAGGCAATGACGATCTGCGGGGCTAATAGTTCCCGGACGGCTGCGGCTCGGCCGGCCCCTGCGATTCGTCCTCGGGCACCGTGGGCTGCGGGGTCGACCCGGTGTCGAAGGTGCCCCCCTGGTTCTCCATGGAGCCGGACTGCCCGCTGCCGCCGGTCCCCATCGAGATGCTCTCGGCCTCGTTGTGGATCTTGTCTTTGATCTTGAACTCGGCGTCGACCTCGGTCCCCTCCTTGAGGTCCTTGCGGCTCAGCCCCTTGAACTTGGTGCGGCTGGAGATGGCCACCGGGACCGCGGCGCCGCTGTCGTCCTGGATGTAGAGCGTCTGGCGCTCCATCTTCAGCACCTTGCCGCTCAGCTTTTGCGGCTGCTCCATCTCGGTCTCCATCTGCCCGGACTTCATCTCCGTGGAGCCGGATCCGCCGGTACCCTCCTTCTGTTGTTGCTGCTCCTGCTGTCCCTTCCCATAGCCGCTGTCGTTGGCCCACGCCGGCGTGCTCAGCAGAGCGGCCGCGGCCAGAGCTCCCAGGATCTTCTTCATGTGTCCCGCTCCTTGTTGGGTGATTCGAGGGAAAGCTAGGGACCCGGGCCCGAGCCGGGACACCCGCACGAACGCGCGCCCGACGGGCCGCCCGCCGCCTTGAAAGGGGGGCTCGCCGTCGCGTAGCGTTGCGCACATGTCCGCACCGAAGAAGGCCGAGGCCCCGACGCAGCAGACCGAGCCCATGTACCCGGTGATCGAAGCCTGGGTGGAGCGCGCCAGCGCCGACGACGTGGGTGCCTTCTTCGCCCCGGTGAAGGCGGAGCTCGACGGGCTCAAGGGGCCGCGCGCAGAGCAGGCGAAGAAGGCGAAGGCCGCTATCGCCCGCACCGAGGAGCTGTTGTCGCACCTTCTGCAAGTGCGCGAAAAGCTTGAGGCCGAGAAGAAGGCCGGCGGCGCGGGCCGCAAGTAACGGCAGATCCGCAACCCGCGTTCTCTTCCCGCGATAATTCGTTACGAGTGTCCACTCCGGACACGACGACTTTCACCCCGAGAGCCGGGGAACTGGAGGCAGTCATGGCAGGCATCAACCGCATCGACCCGACGGGCAGCCCGGTCCGGATGTCCACCAACCTCAGCATCAACCGCCAGACGCCCAAGACCGACTTCGGCGACCGCGTGAAGGCGGGCCTGGACACCGCGGCGGGCGCGGTGGCCACCGGCGCGGCCGTGGCGGCGCCCTTCGTTCCCGGCGGGGCGATCGTCTCGGCGGCGGTCTCGTCGGTGACCACGATGGCCACCTCCGGCCAGAACCCGGGCGCCGTGGCCACGCAGTACTCGGCCTACTCCTCGGTGCCGTCGCCCGTGGGCTACGGCACGCCGGGCGGCATCAACACCACGGTGGGCACCGGGGTCCCCGGCCAGACGCCACCGATCGTGGCCGGCACCACCTCCGGCGGCAGCATCCCCGGCACCGTTCCGGGGGGCGGCGTCTCCGGCGGCACCATGGCCGGCTTCAACGCCGACCTCGAGGCGATGCGCCGCACCAACCTGGAGCTGATGCAGGCGCAGATGAACATGCAGCGCGAGAACCAGGTCTTCACCACCGTGTCCAACGTCCTCAAGGTCCGCCACGACACGGTGAAGAACACCATCCAGAACGTCCGCTAGCCGTTGCGCTAGAGTGGGGCGCGGATGGTTTCGCGCGAGGGCGGCCCATCGTGGCCGCCCTTTTCGTTTCCGAGAGGAGCGCAATGTCGGAGATCGCAGGCAGCCTCGTTCCGCTCACCCGGCACCAGGCCCAGGTGCTGCTCGAGGCGGGCTACGTGTGGATGGACATGGGCCAGTTCGACAAGGCGAAGGAGGTCTTCGCCGGGGCGGCGGCGCTGATGCCTAGGAGCGAGGTCCCGCAGCTGGCGCTGGGGACGCTGGAGTTCGCCCAGGGGCGGCACGACAAGGCGCTGCAGGCCTACCGGGCGGCGCAGCGGCTCGCGCCGAAGTCCGCATTGCCGCGCGCGCACGCCGCCGAGGCGCTGTTGTTCATGGGCAAGACGGACGAGGCGCTCAAGGAGATCAAGGCGGCGTTGGAGATCGAACCGGGCGGAGACGGTGCGAAACTGGCGCAGGCGCTTCTGGAGGCGAAGGAGGCCGGTGCGCTCCCGCCGCCCGGCAGGCAGAAGAGGTAGGCGCGGGCAGGGAACGAGCTTTCCGGAGGAACGAACATGGGAGTTGGCGGCGTACGTGGAGGTGGCGGCAGAGGCCGGGCCGGCGGCGCGAAGGGCGCGGGCGCGGGCAGGGTCTCGGGCACGGGCTTCTCCGGGAAGGTGGAGAGCGCCGGCGGAGCGGGCAGGACCGAAGGGCTGGTGGGGCCGTCGAGCGCCTCGGGCAGCGCCAACGTCGGCGCGCTGGGGCCGGTGGATCCGGTGACGGCGCACGCGCTGGAGTTGGCAATGCAGCTCAAGTCCGGTCAGATCGCCTCGAAGGAGGAGGCCACCCGCAGGCTGGTCGCCGACATCCTCAAAGAGAAGCTGCGGATGCAGTCCCGGGCGTTGACGTCGCGGATCGCCGACGCGCTGCAGGACGATCCCCGGTTGAACCAGGCCCTCGAGCGCCTCTGGTCGAAAGGATAGAAGGCCCATTGCCGCTCCTCGAAGACAGCACGGTCCTCCTCGAGAAGTACGGGCCCTATGTCCGGTCCCTGGCGTCGCAGGTGCGCAAACAGTTCTCCGCGTCGGTCGAGCTGGAGGATCTGTTGTCCTATGGCCAGGTGGGGCTGTTGGAGGCCGCTGAGCGGTTCGACCCGCGGGTAGGTGCGAACTTTCTCACCTTTGCCCACTACCGCATCAAGGGCGCAATCTTCGACGGCTTGAGGAAAATGGGGGTGTTACGCGGCGGAGATGCCCGCGCGGCGTACATCTCCGAGCGGGCGAACGCCTACCTGGGGAATCTTTCGGACCGCGACAGCGGCGCAAGCAACCGCGGGGGGTCGATCGCCGATGATGTGAATGAGCTGTCGAGCGCGGTGACGGGGCTGGCCATGGTGTTCGCCGCCAGCCTCGAAGGGACGGAAGGGCTGCAGCTGTCCGACGAGCAGATGCCGGCGGACGAGAGGTTGGAGCTCGAGCAGCTGAAGAAGCGGGTGCGGGCGGCGATCGCGAGGCTCCCGGAGAAGGAGCGGCGGCTGTTGGAGGGGTACTACTTCCAGGGCAAGACCTTGGAGGAGGCAGGGGCGGAGATAGGACAGTCGAAGAGCTGGGCCAGCCGGCTCCATGCGCGGGCCGTGGAAACTTTGAGACAGATGCTTTCCGAGGAGGAAGACACCTATGGCAGCTCCAATGGCGGGCGTGAGCGCGGCGCAGATCGCGCAGCAGAAGCTGCAGGACCCCGCGGCGCAACAGCACGTTAAGACCGGCTCCTCGAAGTTCGACCACGTCATGGCCCAGAAGGCGGAGGCCGCCCGGGGGCCGAACGCGGCACAGGCCACCCAGAAGGCTGAGCAGGTCCACCAGGCGCAGAAAGTGGCGGAGGTCTCGAAGGCGGAGAAGGCGGCGCTCAACAAGATCCGCCCGGACGCCGTCACCGCGAAGTCCGCCGCGCCGGTCAACGCGAAGAGCGAGACCTCGGCGATGGTGGCTCACATGGCGAAGATGATGTCCGACCTCGAGAAGGGGCAGGGCGTCATGGACAAGCTCATCAACACCGGCCTCTCCGGCAAGCAGATCTCCAACGCGGAGCTGCTCTCGCTGCAGGCGGGCATGTATAAATACACGCAGGAGCTGGAGCTCACCGGCAAAGTGGTCGAGAAGGCCACCAGCGGTCTCAAAGACACCCTCAAGACGCAAGTGTGATCAGTGAGTAGTGAGTGGAGCGGCCCGTTCGGGCCGCTTTTCGTTTTGGCGCCGCGGCGTTGGGCATGTTCCGGGCGTGGGGTATGGTTCGACGCACATGAACACGCGCCGCCTCGTCGTCGCTGGGGTCCTCGCTCTCTTCGTGTCGGGCTGTTCGGTGGAGCTCCATCACGGGCTCACCGAGGAGGATGCCAACGACATCTACGTCCTCCTGCAGGAGAACGGGATCAACGCCACCAAGATCCTCGACAACTCGGGCAACGAGCCGACCTTCACCATCACGGTTTCGAAACAGGACGCTTCCGCTGCGGCCCGCCTCCTCAAGGAGTACTCCCTCCCGCGTCCGAAGATCGTCGGCCTCGAATCCTTCCGCATGAACGCGGGCATGATCCCCACCGAGACCGAGGAACGCGCCAAGTTCCTCGAGGCCATGCAGGGTGAGGTCACCAAGGCCCTCAACAAGATCGACGGCGTCCTCGAGGCCAAGGCGATCGTCATGATCCCCGAGCAGAACGATCTCACTCAGCCGGAGGCGAAACCGGTCAACACGGCCTCGGTCCTCGTCAAGTACCGCCCCATCGGCGAACGCCCTCCGCTCACGGAGAAGGAGATCAAGGCCTTCGTCGCCAAATCCCTCCCGGACATGAAGGAGGAGAACGTCGCGGTCATCCTCAGCCAGGCCCTCCCTCCTCAGGCCGTCGCCAGCCCGGAGTCCCAGCTCAAGGATGTCCTGGGCTTCCGCATGACCGCCGCCTCCGCCAACACCTTCCGCATCGTCGTCGTCGTCGCGGTCCTTCTCTTCCTCACCGTCTCGGCCTTCGCGGTCATGCAAACGCTCCGCTCGGGCTCCCCCCAGGCAACCTCCTCCCGCCCACGCCGCCGCACCGCCGCCGACTCCTGAACCACGAACCCACTCGCGACTGACGACTCACCACTCACCGCTCTCGACTCACGACTCACCAGTCACCACTCACTCTTTTGGAACAGTTCTTCAGTTCGCTGAACAAGCGTCAGACGATGTTGCTGCTCACCGCAGCGACGTTCGGCGGCCAGGAGTCGATCGGGATTTTCGATCACCTGCCGGATGACGAAGCGGAACTGTTGAAGGACCGCGCCGAGGGCATCGCCAAGATTCCCCGCGAGAAGCGCGTGCCGCTTCTGGTCCAGGAGATCAAACGCCAGGTCACGGCCCGCCGGGGACAGCTCTGGTCCGCCGACCCGGAGCGGCTCGCTCACGTGCTCAGGGGCGAACGCGCCGCGCTGGTCGAGGTCATCCTCCGCGCGCTCCCGCAGGGCACCGCGGATGCGGTGCGGAAGCTGTTGCCCCGCCTTCAGCCGGTGAAGCTGCAGCACGAGGTCCGGCCGCAGATCCTCAACATCGTGCGCTGGCGGTTGGAGGAGGCGCTGGTCCGCGCGGGCCCTCGCCGCGCCGGGTTCAAGTTCTCGGATGTGCTTCTGCTCAAGTCTCGCGAGGTGCTCACGCTTTGTGATCGCCTCGGTGCCCGCGCGCTCGCGCAGGCGATCGCTGGGCTCGCCGAAGCGGATCGGGACGGCCTTCTCTCACGGCTCAAGCCGGATCAGCGGCAGCTCGCGGCCAAACACGCCTCCGCCGCCGCGGCCCGCGCGCTCACCGCGCTGGATGCGAAGCAGCTGCTCGGGATCTACGGCGCGGAGAAGGATCCGTCGCTCGCGCTCACCAGCGCGGGCGCCCAGAGGCTCGCCCGCGCTGCCCTCGCTCAATCGCCCGAGTTCGCCGCGCGCCTCGTGGAACGCCACCCGGGACCGCTGGGTCAGCTGTTGCTCAAGTGGATCCGCGAGGAACGCCCGCGTGTCACCGGCCGGATCGACGGCGGCCGCACCGACGTGGTCGGCGAGCTCGAACAGCTGGAGCGGCTGGGGATCATCGACAAGCCGATCCGGCTGGCACCTCCGCCGGCCCGCATTCCGGCGCCGCCGCCCCGCGCTCCCCCGGGCCCGCCGGATCTGCCCGGCGGCAAGCTCGTTCCACCCAGGCCGCGCGGCCTGATGACGGCGCCTCCCGACACGTCCGGCGCGCCCTACCGGGATCCGATCGCGGAGCGGCAGGCGCGCCGCGCCGGCGCGCTCAGCAGCCGCCTCCCTCCGTCGGAACCACAGGCGCCGACCGGTGCGGACCGCTCCCCCGGCCACGCGATTCGGGGGCCGGATCCGGGCGGCGCGCCGCGGCGCGATCGCCTCTCGAGCCGCGGCATCCAGGTGCCGGAATCGGAGTCGGGTCGTGCGGAGCGGCGCGATCGACTTTCAAGCCGCGGCATCCCGGTGCCGGAATCGGAGTCGGGCCGTGTGGAGCGGCGGGATCGACTGTCGAGCCGTGGGAATCCCGTGCCGGGATCGGAGTCGGGCGGAGCGGAGCGGCGCGATCGATTGTCGAGCCGTGGGAATCCCGTGCCGGGGTCGGAGTCGGGCGGAGCGGAGCGGCGGGATCGAATGTCGAGCCGTGGGAATTCCGTGCCGGGATCAGAGTCGGGTGGTGCGGAGCGGCGGGATCGACTGTCGAGCCGCGGGATTTTGGTGCCGGGGTCGGAATCGGGCCGTGCGGAGCTGCGCGATCGCACCTTCAGCCGCGCGCAGGCTCCGGCTTCCGTAGATCCCTCCCGGCCGAGCCGCTCTGTGCCGGTTCCGGAGCGATCTTCGCCGAGCGGCACACCGGCCCCGGATGCTTCGGGGCGCGAACGCCCGCGCAGCCCTGTGCTGCAGCCCATTCCGAAGCGCGTCACGGGCCGTCCGGACGCGGACAGTGCGCACGAACACCGCCCGGTGGGCTCCGACGCCGCGAACCGCCGCAGTGAGCCCGACGAGCGGGACGAGAATCCGCCCACCTCTCCGGGGCGTTCGCCACAGGCGCCGGACGGCGAACGCACCTCGCTCCAGCGCTCGCCCCGGCCGGGGCGTGGACCGAAGGGCGGTTCCGGGTAGGATCCCGCCGCGCAAAGGAGCTCGGTGATGGCGATCGGCAAGGTGATCAAGGGCGACAGCGGGCCGGAGCCGGTGTCCGATCCGCGCGCTCCCGTGCGCGCCGGTCGCCCGGGCGTGGTGAACTCGGAGGTCTTCGAGGCCCACCAGTCCGCCAACGCGATCATCGAAGACGCGAAGAAGAAGGCGCAGGAGATCCTCGAAGCGGCGCAGGCGGAGCGTGAGAAGGTGCTCGCCGAGGCCCGCGAGGCGGGGCGTCAGGAGGGCCTGGGTCAGGTCACCGAACAGATCCTGCGCGCGAAGCTGCTCAAGACCGAGGTGCTGCAGAACGCGGAGCGGGAGATCGTCGCGCTCGCGTGCCGCATCGCCGAGAAGATCATCGGCCACGACGTGGAGCGTTCGCCGGAGCTGGTGACCGACATCGTCGCCAACGCGGTGGAGAACGTCCGCACGGCCCAGCAGGTGGTGCTGCGCGTGAACCCGAAGGACGCGGCCATTCTGCGTGAGAAGCGCGCGCGGATGATGGAGCAGATCGGTCGGGTCAAGGAGATCGCCATCAAGGAGGACGCGGACATCCCGCGGCTGGGCTGCATCATCGAGACCGAGGCGGGCACCATCGACGCGCAGCTGGCCACGCAGCTCGAGATGATCCGCAACGTCCTCATCGGCGACCCGGCGAAGAAGGAAGGGCCGGCCTGAGGTTCCGGCCTGGCGCGTGCGATCATGGCGATCGACCTTGCCCACTACTTCCAGCTGATCAAGGAGGCGCAGACGGTCCGCGTTCGCGGGCGCGTCACCGAGCTCACGGGCCTGGTGATCAAGGCCGCGGTGCCCGGCGTGCGCGTGGGCGAGGTGGTGGAGATCCGCGGCCGCCACCGCTCCGCGGTCCGCGCGGAGGTGGTCGGCTTCCAGGGCGAACAGGTGATGCTGATGCCCCTGGGCGAGCTCTCCGGCATCGGCCCGGACTCGGAGGTCGTCCCCACCGGCAAGCCGCTCACGATCAAGGTGGGCGACGGCCTTTTGGGTCGCGTGCTCTCGGGGCTGGGAGAGCCGATCGACGGCAAACCGCTGCCGCCGGGCCTCGTGGAATGGTCGGTGGACCGCGACTGCCCGGATCCGTTCACCCGCCGCCGCATCGAAAAGCCGCTGCCGCTCGGGCTGCGCTGCATCGACGGCCTGCTCACGGTCGGCGAAGGCCAGCGCATCGGCCTGTTCGCGGGCTCCGGCGTCGGCAAGTCCACGCTGATGGGGCAGATCACCCGCCAGACGCGGGCGGACCTTTCGGTGGTTGCGCTGATCGGCGAGCGCGGCCGCGAGGTGCGCGAGTTCATCGAGGACTCGCTGGGCGAGGAGGGGCTGCGCCGCAGCGTGGTGGTGTGCGCCACCTCCGACCAGCCGTCGCTGGTGCGTCTGCGCGCCGCCTACGTTGCCACCGCCATCGCCGAGTACTTCCGCGATCGCGGCGGGAACGTGCTGTTCATGCTCGACACGGTGACGCGGCTGGCCCGCGCCCAGCGCGAGATCGGCCTGGCGATCGGCGAGCCCCCGGCGCGCCAGGGCTATCCGCCGTCCGTGTTCTCGATGCTGCCGCGCATCCTCGAGCGCACCGGCAACAGCGACAAGGGGATGTGCACCGCCATCTACACGTGCCTCGTCGCCGGCGGCGACATGGAGGAGCCGATCGCCGACGAGGTCCGCGGCATCCTCGACGGTCACTTCATCCTCGACCGCAAGCTGGGCGAACGGAACCAGTGGCCAGCGATGGACGTGCTCGCGTCGCTCTCCCGTGTGATGTCCGCCATCGTCTCGCCCGATCACAAGCGCGCCGCGGCGAAGCTGCGCGAGACCCTCGCCACCTACGAGAAGCAGCGCGATCTCATCCTGCTCGGCGCCTACCAGTACGGGACGGATCCGAAGACCGACTACGCGATCGACAAGTACGACGAGATCATCGCCTTCCTCAAACAGAGCACCGACGAGGAGTGCCCGTTCGAGGAGACGGTGCGGCGCCTCGTGGAGATGTTCCCGGAGGAGTAGCGGCTTGGGGCCGCGGTGTAGCCGCGTGTGCGCGCGCGCGGTGACCTGCGGGTGACGCGCCGAGGTGAACGGTGCGGCCATCGCGGCCCCGTGTATTACTATGGGCGCGCATGCCGCAGTACCGCCTCCAGACGCTGCTCGAGATCCGCGCCCGGGCCAAGGAGGCCGCGGAGCAGGCCTTCGCGATCGCCATGCAGGAGCTCGCCGCGGAGCGGCAGAGGCTCAAGGAGATGGAGGAGGACCTCGAGCGCCGCAAAGCCGAACGCCAGCAGAAGGTGATGGCCTACCTGGCGGACGTGATGAAGAAGGGGGTGGGCGCCGGCGGCCTGAACATGATGAACCGGTTCGAGGAGCGCCTCAAAGACGAGGAGGCGCAGTGCGCGCTCGAGATCGAGCGCCAGAAGGAGGCGGTGAAGGCGGCCGAGGACAACGTGGAGGCGAAGCGCCACGAGATGGCGGAGGCGGCGAAAGAGCTCAAGGCGATCGAGAAGCACAAAGAGTCCTGGCAGGCGCAGGTGCGCAAAGAGCGCGAGGCGCGCGAGGAGCTGACCCAGGAGGAGATCGGCAACGCGCTGCACCTGATGAGGAGCCGCAGATGAGCCGCATCGACGAAAGCGACCGCCAGGCGCAGCGCATCGCCGAGAAGCTCGCGCTGGAGAAGCGTCAGGCCGAGGACCGCGCGAAGCAGGCGCGTCAGGGCGAGAGCCGGTTCGCCCGGCTGATCCAGCAGTCGGATGCGCAGCGCACGCGTCAGCAGCAGGGCGCGGCGGCGCAGTACCTCCAGGCGGCGCACGAAGATAAGACCGAAGCCGGCAGCATCGTCGGCGAGGCGATCGCGCTGGCGTCCGAGAGCGAGGGGCGCATCTTCCAGGACGCCTCCCGGGCGAAGCAGACGCTGCGCTCGTTCGGCGAGCGGCTCAAGTCGGCGCAGGCCGGCGAGGGTGAGCGCGCCAGCGAAAGCCGGCTGGGGGATGCGGGGCGCGATGCGTTGTCCGCCCTCGGGCGAAACCTGGACGCGCACACGCAGGATCTGCGCGCGGAGTCGCGGCGCGAGGACGCGCGGCTGGGGCGTCAGGCGCTCGGGGAGCGTGGCGACGCGTCCCTGTCGAAGAGCGCCGCCGCCGGTGCGGGGCGCGGCGGTCCGGTGGGCGAGACGAAGACGGACGCGGACGGCGGCGGCGGGAAGGGGAGCGGTGGCGAGAAGAAGGACCAGGGCGGCACCCCGACGGGCGCCGGCTTCCGCTTCAACCCGGCGTTGATGGCGCCGGTGCCGGTGGCGAAGGCACGGGAGACCCCCGCATCCGATCGGCTCCGGCAGATCGCCAACGAGATCGCCCAGAAGATTGTGGAGCGGGTGCGGGTGGGAACGAACGCCGCCGGAGCGGCGGAGTTCCAGATCGACCTGCGCTCGAACGTGCTGAGCGGCCTATCGATCAAGGTCTCCGGCGGGAAGGGCAGGATCAGGCTGGTGTTCTCCGGAGCGGACAAGGAAGTGCTCAAGGCGCTCGGTGAGGGTGCCGAGAGTCTCAAGCAGGCGCTGGGTGGCCGCGGGCTGAGTGTGGAAGAGCTCCGGATCGAGGAGCGCGCTTGAAGACCGAGCCGGGTGCGGTGGACCTCGACGACGAACCGGAGCGTCCCGACCGGACGGTCCTGGTACCTGCCAAGCAGGTGTCCCAGCGCCGCAGTGTGCCGGGCCGCGCCCCTCCGCCCGCATCCCCGGCCGCGCGCACCGAGCAGGCGGTGCCCAGTGTCTCGCCGCCCGCCGGCACCGGCCGGCCCTGGCGGCCGTTCAAGTTCGAGAACCTGGAGAAGGTCACCCGGGCCCAGGCGATCCTCAGCGAGAAGCTGGAGTGGCTGGTCCCCGCGGCGGTCGGCACCGGGCGCGTCGACCAGGCGGTGCTCGAGCGCCTCAAGCAGCTCTTCGAGGTCGACTCCGATTTGATCCTCGACTCGGTGTACGTGCTGCGCCCCAGGGACCTGCGCCGGTACGTGGCGGACCCCACGTTCCTTGCGCCGCTGGCTCCGCTTCCGCACAAGACGCGCGGGTTCATCGAGATCGAGCTGTCGCTGGCGCACGCGGCGATCGACATGCTCCTCGGGGGCGCGGGCGAGGTCGTGCCGATGCGCGCGCTCACCGACATCGAAGAGGGCGTGATGGGCTTCGTGGTGCTGGAGACCCTGCGCGCGCTCTCGCCCAACATCGATCCCGGGCTGCCCCGGCTGCGCATGGAGGGCGTCGTGCACGGGGTGGACGAGGCGATCGCCCTGCTCGGCGACGAGGCCCTGGTGGCGATGGTCCAGTTCAAATGCGTGCTCGGCGCGCACTCGGGGTTCATCCGCCTGTTCGTCCCCTCCACGGTGTTGTCGCTGGCCTCTCCCCCGGAGATGGCCCCCGAGGCGCGCGGGCGCCGCCGCACCCGCATCGAACGGCACATCGGCCGTCTGGTCGGCGTGAAGACGTGGCTGCGCGCGGAGATCGGCCGCGCGGAGATCGGCGCGCGCGATCTGGCGGGCCTCGGCAAAGGCGACGTGGTGCTCACCGACGAGATCACCGTCCGCACCGACCGGGGCGAGGGCGGCACGGCGCAGCTGCGCGTCGGGATGGGCCGGGTG
>JADGHL010000098.1 GCA_019686135.1 Myxococcaceae bacterium | reverse complement strand
GGATGTGGGGGGTGTGGCTTCTGGCGGTGGCGGGCGGCTGGGCCATCACGTTCCTCGTGGGCATCGCGATCGGCTCGCTCGCGTTCTTCATGGAGCAGAGCCTGAAGATCATGGACGTGTGGCTGGCCATGTTCTTCGTCCTGTCCGGCTACCTGATCCCCATCTCCCTCTTCCCGCCGCAAGTCGCGCGCATCCTCGACTGGCTGCCCTGGCGCTACCAGATCGGCTTCGCGGTGGAGGTGATGACCCGCCGGCACGACTGGCACGAGACGCTGATGCTCCTTGGCCGTCAGTGGGGCTGGGTGGCGGTGCTCGCGCTGGCGGCGGTGTCGATGTGGCGGCTGGGCGTCAAGCGCTTCGCGGCGTACGGAGGCTGAGCGGATGAAGGCGAGCCGCTACCTCAAGCTCTTCGCGATCCAGCTCCGCACCTCCGCGCTGGTGGCGGTGCAGTACCGCTACGACTTCATCGTCGATGGGATCATCTCCCTGTTCTGGACCTTCACCGCGCTGGCCCCGCTCTTGGTGGTGTTCAACCAGCGCGCGGAGATCGTCGGTTGGTCGCGCGGCGAGGCGTTGCTGGTGGTGGGCTGGTTCACGCTACTGCAGGGCGTGCTGGAGGGGGCCATCAACCCCAGCCTCATCACCGTGGTGGAGCACATCCGGAAGGGCACGCTCGACTTCGTCCTGCTCAAGCCCGCGGACGCGCAGTTCCTCGTCTCCACCTCGAAGTTCCTCCCCTGGCGGGTGACGAACGTCATCGCCGCGCTGGCGATCTTCGTCTTCTCGTTCCGGGAGATGGGCCGGGCGCCGTCCGTCGCCGCGCTCGCCACCGCGGCGCTTCTGTTCGTGACGTCCGTGCTGATCCTCTACTCGCTGTGGATCATCACCGTCTCGCTGGCGTTCTACGTGGTGAAGATCGACAACCTCACGTACCTCTTCACCTCGCTGTTCGACGCGGCGCGCTGGCCGGCGTCGGTCTTCCCCGCGGCGCTGAAGATCGTGTTCACGTACGTGCTGCCGCTGGCGTTGATGACCACCTACCCGGCGCAGGCGATGCTGGGGAAGCTCACCCCACAGGGGGCCCTCCTGCCGCTGGCCGGCGCCGCGGTGTTCAGCGCGGTCGCGCGGTGGGTGTGGACGCGGTCGATCCGCAAATACACCTCCGCCAGCAGCTGAGGAGGAGGGCGTCCGGGCGGGCGCGCACCGTTGCGGGTACCCGCGGTGCCTGCTAGGTGCGCTGCGCGATGTCGGATTCCCAGCTCGAGCGCGAGGTCGCCCGCCGGCGCACCTTCGCCATCATCTCCCACCCGGACGCAGGCAAGACCACGCTCACCGAGAAGCTTTTGCTCTACGGCGGGGCCATCCACCTCGCCGGGAGCGTGAAGGCGCGCCGCGCCCGGCGCCACGCCACCAGCGACTGGATGGAGATCGAAAAGGAGCGCGGGATCTCCGTCACCTCCTCGGTGCTGCAGTTCAACTACCGCGACCACGCGGTGAACCTGCTCGACACGCCGGGCCACCAGGACTTCTCCGAGGACACGTACCGCACCCTCACCGCGGCGGACTCGGCGGTGATGTTGATCGACGCGGCCAGGGGCGTGGAGCCGCAGACCATCAAGCTGTTCAAGGTCTGCCGGATGCGGCGCATCCCCATCTTCACCTTCGTCAACAAGCTGGACCGCTACGGGCGGGCGCCGCTGGACCTGATGGACGAGCTGGAGAAGGTGCTCGGCATCCGCGCCTGGCCGATGAACTGGCCGATCGGCATGGGGCCGGAGTTCCGGGGCGTCTACGACCGCCGGCTGCGCGTGGTGCACGTGTTCAGCGCGGAGGGGCGCCACGGCGAGTCCGAGGTGGCCGAACGCTCGCTGCCCATCGACTCCGAGGAGATCAAGACCGTCCTCACCGACGCCGAGCTCCGGCAGCTCAAGGAGGACATCGAGCTTTTGGACGTGGGCGGGGACGAGTTCACCCTGGAGAAATGCGCGGCCGGGCAGATCTCGCCCATGTTCTTCGGGTCGGCGATGACCAACTTCGGCGTCCGGCCGTTTTTCGACGTGTTTCTCGAGCTCGCGCCCAGCCCCACGCCCCGGGCGCTGTATGGCGGCGGCAAGCGCGAGCCGACCACGCCGAAGTTCTCCGGCTTCGTCTTCAAGATCCAGGCGAACATGGATCCGGCGCACCGCGACCGCATCGCGTTTCTGCGGATCGTCTCCGGCCGGTACACGAAGGGGATGAGCGCGTACCATTCGCGCCTGGGCAAGGAGGTGCGGCTGGCGAACCCGTCGCAGTTCATGGCCGCCGAACGCACCAGCATCGAAGACGCGTGGCCGGGGGACGTCATTGGCCTGTTCGACCCCGGGCAGTACCGAATCGGCGACACGCTGACGGAGGGCGAGCGGATCGAATTCGAAGGCGTGCCGCGCTTCTCCCCCGAACACTTCGCGATCGTCCGCGCGAAGGATCCGCTCCGCCGCAAGCAGATGGAGAAGGGCCTGCAGCAGCTCGCGGAGGAGGGGACGATCCAGGTCTTCCAGCAGCTGTCGATGGGGATGAAGGATCCGATTGTCGGCGTCGTCGGCGCGCTCCAATTCGAGGTGCTGCAGTACCGCGTGCAGGCCGAGTACGGCGCCCACATCGTGCTGGACCGGCTCCCGTTCCAGCTCGCGCGCTGGGTGGTGGGCCCGCACGATCCGAAGAGCTTCGACTGGGAGGGGAACCGCCAGACCGTCACCGACCGCGACGGCAAGCCGCTGGTGCTCTTCCGCGACGAGTGGGCGCTCAACCACGCCCAGGAGAAGTACCCGGAGCTCCGGTTCCTCGCCGAGGCGCCGCAGCAACATCCGCTGGACAGGGCGGGGTAGTCCGGGCCTGACAACGCGCGCGGCTCAGGGCAAGAAGGCGCCCATGCAACCGACGCACAGGGCGCCGTCGATCGGCCGGGGCATCTTCACCAACCGCACGCTGAACCTGCGGTCGATCAAGGCGATCGGCTACGACATGGACTACACGCTCATCCACTACCAAGTGGAGGCGTGGGAGCGCCGCGCGTACGAGCACATCCGCGAACGCTTGGTCGCCGAGAGCTGGCCGGTGGCGCACCTCACCTTCGATCCGGATCTGGTCATCCGCGGCCTGATCATCGATCTCGAGAAGGGCAACCTCATCAAGGCCAACCGGTTCGGCTTCGTGAAGAAGGCGCTGCACGGAACGCGCCCGCTCACCTTCGAGGAACAGCGCGAAGCGTACGCCCGCACCATCGTCGACCTGTCCGAACCGCGGTGGATCTTCCTCAACACGCTCTTCTCGCTCTCCGAGGGCTGCATCTACGCGCAATTGGTGGAGCTTCTGGACCGCCGCGAGCTGCCCGGCGTGATGGGGTACGCGGACCTGTACCGGAAGGTGAAGCGCCACCTCGACGCCGCGCACATGGAAGGCCGGCTCAAGGCGGAGATCATCTCTGCCCCGGAGCGCTTCGTGACCAACGACGAGGAGGCGCCGCTGGCGCTCCTGGATCAGAAGCACGCCGGCAAGAAGCTGATGCTCATCACCAACTCGGAGTGGGGCTACACCGTTCCGATGATGACCTACGCGTTCGACCGCTTCCTCCCGAAGGGGATGACGTGGCGCGAGCTCTTCGACGTGGTGATCGTCGCCGCGCGCAAGCCGGAGTTCTTCACCACCCGCTCCCCGTTCTTCGAGGTCGCCACCGCGGAGGGGCTGCTCCGGCCCGCGCACGCCGCGCTCGAGCCCGGCAAGGCTTACTTCGGCGGCAGCGCGGTGGAGCTGGAGAAGCACCTGGGCCTCTCCGGCGACGAGATCCTCTATGTGGGCGACCACATGTTCGGCGACGTGCACGTCACCAAGAGCGTGCTGCGCTGGCGCACCGCGCTCATCCTCCGCGAGCTCGAGGACGAGGTGGAGGCGATCCACGCGTTCCGCGAGAAGGAGGCGCTGCTCGCGCACAAGATGGAGGAGAAGGAGGCGCTCGAGGACGAGTACTCGGAGATCCGCCTGGCCTTGCAGCGGCGCCGCTGCGGTTACGGGCCGCCGGTGGACGAGCCGGACGCGGTTTTGCACGAGCGCCTCGCCGCGGTGCGCGCCCGGCTGGAGGAGCTCGACGCGGAGATCGCCCCGATGGCGCGGGCCGCGACCGAGCTGCGCAACCCGACTTGGGGGCTGCTCACCCGCGCGGGCAACGACAAGAGCCACTTGGCGCGGCAGATCGAGCGCTACGCGGACATCTACACCTCGCGCGTGTCCAACTTCCTGTACGCCACGCCGTTCGTCTACCTGCGCTCGCCGCGCGGGAGCCTCCCGCATGATCCGAGCGAGCCCGGCGGCACGCCGATCGCCCCCTCCGGCGCACCGACCTCGTGAAGACGCCACGCTGATGAAGCCGGTCCACACCGCGCAGGCGATCGTCGTGCTCGGCGCGCGCGTGCTCCCGGGCGGGGAGCCGGGCAGCGCGCTCCGGGCGCGGGTGGAGCGTGCGGTGGCGCTGTTCCACGAGGGCCTGGCGCCGCTCCTCGTCCTCTCCGGCGGCGTGGGGGCGCACCCGCCGTCGGAGGCGCAGGTGATGCGGGAGGTGGCCACTGCGCTGGGCGTGCCGGAGGAGGCGTGCGTCCTCGAGGAGCGGAGCCGGTCGACGCGGGAGAACGCGCGGTACACCTCGGAACTTCTTCGCGCGCGCGGAATCACCGACGTGGTGGTGGTCTCCGACGCATACCACCTGTTCCGAGCGCGGCGGAGCTTTCGGCTCGAGGGCTTCGAGGTGCGGACGGTGGCCGCGGCGCTGGACGGACGGAACGTGTCGCTGGTCGATCGCGCGCGCTGGACGATCCGCGAGGCGCTCGCCATCGCCTGCCGGCCCTCCCTGCTGTGGGCGCGGCGGCCGCGCGCACCCCGGTGAGGCGCCCATCCGCCTGACTGCCGGCGGACCCTGCGCTGTGCGCGCATCTGGCGCCCTTCGCCCGCCGTCGCCACCGTGTCCACAAAACGCAACGCGAGGAGGCTGCCGTGGGTCAGTGCGAAGTCTGCGGAAACGAATACGAGCTGGCGTTCCAGGTGGTCACCGCCGGCGTCCCCCACACCTTCGACTGCTTCGAGTGCGCCATCCACCGGCTCGCGCCCGTCTGCGAGCACTGCGGCTGCAAGATCGTCGGCCACGGGATTCAGGCGCACGGGCGGTTCTTCTGCTGTGCGCACTGCGCGCGGGTCTCCGGCGAGCAGGCGGTCGTGGACAACGTGGACCACGCCGAAGCCTCGCGCCCGGGTGGCGTGGGCACATCGGCCGGGACCGCGCCCGCGATGCACGTCGCGCCCCCGCAGGGGCCGATGGAGAGCTGGCGGGGCAGCGGGCTCGCCGAGGAGGTCGGCGCGAGCGGACGGATCGAAGACGACGTGGAGGAGGCCGGGCGCCGGGTGACGGAGCAGGGCGAAGAGAAGCCCGGCATCACCGAGCCTGAGTGACGCGCTACCTCCAGATCTCCACCGTCCGGCCGCGGTGCTCGTTCTCGCGCAGCACCAGGCCCTCCTTGTGTGCGCGCGCCGCGTGCGGGCCGATGAAGTAGCCGGGCGGGTCGCTCCTTCGGAAGGACTTCTTGATCCACCCCTCGAGCTCGCCGTACAGCCGGCGCAGCCGGTCCGGCGCGACGGAGCGGCGGCCGGTCTGGGGCGTGGCGTCGAGCTCGGCCCAGAGCTGACCGTTGAGCAGCTCGTCGTCCTCGTTCCGCCGCGACCGCTCCATGAAGATGACCGGCGAGCGGACCTCGTCCACGCGCCAGAAGCCCTTGTCCGGGCCGCGTTTGATCTTGTCGACGATGACGTCGCCGATCGCCGGGTCGGTCAGGTACAGCTCCTCCTCCGGGAGCTGCGGCGTCGTCTGTTCGGACGCGAAGAACGGCGTCCAGTCCGGCGGTACGCGGCGGGGATAGACCTCCAGCCGGAACCGTTCCAGCATCCGGAAGAAGGCGACTTCGTCCTCGGGCGCCATGAAGAAGAGCAGCTGGCTCGCCATGGCGCCGGGCCATAGCAGAAGTCTGCGCAGGATCGCGCTGCCCGTGCGATGGTTCGGCCATGAGAATCGCCGTCATCGGCACCGGGTACGTAGGCCTGGTCGCTGGCACCTGCTTCGCGGACACCGGCAACGACGTGGTCTGCGTGGACATCGACGAAGAGAAGATCGCCGGGCTCCGCCGCGGCGAGCTGCCCATCTACGAGCCGGGGCTGAAGGAGCTGGTGGACCGCAACGTGCGCGAGCGCCGTCTGTCGTTCACGTCCTCGCTGCCCGAGGCGGTGGGGCCGGCGGAGGTGGTGTTCATCGCCGTGGGGACGCCCGAAGGCGAGACCGGGGAGGCGGATCTCGCGCACGTGCTGGAGGCGGCCCGGCAGATCGGCCGCGCCATCCGCCAGTACACGGTGATCGTGGACAAGAGCACCGTGCCGGTGGGGACCGCGGACCGGGTGCGCGAGGAGATCGCCCGCATCACCGACGTCGAGTTCGACGTGGTCTCCAACCCAGAGTTCCTCAAGGAGGGCGCCGCGCTGGAGGACTTCCTCAAGCCGGACCGGGTCGTCATCGGCACGACCAGCGAACGCGCGCGCCGCATCATGGCGGACTTGTACGCGCCGTTCGTCCGGACCGAGCACCCGATCCTCTTCATGGATCCGCGCTCGGCGGAGCTGACGAAGTACGCCGCCAACGCGATGCTGGCCACGCGGATCTCCTTCATGAACGACATCGCGCTTCTGTGCGAACGCGTCGGCGCGGACGTCGATCAGGTGCGCAAGGGGATGGGGGCGGATCGGCGCATCGGCTACCCGTTCCTCTTCCCGGGCGTGGGCTATGGCGGCTCGTGCTTCCCCAAGGACGTCAAGGCGCTGGTCCACACCGCGCGCGACCACGGCCTGGACTTCGAGCTGTTGCGCGCGGTGGAGCGCACCAACGAACGGCAGAAGGGGCTCCTGCTGATGCGGGCGGTGAAGCACTTCGGCGCGCTGGATGGGCGCACATTCGCGGTGTGGGGTCTGGCCTTCAAACCGAAGACCGACGACATGCGCGAGGCGCCGGCCATCACGCTGGTGGAGGGCCTGCTCGGCAAGGGCGCGAAGGTCCGCGTGCACGACCCCGTCGCGCACCGCTCCGCGCGCCGCCTCTTCGGCGAGCGCGTCACCTACGCGTCCACTCCGTACGAGGCGCTGGAGGGCGTGGACGCGCTCTTCCTGATGACCGAGTGGAACGAGTTCCGCCACCCCGACTTCGACCGGATGAAGGCGCTGATGAAGGAGCCGGTCATCTTCGACGGCCGCAACGTCTTCAGCCCCGAGGCGATGCGCGAGCGCGGCTTCATCTGGTTCGGCGTGGGCCGGCCCGGCATTTGAAACGGCCGGAGGCCCTGGCGCTCCCCGCGCGCCGGCACGACCGCCCGCCCACCTGCTCCGTGCTGCCGATGGCGGTCGGGTCCATCTGCAGGCGTGAGGGCGAGGGGATCGTCATGGAGATGAGGCACCGCAGGCACGCGCACCCGCACGTCCCACAGGACGCGCCCGGGCGCCGGACGCTGTTCACCACGCTGGTGCTGTTCGCATTGTGTGTCTGCACCGTGGCGCTGGCCGGCTTCGGCGCGACGCGGTGGTCCGCGGTGCTGGGGATCATCCTGCTCGTCAGCGGAATCGTGGAGTTGATCGACGCCGCGGTGGCGCGCGAGTCGGCGAAGCGTGCGGTGCGGATCGGCCTCGCCGGGCTGCTGCCGTGTCTGATGGCGCTGTTCCTCATCTTCCAGATCGGTCTGCCCACCTCGGCCATCGCGCTGGCGTTCGGGATCTTCTTCATTGTCAACGGCGTGTTCCGCGGAGCGGCGGCGCTCTTCGACCGGTATCCGCGGTGGGGCTGGGACGTGGGCTACGGCGTGGTCGGGGTGGTGCTGGGGGTGATCGCGCTCGCCAACCGGAACAGCGAGACGCTCACCGCCATCGCGTGGTTGCTGGCGATCGAGCTGGGCGCGCGGGCGATCGTCACCTCGGAGCGCGACCTCGCGTTCCGTCGCAGCGCGATCGTCCAGCGTTGATCCGGGCGGGCTGTGGCCGGTTGAAGTAGATCGCCCGCATGGATCGACGCTTTGCGCGCCTGCGGAGCCGGATGGAGGAGCTGAAGGATCTCTCCGGCGTCATCGGCCTGCTCACCTGGGATCAGGAGACGTACATGCCCGAGAAGGCGCACGACGCGCGCGGGCAGCAGCTCTCCACGCTGCAAGGCCTCTATCACGAGCGGCTGGTCGACCCGAGGGTGGGCGAGCTGCTCGCCGAGGCGCAGGCGATGCCCGATCTCACCGACGACGAGCGCGCCATGCTGCGCGTGTTCCGGCAGGAGCGCGACCGCGCGGTCAAAGTGCCGCCGGAGCTGGTGCGCGCGCTCGCCGAAGCGCAGGCGGCCGGCGTCGCGGCCTGGCGGGAGGCGCGCGAGGCGCGCACCTTCGCCCGCTTCCGGCCGGCGCTGAAGCGGCTCCTGGAGCTGCGCCGCGAACAGGCGGACGCGCTCGGGCACGGCGGCGAACGCTACGACGCGCTGCTCGACTACTACGAGCCCGGGATGACCGTGGCCCGGCTGCGCCCGACCCTGGAGGGGCTGCGCGATCGCCTCATCCCCATGGTCCAGTCGCTGACCCGGCCGGAGCGCTCCGGGGGACCGGACGTGGTGGCCGGCAAGACCTTCGATGGCGACAAGCAGTGGGCGTTCACGCTCCTGCTCCTTGGCGACATGGGCTTCGACCTCGAGGCGGGACGGCAGGACCGGAGCATCCACCCGTTCACCGGTGGCTCGCACCCGCGGGATGTCCGCCTCACCACCCGCGTCGATCCGCAGAACCCGCTGGGGACGATCTTCAGCACCATCCACGAGGGCGGCCACGGGCTCTTCGAACAGGGATTTTCGCCCGAGCACTTTCGCACGCCGCTGGCCGCCGCACCGTCGATGGGCCTGCACGAATCCCAGTCACGGCTGTGGGAGAACGTCATCGGCCGGAGCCGCCCGTTCTGGGAGCACTACTTCCCCATCCTCGTGCAGCACTTCCCCGCGGAGCTGGGCGGCGTGACGCTCGATGTGTTCCTTCAGACCGTCAACCGCGTCACGCGTTCGGTGAACCGCGTGGAGAGCGACGAGGTCACCTACAACCTGCACATCGCGCTGCGCTTCGAGCTGGAGCTTCTGTTGATTCACGACGAGCTCCCGCTGGACGAGCTCCCCGCCGCGTGGAACGACCGCACCGAGAAGTTCCTCGGCGTCCGCCCGCGCGACGACCTCGAGGGCGTGCTGCAGGACATCCACTGGGCCTGGGGCGAGCTGGGTTACTTTCCCACCTACACGCTGGGGAACCTGTACGCCGCGCAGATCTTCGAGGCGATGAAGCGCGACCTTCCGGACCTCGACGACACGCTGCGCGCAGGACGACTGACTGTGGTGAGGGACTGGCTGCGCGAGAAGATCCACCGCCAGGGCTACCGCTACCCCGCCGAGGAGCTGGTGACGAAGGTGACCGGCCGCGGCCTCGGGGACGAGGCGTTCATCACCTATCTGAAGGGCAAATACGCGCCATAGTCTGCGCCGCCGCCCGCGCCGATGCGATAAGAGCGCGCGCATGGCCAACATCGTCATCGAAGCGCTTGAAGAGTACGCGCGGCGCCACACCGAACCGCCGGCGCCGCTCCTGGACGAGCTGGAGGTGGAGACGCGCGCGAAGATGACCGCGCCGGGCATGCAGGTGGGGCCGCTGGAAGGTGCGTTCCTCCGGATGCTGGTGCGCCTGTGCAACGCGCGGCGGGTCCTGGAGTTCGGCATGTTCACCGGCTACTCGGCCCTGATGATGGCGGAGGGGCTGCCGGAGGACGGCGAGCTCATCACCTGCGACATCGATCCGAAGGCGGAGGAGATGGCGCGCCGTTACTTCGCGAAGAGCCCGCACGGGAAGAAGATCCACATCCGGATGGGGCCGGCGCTGGAGACGATCCGCACGCTCAAGGGGCCGTTCGACCTCGTGTTCATCGACGCGGACAAGGAGAACTACTCCGCGTACTTCGACGCGGTCCTGCCGCTGGTGAGGCCGCATGGGTTGATCGTCGCGGACAACACGCTGTGGAGCGGCCGCGTGCTGGACCCGAAGTCGGAGAGTGACCGCGCCATCGTCGCCTTCAACGAGAAGGTGGCGAAGGACCCGCGGGTGGAGAAGGTCCAGCTCACCGTGCGCGACGGCATGACGCTGGCGTGGAAGCGCTGAGCGCGGGCGCAGCGTCCGTCAGCGGAACTTCGCCAGCAGCTCGACCAGCTCCGCGCCGTACAGGCGGATCCGCTTCTCGCCCAGCCAGCGGTTCGTGGCGAGCTCTTCGAGGGAGCGGGGCGCGCAGGCGGACAGGTCGTCCACCAGCGCGTTGGAGAGGATGACCGACCCGGTGACGCCGCGCTGTTTCGCCTTCTCGGTGCGGAACTCCTTGAGCGCCTCGGCGCGCTTGCGGCGGTTCGGATCGCGCGGCCCCCGGTCCTCCTCCGGCACAGGCAGCTTCCCCTCGCGCCGCAGCGCGATGAGCTCGCGGATGGCGCTCAGCACCTCCTCGCCGTGCTCGCGGACGAACGCGCCGCGCACGCCCTCCAGCCGCGCCAGCTCCTTCAGCGTCGACGGCGGGCGCGTGGCGATGGCGGTGATCGCCGCGTTGGAGAGCATCCGCCCCATCGGGACGTTCGCCGCCTCTGCCCACTGAAGGCGCAGGGCGTTGAGCCGCGCGGCGATCGCCAGCCCCAGCGCGTACTCGGCGGGCTTGAGCTGGTGGCGCGGCAGCTTCGGCCGGAACAGCGCGCCCTCCGCCGGACGCTCCGCGGCCTCCTCGGCGATGCGGGCGCAGTCCAGCTCCACCTCCTCCAGGATGTCCGCCTTGCGGCACTCCTCGCGGACCTGCCGGCCGATCTCCACCAGGTAGCGGACGTCGTCCGCGATGTACTCGCGCATCCCGGGCGGGAGCGGGCGGATCGAGAAGTCCGACTGCTGGTGCTCCTTCTTGAGCTCGATGCCCAGCCGTTCGCGCACGAGGTCCGCCAGCCCCACCTTCTGCCACCCGAGCAGCGTGGCGGCGCGGTGGGTGTCGAACAGCCCCCTGATGCGCACGCCGACCTCGGCGAGGTACTGCAGATCGCCGCCGGCGGCGTGGAAGAACTTGGTGCGCGCCGGATCGGCGAACACTGCCGCGAGGCTGTCCGCGCGCACCTCCGGGCGCAGGGTATCGAAGAGATAGACGCGCTCGTCGGTCGCGACCTGCACGAAGCACAGGCGCGCCCGGAAGGCGTGCATGGCGTCCGCTTCGACGTCGACCGCGAGCTCCTTCGCGCCCTGGACGTGGTCGGCGGCCTGGCGGACGGCCTCCGCGGTCTCGACGTCGATGGCACCTTCGGGCCAGTTCGGCATGGGCGGGGCACCCTATATGACAGGACTCGCCGGTGGGATCGTTTTGGGGAAGCTGATAGGGAGCCGTTCGCCTTGATGACCGAAGTGGAAAAGCTCGAGCGGTCGCTGCTCGGCCACATGGGCCGGGCCATCGCCGACTTCGACCTGATCGCCGACGGCGACCGGATCCTCGTCGCCGTCTCCGGCGGCAAGGACTCCCACACGCTCCTGTGGCTGCTCCGCGAGCTGCAGAAGAAGGCCCCGGTGCGCTTCTCGCTGATTGCGGTGAACCTCGACCAGGGCCACCCCGGGTTCCCCGCGCACGTGTTGCCGGAGTACTTCGCCCGCGAGGGCTTCGAGTACCGGATCCTCAAGGAGGACACGTACTCCATCGTCAAGGAGAAGCTGAAGCCCGGGCAGACGCAGTGCTCGCTCTGTTCGCGGCTGCGGCGCGGCATCCTCTACAACGCCGCGGTGGAGATGGGCTGCAACAAGATCGCGCTGGGGCACCACCGCGACGATCTGATCGAGACCCTGATGCTGAACCTCCTGTTCGCCGGGTCGATCAAGGCGATGCCGCCTCTGCTCCGTTCCGACGACGGCCGCAACACCGTCATCCGCCCGCTCTGCTACGCGCCGGAGAAGGAGATCGCCCGCTACGCCGAGCTGCGCGCGTTCCCCATCATCCCGTGCGACCTCTGCGGTTCGCAGGAGAACCTCAAGCGCAAGCGGGTGAAGCGGTGGATCGACGAACTCGGCGCGGAGATCCCCGACCTGCGCCGGAGCCTTCTGGCGGCGCTGGGGAACGTGCGGCCGTCGCACCTGCTCGACAAGTCGCTCTTCACGCCGGCGAGCGCGCCGGATCCGGTGGCGCTGGATGGGCCCGAGCCGCCGGCGCCGCTGGTGCAACTGAAAACGGCGGCGGACACGCCGCGGGCCGGGGACGAAACCGGGAGGGAACCGTGGCGCGAGACGAGGTCATAAAGGCACGCCAGGAGCGGAACGCCGCTCTGGTCGAGGCGATGTTGCTGGCGGCGATCGCCGACGGGCGGGTCACGCAGGTGGAGATGCAGACGCTCCTGCGCCGCGTGCTCGAACGCCCCGAGTTCGAAGGCACGCGCTCCGACGAGCTCAACGCTCTCGTGGAAGCGTCGGTGGCGCGGCTGGCTTCGGCCGTCAAGCTCGAGGACATCCTCCAGTCGCTGCGTGACCGGCTGCCGGATCACAAGAACCGGATGCTGGCCTTCGGGCTGGCCGCCGCGGTCGCCTTCGCCGATCGGCGCGCCACCCGCGCCGAGCTGGGGCTGCTCAAGACCTTCCAGGCCGCGCTGGGGATCTCCGAACAGGAGGTCGCGCAGATCATCGACGTCATCGAGCACGGTGGGTCGCTGGCGGAGGCGCTGGGTGAGCCGCTGGAGCGGCTCTACGCGGAGGTGATGGTGCTGGTCTCCGCCGCGGACGGGAAGCCCAGCGAACAGGAGACCCGCGCGCTGGTGGAGACGTTCGCGGGCGATCCGATCTTCGAGAACGTCAGCGCCGAACGGGCGATGGCCTTCGTCAGCGACGCGGTGAGCGCGCTCTCCAGCGAGGGGCTGGCGCGGCGGATGACCGTGCTGGCCCACGGGCTCACCACGCACGCGCAGCGGCAGAAGGCGTTCCGGCTCGCCGCGCGGATCGCCGCCGCCGGCCCGGACCGGCGGCCGCAGGAGAGAATCCTCGAGCTGCTCCAGGCCACCTTCGGGCTCGCGGACGACGAGGTCGCCCGTCTGCGCAAGGAGGCCGGCCTCGGCCCGGCCCGGTCCTGACGTCGCGTATGCCCCCGCCACTTCGGCCCGTCCGTCACGAGCTCCGCTTCCTGCTCCCGCCGTCGCTGGGGGCGGAGGCCGCGCACGAGCGCGGCGAGCGTCTGGCTGCGTTCCTCACGCGCGCGGCGGATCGTCCGGTGGAGGTGTCGGTGGCGTCGGCGTACGACGCGCTCGCGCGGGACCTTCTGGCCGGCCGGGTGGACGCCGCGTGGGCGCCGCCGTTCGTCTGCGCGCGCGTGGAGTCGATGGGCGCGCGCGTGGTGGTCCGCGGCGTACGCGATGGCGTCTCCGTGTACCGCGCCGCGCTGGTCTGCCGCGAGGATGGACCGGCCCATCTGGAGGGGCTCTCCGGCACGCGCGCCGTGTGGGTCGATGAGGATTTGGTGGCCGGCTACCTTCTGCCGCTGGCGCTTCTACGCGCCCGCGGGATGAACCCTTCGAAGACGTTCTTCAGCCAGACGTTCGCCGGTTCGTACCGCGCGGCGCTCGCCGCGGTGGCCGAAGGACGCGCGGACGTGACGAGCGCGTTCGCGCCTGCCCGCCGCGAAGCGCGGCCGGACGTCACGGCGATCCCGGAGATTGCACCGGAGTGGGCCTCGAGGTTCCGCGTGCTGGCCTTCACCGAGGAGGCGCCCAACGACGGGGTGGTGGTCTCGCCGGTGTCGGATCCGCAGGCGCTGGAGGTGCTAGAGCGCGTGCTGCTCACCCTCGGAGACACACCGGAGGGACGGGCGCTGCTCAAGGAGGCGTTCGATGCGGACGCCATCGAACCCGCGCCGCGGCTGGGCTACCGCGCCCTCTACCGGGTGGCGCTGAGCACGCTGTAGTCGGGCGGTTCAGCCCTTCTTGTGCGCCTTCGCACGGCTGCCCGTCCCGCGGGAGCGTTCGCCCGAAGCGCGGGCGAACGGCGAGACGGCGATCTCCGTGGGCTCCGAGTGGAGGCGGTCCTCGGCCTCGCTGCCGTAGAGCGACTGCATGAACGCGGAAAGGTGCGCGGTGCTGCCCGCCAGCCGCTGCTCCACCATGAAGTCTTCGATCGCCATCTGGAGCTCGGCCGCGGACTGGTAGCGGTGCCTGCGTTCGCGCTCCAGCGCGCGCAGGACGATCTTATCGAGCTCCCGGGGGATGCCTTTCGTCAGCGCGGAGGGCGGGTCGATCTTCGCGCTCACCACCGCCTTGAGCGTGGCCGTCTCCGACTCGCGCTTGAACAGGCGCTGGCTGGTGAGCAGCTCGTAGAAGACGATGCCCAGGCCGAAGATGTCCGAACGGTAGTCGAGGTCCTCCGCGCCGCGGGCCTGTTCCGGGGACATGTACGCGTACTTGCCCTTGATGTGCCCGGTCATCGTCTCGGAGATCTTCCCCACCGCTTTGGCCACCCCGAAGTCGATGATCTTCACCGCGCCGTTGAAGCCGACGAGGATGTTCTGGGGCGACAGGTCGCGGTGGATGAGGCCGAGCGGCTTTCCGGTGGCGGTCTTCGCGCGATGGGCGTAGTCCAGCCCGGCGGCGGTGTCCGCGATGATCCGGCACTTGAGCGCCAGCGGCATCCCGCCCAGCTCCGCGTTCGCGCGCATGTTGACGGCGCGCAGCGAGTCGCCATGCACGTACTCCATGGCGATGTAGTAGACGCCGTCGACGTCCCCGAGATCGAAGATCTGCGAGATGTTCGGGTGGTTGAGGGCGGCGGCGATCCGCGCCTCGTCGAAGAGCATCTCGATGAAGTCCTCCTCCTGGGCGAGGTGGGGGAGGATGCGCTTGACCACCAGCAGCTTCTCGAACCCTCCGACGCCGACCTGCCGCGCCAGGAACACCTCGCCCATGCCACCGACGGCGAGCCTGCGGATGAGTTGGTAGCGGCCGAACGTCTCGAGCATGCGGGGGACGCGGCCGAGGATAGCAGACGGACGCGACCGTCTACTGCGTCACCACCCCGCACTGCGCCGAGTACCGGACCTCGATGTTCTGCCCCGGCGCCGGCACGTGCCCGCTGGTGAAGATCACCGCGTTCCTCCCCGCGTCGTACGTCCAGTTCTCCTTCGGCGCCTCGACGCCGTCGACCAGCACCTGGATGTCCGCCGCGCCGGCGGCCTGGAAGGTCAGGGTGAAGTCCGCCTGCGGGCCCGCCGCGCGCGCCAGCACGCGGCTCAACAGCGCCTGGTAGGTGCTCACGCCGCCGCAGATCGATGCGCTCGCGCCGCCGGTGCCGCTGGCCACCGCCATGTACCGCACGGCCGGGCCGCCCGCAGTCTGGCCCGCTCCGCACACGCCGCCCGCGTCCGGCACCAGCGCGTACGCCTGGGTCCGGTGCGACATGTTGGGGCCTTTGAGCGACTGCAGGAACTTCACGTAGCTCTTCGGATCGAACCCCGAGTAGTCGTCCTCGTCGGCCACGAAGACGACGGCCAGCCGCGCGCTCGGGCGCAGAAAGCCCGCGTTTCCGTCGTTCGCCTGCAGCGTCCGCGGATCGTCCACGTGGTCGATGAGCGGCGTGGACAGGGCCATCCGCATCGTCTCCAGGCCCTGCGGGAGGTTGTGGCATAGCCCCACCGCCACGTTCTCTTGCAGCGTGGTGGCGCGCGCCGGCGTGCCCTGGACGATCCGTTCGCGCGATCCGTCCACCGGGAAGAGCCGCCCGGCTTCGCCACCGTTGGCGCCGCCGCCGCACGCAGGGCTGCGCTCCACCAACCCGGTCGTCGTCACGCCGACCTGCATCGACAGCCCGGCGGCCTCGGCCTCGGCGAGCCAGCCGGGGATCGCCTGCTGCAACCGCTGCTGCCACGGCTGCATGGTGGTGGTGTTCGACACGACGAACAGCACATCCAGCTGATTGGCCTGCCCCTGCACGAAGCGGTCGACCGCGCTGCCTTCGTGGTTGGTCTCCGCCCACAGCGGGATGAGGTACGGCACCGCTTCGTTGGTGGGCTTCACCTTGATCCCCGCGTAGTGCTGCCCGAGCACGGTGCGGTCGTACGTCACCTCCAGCTCGAAGCCCTCACCGGGCTGCAGCGTCACCGGCGCGGTGGGCTTCCGGGTGATGTGGAACTGTTCGGAGGTGCCCGGATCGAGCGTGATGTCCTCCGGGCGGATGGTCACCGGCACCGAGCAGGCGTTGGAGACCAGCGTCGTCCGCGGCTCGGGCTGGCAGTCGTAGCGGATCGGCCCGAAGTCGAGCGGGCGCGGGTTGGCCACGATGCAGCTGTCCGTGCTGATGGCCCGGAGCGGCAGTTTGATCACCGGCGCCGCGGGATCGTTCACCGTCAGCTCGAGCTCGCCGGTAAAGGTCCCCGCCGTCTTCGTGTAGAAGCCGATCATCGCGCTGAACGCGTCGTCCTGAAGGACCACGCCGCCGGTGAGCGCGCCGCCGGGCATGAAGAACACGCCCCCGCCGTCATGGCTGAGGTGGATGTCCTTGACCGCGCAGATGTCCGTGCCCGCGTTCTCGAACCTGAAGCCGAGCACGCCCTCCTGACGGGGCGGGACGTTGCCGAAGTCCAGCTCCGGCCACGGCAGAACGCGCCACTTGCACGTTCCGGTGTCCCACGCCGATCCCTTCACCGTCACCGTCCGCTCGGCGTTGAAGATCGCGTCGGACCGGAACACCAGCGTGGCCTGGAAGTCGCCCACGGCCGTGGGCTCGAAGAACACCTTCACGTCCAGAAAGTCGTCGCCGGGGGCGATCGGCACATCCGGCGCCACCACGTCCGGCCACGCGCCACCGCTGTAGGGATGCTCGGTCCCATCGGGTGTGGTGGCCGGGCCGACGTTGAACTGCGCCACGCCGGGGCCTTCGCCGCGCACGCCGACGAAGTGGAGATCGCCGTTGGCGCCCGCGTTGGTCAACCGCACGGTGGCCTCCACCTTGCCGCCCTTCGGGACGCGCCCGAAGTCGATGTCGATCGGCGTGAGCGCCAGCTGCGGCTGACCGCCGCGCGCGTCGAGCATCACCTCCGACCTGCGGGTGCGATCGGAGAGGTAGTCCACCATCATCTTGCCGACGTTCGGGCCCGCGAACCGCGCCGCGAACTCCATGTCCACCTTCACCGATTCGCCCGGCTGCACGGTGCGCTCGGTCAGATCGGTGAGCGTGTGGAAGGCCTGATCGCTCGTGGAGATCGTTAGCACCTTCACCGGTCGCCACGTCACGTTGGTCATCTGCGTCCACGAGCGTGAGGTCTCGTGCACGGGCGTGTCCTGGAAGGGCACCGGCGAGGGTTTGAACTCGAACGCGCTCGGCACCGAACGCCCGGTCATCGGCACCACGGACGGCGTGCAGTCGCCGCACGCGTTGATCTCGATCCGCGCCGCCCGCGCGCCCACCGTCTTCGGCCGGAACGTCGCGGACAGCTTCACCTTGCCGAACGGCGGGATGGTGAGCTTGTCGGCCCTGAACTCGCTCGCGTCCTCTCCTTTGAGCGACACCGAAAGCGGCAAGTCCCCCGGGTTGGCGATGGTCACCGGCAGGGTGCGCTCCGAGTCGACCTCGAGCGTCTCGAACTCGAGCTGCGGCGGGTCCACGATGACCTCCGCCGGCGCGCCCACGCCGCGCAGCCGCACCGGCTCTTCGGGCCGGTTGCGCGCGTCCACGTCCACCTTCACCGAAGCGGTGATCTCCCCCTCCCTGACCGGGTGGAACCGCACCTTCACCGCGCGCGTCTCGCCGGACCGGATGAGATCGCGCTTCGCCTCCACCACGAATGACGGGTTGTCCTCCAGCTCCAACGCCTCGATCAGGCTGAACGGGACGTAGCCCACGTTCCGGACCGTGATCTCCTTCTCGCGCCACTCCCCCACCGGCACGCGGCCGAAGTCCAGCGCCGCCTGGTCGAAGACGGCGGTCGCGTGGACGTTGCGCACGTAGTCACCGTCGTGACACGCGCCGAGCAATCCTGCCTGGAGGGCCAGCGCCCCCATCACCGCCCTGCGGATTCCCCTCGCCATCCCCTCTCCCCGAGCGTGACTCGGCGCGGCGAGCGCGCGGAGTCGTGCAGCCGCGTTCGTATCAAGACGCGTACCGCGACCCTGCACTGCGGGCTTTCGTGTGGCGGTGCGGCGTTGGCCCGTCGGGTGCGTGACGCTCGCGCAGGGCCCCGCGCCGCCGGGAAGCGCGCTGACCGCGGTGGACAAAGATTTTCTCAGCCCCGGAGCCATCCCGCAGGCCGTGCTTTCCACCACACCCGGATCAGGCCAGACTTCCGAAAACCTTCCGGGCCGAACCAGAGGGAGCATTCCCGTGCGAAAGCGCATCTCGTCTTCGTCGTTGGGTGCCGTGTGCCTGGTCCTCGTGGCGTCCGGACTCTCGCGCGCGCAGGACAGCCTCTCTCCCGAAGCCGCCGCCGCGTTCACGCTCACCCCGGTGGTGAGCAACCTCGGCGCGGTCACCGACATGCGCTTTCTCCCCGACGGCCGGCTGTTGATCGTGGAGAAGGACGGGTCGGTCCTGTTGGGCGATGTGCGGCTGGGCACCTCGTCGCCGGCGGGGGCGGTGCCGGTGGATACCTCGAGCGAGAAGGGGCTTCTCGGCGTGGAGGTGGATCCCCACTTCGCCGACAACCACTTCATCTACCTCTACTACTCGTGCCGGGACGCTTTGGGCACGGTGCCGTGTGACGACCTCAACCGCCACCGCGTCAGCCGGTTCGTGCTCGATCCCGCGACCGGCCAACTGGAGCTGAACAGCGAGACGGTGCTGCTGAGCGGCCTGCGCGGACCCGCCAACCACGACGGAGGCGGCCTCGCCATCGGCCCCGACGGCAAGCTCTACGTGGGGGTGGGCGACACCGGCTGCAACTCCAACGCGCCGCCGGGTCAGAACATCACCAACTGGTTCGCCACCTGCCTGAGCAACGCCAACGGCAAGGTGCTGCGCATCAACCTCGACGGGACGATCCCCGACGACAACCCGCTGGTGAACATGGACGCGGGCACGGCGTGCGGTGCCACCTGCGGCGTGCAGGTGGATCCAGGAATCTCCGCGGCGCCGCGGACGGAGATCTTCGCCTGGGGCTTCCGCAACCCGTGGCGGCTCTCGTTCGACCGCGTCACCGGTAACCTCTGGGTGGGCGACGTGGGGGAGATCACCCACGAAGAGCTGAACATCGTGCGAAAGGGCAAGCACTACGGCTGGCCATTGCGCGAGGGCGCGGCGGGGCAGGACCCGTCACGGTGCGAACAGCTCACGCCCGGCTCCGGCAACTGCGTGGATCCGGTCTACTTCTGCCGCCACGGGGCGAGAGCTGGCGGCGTGGACGGCCAGTGCACGTCGATCAACGGCGGCACCTTCGTCGACACCTGCAGCTGGCCGGCGCCCTGGCGCGGCCGCTACTACTTCGGCGACAACGCGAACCGCCACCTCTTCTTCCTCAACGTGAACGCCACGCGCGACGGGCTGCCCACCGACGGCGGCGTCGCCCGCGGCGATCTGGCCACCTTCAGCGGGAAGCTGCCCATCTCCTTCCAGGTCGGTCCGGACGGCGATCTCTACGTCGGCGCGCTCGGCGAGCAGGGCAACAACGGCACTGTCTTCCGCATCTCGCCGATCGCCCGGGACGTCTGCCCGGATGGCGGGGTGCCTGACGGCGGTGTTGGCGATGGGGGCGTGGGGGACGGCGGCGCGGACGGCGGCGTGG
>JADGHL010000097.1 GCA_019686135.1 Myxococcaceae bacterium | reverse complement strand
GCGCCCGGCGTCATCGCGGCGCCCGGCGTCATCGCGGCGCCCGGCGTCATCGCGGCGCCCGGCGCGGCCGGCAAGGGCGACGAGGCGACTCCGGGCACTCCGATGGGCTGAGACGGCGCCGCCACCGTGGACGGCGTCGGAGGCACCATCGGCGTGAGCAATCCCTGAGACTGCAGCGCCTGGAGCTGCGCCGCCTTCTGCGCCTCGTCGACCACCTGGAAGAAGCTGGCCAGCTCGGCGATGTTGCCCAGCCGTTTCCAGGTCTCGCCGGTGAGGCTGATCTCGTCGTCGCGCGTCACCTTGCGTTCGACGATCCATTTCTGGAGCGTGGTGAGCTCCTTGAAGGTGAACAGGTTCCCGTTCGCCTGGCGGACCTTCCACTCCCGCGGCCGCTCCAGCGGCGAGTTGGTGCCCAGCGCCGGGACCGACGTCTGCGCCTCACCGGGCTTGACCGGGACCGTCACCACGAGCGCCTTCTTCTTCACTTTGAAGACGTGCCCGCAGGAGGTGCACTTCACGGTGACACCGGCTTCAGTGATGCGTGCGTCGTCGAATTCGTACTCGGTCTTGCAGCGTTCGCAGCGGACGTCCATGGGCGGCGGCACCATACCCGTTCCCTTTTGCGTGTAGGACATGCATCCGCGCGATGTGCACCGCCGCACGGAGGGCATCCGCCCGGACGCGGCCAAAAAATTGCCCGTCCGGAGCCCCCTCCTACACTCCGCCGCCGGAGCCGCTACAGCGTGCGACACGCCTGTCGGCGGCCACACAAGGTCCCGTCTTCACGGGGCATTCCGAGGTGTCACCACACATGGCGGCGAAGGCGAAGCGCGCGGAAAAGTCGGTGCTCTCCAGACAGGAGATCCAGAGCCGCAAGCGGCAGATCTCCGACAAGAAGCTCCAGACCCACGGCGCGGGGCGGCGTGCGGTGATCGGCGTCTTCGTGCTGGCCTTCTCGCTGCTCGCGCTCCTCGCGACTGCCACCTTCGATCCACACGACCGCGCCGGGCCCGGCTACCACAACGCCATCGGACCAGCCGGCCACCTCATGGCGGAGGCGCTGCGCGGCACCTTCGGGATCTGCGCGTACGTGCTGCCGATCGCCGGCCTCTACGCGGCGATGGTGATCTTCGTCGGCCGGTCGCGCCGGCGTTGGCCGCAGGTGCTGTCGGCGGCGGTGCTCCTGGTCAGCACCGCCGTGCTGGCCGAGCTCGTCTTCGGCCGCGAACCGGGCTGGGCGCACCCTCCCGGCGGCTGGGTGGGTCAGGTGCTGGGCCAGACCCTCGAGGGGATGTTCTCCACCGTGGGCACGGTGATCCTGGTCACCGCTGTGTCCGCGGCGGCGGCCATCATCGGGACCCAGTTCGTGTTCCTAAAGCTCTGCGCGGCGGCGTGGGCGGCGCTTTCAACGGGCGGCCGGCGTCTGCAGGCCGCGTTCGCCGCCTTCATCGAGGCGCAGAAGGCCGCGGCGGTGGCGCGGCGCGAGGCGGCGCTCAAGGCGAAGGCCGAGGAGGCCGCGTTCCTCGCGCAGCTCGAGGCCGACGAGGAGGAGCTCGCGGAACAGGAGCGGGAGATCGCCGAAGCAGAAGCCATCGCCGAAGAGGCGGAGCGGCTGTCGCGCGAAGCGCTCAAGGCGCGCGAGGCCGAAGCGCTGGCGCGTCAGGCGGCGAAGTCCAGAGCGAAGGAGCCCGCTGACGACCGCGGCGCGAAGCGGCCGGAGAGCGCGCCCGCCGTGCTCCCCGCCTCCGAGCGCGCCGAGCCCGCGGTCGTGGTGCCCGCAGGCGAGCCGGCCTGGGTGAGCGCGCTGTTGCCGCCTCCGCCCGCGGAGGTTGAACCGAAGAAGGCGCGAAAGACGCCGAACATCGTCACCGCCCCGTCCACTCCGCCCGCTCCGGCGGTCGCGACGGCCCCGGCCCCTGCGCCGTCGGTCCCGCCCGTGCCGGCCGCCGCAATGGAGAACCCGCCGCCGGCTCCGGCCACTGCGGCGCCCGCTGCCGTCTCCACCCCGCCGACGACCGCGCTGGCGCGGACGCCCGTCATCGTCGAGCCGAAGGCACCGCCAAAGCCGACGCGGAAGAAGGAACAGGAGCAGTTCCAGTTCGTGGGCGACCGGAAGAGCTTCACGCTCCCGCCGATCGACGAGGTGCTGGAGTGGAACAAGAAGGAGCGCACTGCGCTGGACAAGGAGGCGTTCCTCTCCACCGCGGAGAAGCTGCGCGCCAAGCTGGCGGACTTCGGGATCGTCGGCGAGGTGGTGGAGATCCGCCCGGGCCCGGTGGTCACGATGTACGAGTTCCTCCCGGGCCCCGGCATCAAGGTCTCGAAGATCGCCGCGCTCGCGGATGACCTGGCGATGGCGATGGAGGCGATGCGCGTGCGCATCGTCGCGCCGATTCCGGGCAAGGGCGTGGTGGGCATCGAGGTCCCGAACAAGGACCGCGAGATCGTGGTGCTCAAGGAGATCGCCGAACAGGACGCGTTCCAGAAGTCGGCCTCCAAGCTCACCATGTGCCTCGGCAAGGACATCGAGGGCATGCCGTACGTGCTCGATCTCGCCAAGGCGCCGCACCTGTTGATCGCCGGCACCACCGGCTCCGGCAAGTCGGTCGCGGTGAACGCGATGATCATGAGCATCCTGCTCAAGAGCACGCCGGAGGAGGTCCGCTTCATCATGGTGGACCCGAAGATGCTGGAGCTCTCCGTCTACGAGGGCATCCCGCACCTTCTGCTTCCGGTGGTGACCGATCCGAAGAAGGCGGCGCTCGCGCTGCGCTGGGCGGTGGAGGAGATGGAGCGCCGCTACGCGCTGCTCGCCGAGGCGGGGGTGCGCAACATCGCCGGCTACAACAAGCTGGTGGAGTCGGCCACCGCCGACGTGAAGGAGAAGCTGAAGAAGGACGCCAGCGTCGTCGAGGGCCGCATCATTGCGCCGGCGCAGACCTCCGCGAAGCAGGTGGAGGCGCCGAAGCCCGAGCCGGCTCCGGAGGCCGCGCCGAAGAAGCGCAAGATGATGATCATCGACGTCGCCGCCGGCGAGACCGAGGAGGAGGCCATCCAGCGCGCCTCCGCCGCGGAGAAGATCGGTGTGGCGGCGCCGAAGGACGAGCCGGAGGACGTCCGCGAGGCGGTGGTGGCCGAAAAGGCGCCGGAGCCGGAGGTCCTCTCCGCCGCGCCCGAGGAGATCGCTCCCGACGTGGAGGAAGCCTCGTCCGCCGCCCCTGCCGCCGCTACCGAACCGGCGTCGGAGGAGGACGGAAAGAAGCAACTGCGGAAGCTGCCCTACATCGTGGTGATCATCGACGAACTGGCCGACCTGATGATGGTCGCCTCGCGCGAGGTGGAGACGTACATCGCGCGGCTGGCGCAGATGGCGCGCGCGGCCGGCATCCACCTGATGGTGGCCACGCAGCGGCCGTCGACGGACGTGGTCACCGGCGTCATCAAGGCCAACTTCCCCACGCGCATCAGCTTCATGCTGCGCTCCAAGCCGGACTCGATGACGATCCTCGGCACGGTCGGCGCGGAGTCGCTCCTCGGGATGGGCGACATGCTCATCATGCCGCCGACCAGCGCGCACCTGCAGCGCGTGCACGGTGCCTACGTCTCCGAGGCCGAGATCAGCCGCGTGGTCGAACACCTCAAGGCGCAGGGCAAGCCGGTCTACGACGAGTCGATCCTCAAGCCGCGCGACGAGGAGAGCGAAGGCGGCGCCGAGGAGGACGATCTCTCCGACGAGCTCTACGACCAGGCAGTGGCGACCGTGAGCGAGATGAAGCAGGTCTCCATCTCGATGCTCCAGCGCAAGATGCGCATCGGCTACAACCGCGCGGCGCGGATGATCGAACGCATGGAGCGCGAGGGCATCGTGGGACCGGCAGACGGCGCGCGGCCGCGCGAGGTGCTGATCCGCGCCGTCGGGGAAATGCCAGGCGCCGGCGCGGTTTAGCGCCGAGGCGGATGGCGCGATCGAGGCCAGCGGTCGTCTTGCGGTGCTGCGGCGGAACAGGGCCGTCGTGAGTCACCGACCGAGCCGCCCCCATCGCTTCCAACGCCGGTGGCGAGTGGCCGATCATCCGTGGGCACTGGCAGAGCCGAGGGCGTCGGAAGACGCGGCGTTCACCCTCGCGGTGTACCGACGACGACGTCACTGGCGATCAATGGGGGCGACTCTCGCGCGCCTTACGGGAAGGTGAGCCTGCGGCACGCGGTCGTGCCCGAGCTGCGCTGTCACGGGTCCGGCTTCGACCCCGACTTTCGCGGGGATCGACCGGTCGATTCCGTGTCCGTCCATCTTCGGGCGAAAGAAGCCGCGTCCATCGGCGGCGCAGCGCGGGCTGTGCGCCGTCGCGAGTCGCCGTCCTGCGCCCTGCGCGGTCCGTCCGCGGCGCATCACCGGCTCTGCGCCGCCGCGAGTCAGCCGTCTTGCTTCGCGAGCACGGTCCGTCCGTCACGCGGCGCTGGTTCTGCGCGGTCGCGGGTCAGCGGCCGCGCATCGTAAGTGCCGCATCCGCGGTCCAGCCATCCCGGTTCGGCCGTCTTGCGTCGTCAGCGCAGTCCGCCGTGCAGTGGTGAGTCCGCGCCTCGCGTCGTTCGCTTCAGGCAGAGAGTGCGGCCCGGGTGACGTCGGCGATCCGCTCGAGATCGTCTCGCGTCAGATCCTGGTGACACGGCAGCTCGATCACCTCGCGCCGGAGCCTCTCGACCTCGGGGAACCGCGACGCGTCCATCGCGGGGTGCGACCAGCGCCAGAAGTCGACCGCCTCGATCTGATGACGATGCAGGTGCTCGAGCACCCGGTCCTTGTCCTCCACCCGAAGGGCGTAGAAGAGCGGGCAGACACCCTCCGGCAACGCCTTCCACACCGGGGGCCTCAGTCCTCCCAGTCGCTGGTGCAGCGCGGCCCAGTTCTCGCGGCGGCGCCTCACCACCTTCTCCGCGTCGACGTGCCGGATCATCCACCGCGTCACCGAGCTCATCCCCAGCGTCACCACGTTGCGATCGAAGTGCTGGGTACCCACCGGGACGTCGGACTCCCAGGCCTTCGCGACGAAGGCGTCGGTCATCGCGCGCACCACGCGGCGGACCCACGCACCGGGTCGGCCGAGCGCCCGCTCTCCGGTCAGGAACAGGGACCCGGCGCTGTGGGAAATCGTCGGCATCCAGGGCGGCGCGCTCAGCGGCTCGCCGTCGGTCGCCGCCTGCGGGTCCACCCGCATCAGCAGACCTCCGCCGTGCGGCACCGGCACGGTCTTGTAGAAGCAGAAGATCGCCGCGTCGCCCACGCTGCCCAGCGCGCGCGTCCCATCCGACGAGAAGGTCGCCAGCGCGCAGTCTTCGATCAGCCAGAGCCCGTGCCTGCGGCAGAACGCGCGCGCCGCGTCGAGCGGCTGCGGGAACCCCGCGTAGTGGATGAGGTACAGCGCCCGCGTGCGCGGGCTCATCTGCGCGGCGGCGTCCTCGAGGTCCAGCATCAGCGTCTCGCCGTCCACCCGGACGAACCGCACATCGGCGCCGGCCTCGATCAACGCGGAGATCTCCACCCCGTGGTGGTAGGCCGGAACGAGGACCTCCGCGCCGGACAGCCCCAGCCGCTTCACCGCCCGATACACCGCGTTGCGTCCAAGGTACGTCGCCTCGAACCCGGGCGCGCCCAGCGGGAACGGCGCCTTCGCCCGCGTGCGCGCCCGCGGCACCACGTCGAACGGCCCCAGCGTGGGCAGCGCCAGCACCGGCCGCACCGTCTCCCTCACGTCCATCGCCTCTCCTCCCGGTTACGAGGTCATCTTCCGCATCAGGTCGCGCCGCAGCCGCTTCACCCGCCGCGCGGGGCTGGCCAGGAACAACCGCGTGAGCACGTACTCGAGCTCCACTTCGTCCGGCGGCGCGTAGATGCGCGGCAGGTCGAACAGCGGCGTGTCCGGATCGCACGTGCGGTGACACGTGCCCACCGCCGCCTCGAAGTGGCGCATCGCCACCGCGCTCACCGCGGCGTTGGTGTCGCCGTTGGGATACGAGAACAGCGTGGGCCGCACGCCGGTCTCGCGCTCCAGCATCCCGCGCGACTGGAGCATCTCCCACTCCACCTTGTGCTCGGGCAGTTGGGTGAGGATCGGGTGCGTCACCGTGTGGGCGCCGAGCTCGAACCCATAGCCGGGCAGCTCGCGAACCTCGTCCCAGGTCAAGAAGCGGTTGCCCTCGTTCTGCTCCACCGGCAGCTCGCTGCGGAGCCGGTGGAGGATCGGCGCCCGGCGCTCGGGCGACAGTCGCTTGAGGTACTCCACGCACGCCAGCACCGCCGTGTAGGCGGACGGGCTGCGCTCGCACAGCGCGGCGACGTTCGGATCCCGGGACACCGCGGCGAAGCGCGTCGGCGAGTAGCGGAAAATCATCTCCTCCAGCTCGTAGCCCCACATCCAGCCGGACGTGCCGATGAAGCCGGTGGTGACGAAAAGCGTCGCGGGCACACCGAACCGCTTGAGCACCGGCGCGGCGTTGAGCAGGTTGTTGCGGAAGCCGTCGTCGAAGGTGAGCGCCACGGCGCGGTTCGGAAACGGGCGCTCACCTTTGAGCGCGCGCACCACGTCCGAGAGCCGGACCACCTCGTAGTGGCGCGTGAGGAGCTCGAGCTGCCGGGCGAGGATCCGTTCCGAATGGATCGGCTCGCCCCACAGCCCCATGCTTCGGCCGAGGACCTTGTGGAAGAAGAGGATGGCCACCTCGCCCCGCGCGAGCTGCTTCGCAGCGAGGTGGAAGCGGGAGCTCCACACCGCCCGCTTCACCGCGTTGCGCGCGCTCGCATCCAGCGTGAGCTCGTTGGCCCGGACTGCGCTCCGGAGAATCGCCTCGATGCCGCGTCTCATCCTGCCCTCCCACCCAGGCGGATGCGCAGCGCCCGGCGAACGTCCTCGCGCCGGATGAGCGATGCGGCCGCGCCCTCCGCCGGCCAGATCCGCAGCCGGAGCCGGAAGCGCCGGGGCGCACCGTCCACGAACGCCTGCTCCGGCACGGCCATGAGCTCGATGCGCGCGAACCCCGACGCGCGCGCGTCCGCGAACGCCTCGTCAATCAATACCCAGCCTCCGCCCCGTCCGCGCCAGCCGGCGGCCTCCACCGCCTGCCAGACGAGGAAGGTGTCGCGCTGGACGAGGCCGTAGATCGACGCCACCGCCTCCCCGCCGATGCGCAGCGTGTACAGGCGCACGCGGCGGCGGCCGGCCAGCCGCACCAGCGCGTGCCGGTGGAACGCCAGAAGGTCGGGCGCACGCAAACCGCCGAGGCGAAGATGCTCCTCCAGTGCCGCGGCGAGCCCCCTGCCCTCTTCCGCCCGCTCCACGGTGAAGCCCGGCTGCGCCCGGAGCCGTCGGCGATGATGGAGGTAGAGCGCCGGTGCTCTGCCCAATCGGAGCAGATCCTCGAAGCGCTCCATGGGCCCGAGTGTCGCCACCACCGATGCGCCGCGGTGGTCGAAGCGCAGCCGGAACGGCTGCCGATCGAAGACGCGCCGGAACACGTCCAGGGTGGGCGACGACGCGTCCACGCCGTCGAGCTCCAGTAGATCCCAGGCGCCGTGCGTCCGGCACAGGTGTGCCGCGAAGCTCTCGGCGACGCGCGCGTGCTCGCCTCCTGATGCGAGCAGATCCACCCTCCCGCCTCCCGTGTGCGACGCCCCCATCAACACGAGCCGCCTTAGCGTCCGCGCGCCGTCCCGGAGGTCGTCGCGGCACAGGGGCAGCAGTCCCACCAGAGCGCCCCGGCCATCCCGGGCGATGAGCAGGTGCGGTGGGCAGCGCTTCGCGATGCGCCGGTGCCACGGCTCCAGCCACTCCCACGCGGCGAAGAGCGGCGCGTCCGACCCGGCGAACAGCGCGTCCCACTCCTTCTGCAGCCTCACCCAGGCGCGCGCGTCGTCCACCACCTCGACCCGGAGCGCGCTCCCCGGCCCTCTCACCACGTCCGACGCCTGGATCATCGCGCGCCTCCGGCGGAGGACGACTTCGTCAGGCGCCGCTTGAGCCTCGGCGCCCACTCGAACCGCGCGCGGTGCAGCGCCCGGCCTGCGCGGGTGTCGGCGAACACGTACAGCGTGACGTGCGGCCGGAAGCGATCGGTCCAGTCGCGCTTCCACGGCATGTCCTGCCCGAGGAAGTCGAATTCGGTGAGCCCGCGCGCGATGCAGGCGCGCAAGGCGTCCTCCATGAGCAACTGTCCCGGGCTGCACTCGCGCAGCGTCTCGTCGTACGCGGGCTTGAGCAGGAGGTATCGCCGCCGGTCGATGAGCGCGAAGTGGAAGGCGGCTGCGCGGCCACCGATCCGGAGGAAGAGCAGCGCGAGTTCGCCTCTGGCCGCGGCGGCGTGCGCGAGCGCCACGTAGAAGTTGCGCGTCTGTGGCTGCTGGGCGATCGCCGTTCCCCGCGCGCCCTTCCACCCACGTTGTTCCAATAGAAAGCCCTCCTCGAGCCGCGCGTCGAGCCCGGGGCCACCGGTGAAGAACTCCAGTTCCACCTCGCCCCGCTCCGCGAGCCGTCGGCGGCGGCGCCGCAGGTTGGCGCGGAACTTCGCGTCCAGCCGCGACGCCAGCGTCTCGAAATTCGCCGGGAGCGGCAGATACGGCGAGCGCAGCGAGGGCACCTGGGCGACGCGGAAGCCGCGCGCCCGCGCAACCTCGCAGATGGCCTGCGCCTGGCCGTTCAATGGAACGTCGGCGAGCCGCAGCACCGTCCACCCGCCCCGCGCCTGCAAATGGTCGAGGAATGTCTGTGCGGCGGCCATCGGATCGTCCGCGAGGAGATCGAACCGGCAGCTGTGGGCGTTGGAGGCGGAGACGAGCGCGCGGACGGGGACGCCGAGAATCCGCACGTGGCCCTCGAGCAGCGGCAGGACCGCGCACAGGCGCCCCAATGGATCGCGCGCGGTGAGCACGCACGGCCGCGCGGACGGCGCGAAGTGGTCGCGCCACAGCCTGACGAAGTCGTGCCGGGAGAAGATGTCGCCGCCGGTCCGGTGCGCCAGCGCGTTCCACTGCCCCTGCAGTCCATCCCACGCGGCGACGTCCCTGGCCTCGCCCACTTCGAGCGCGCCGGCCACGCGCTCTCCCTCTTCCCACCGGAACATGCCAGCCCCCTCGTCCGCGACCGGCTCGTGTTCAAGCGACGTGCCGGGTCCGCACCGCGCCTTCGGGACGAGGCACCGGGCCCCATTGCGCCGGAGCCGTCGCAACCGCCGCGCGCGCAGAGGGCACGGCGCTTCACAGGCAGCGACGACGCGAGCCCCCGGATGGCGACGCGCCGACTCCGCCCACCGGCCCATCCGCTCCGTTTTGGGTCGTGCGTGAGCGGCCGCACAGCGCTATGGGCCCTCCGCATGGCCCGACGCCTTCCCCTCTTCGCCACCTGCGCCCGCGGCACGGAGGATCTCCTCGCCGATGAGCTCGCCGCGCTGGGCGCCACCCGCCTACGGCGCGACCGGGGCGGCGTGCGCTTCCAGGCCAACCTCGACGAAGCGCTGCGGGTGACGCTGTGGACGCGGATCGCGATGCGGGTGCTCTATCCGCTGGCCGACCTCGAGGCCCGGACCGCAGACGACGTCTACGCCGCAGCGCGGAGCGTCCCCTGGGAGGAGCACCTGACGACCTCCTCCACCTTCGCAGTGGACGCGACGCTGCGGCAGGGGGAGAGCGGGCACTCGGGCTATCTCGCGCTCAAGGTGAAGGACGCGCTGGTCGACCGCCTCCGCGAGAAGCTGGGCGCGCGTCCGGACGTCGACACGCGATCGCCGGACGTACGGATCGTCGCGCACCTCGGCCGCGGGAGGCTGGCTCTGTCGCTCGACCTTGCGGGCGAGGCGCTGCACCGCCGCGGCTACCGCGTCGCCCCCACGCCCGCGCCGCTGAAGGAGACGCTCGCCGCGGCCATCCTGCGCGCGGGCGGGTACACGGGCGAGGAACCGCTGGTCGATCCGATGTGTGGATCGGGCACGCTGCTCATCGAAGCGGGATGGATCGCCCAACGCCGCGCTCCGGGGTTGAGCTTCCCCTTCGCCGTGGAGCGCTGGCCGCACCTGGGCCAGAAGGCGAAGGAGATCCTCGATGATTTGCGCGCGGACGCGAAGCGGAACGAGCGCCGCGCCCCGGAACCCATCTGGGGTTTCGACAAGAGCCAGGAAGCGGTGGACGCGGCGCGCCGCAACGTGAGCGCCGCGAAGCTGCAGGCGACGGTCCGGATCGAAACGGGGGATGCGACGAAGCCGCTTCCGATGCCCGAGAGGCCCGGGGTGATCGTCACCAACCCGCCGTATGGCGATCGCCTCCGTTCGGCCGGGGGTCAGAAAGGGATGAAGACCTTCTACTACCAGCTCGGCGAGGCGCTCGGCGCGCTACACGGATGGCGTCTGGTGATCTTCTCCGGCAACCCTGCGTTCGAGAGCGCGTTCCACCATCGGCCGCTGCGCAAGAGGAAGATGTGGAACGGGCCGATCGAGTGCGAGCTCATCGAGTATCCGCCCCGGCCGTAGGCTGCGGGTCAGAGCTTTGCCTCCGACCGGTGGATGAGCCGGGAGATGTTCCCGCGGTGGGTGTACAGCATCATCACGAACAGCACCGCGGAGAGGGCTGCGTACTCCCAGTGGGGCGAGATCAGCCACGCCAGCGCCACGGTCACCATCGCGCCGGCGAGTGAGCCCACCGAGGCAATGCGGAAGATGGCCACCAGCGCCACAAAGATGACGAACCCGCCGAGCGCCGCCCACGGGGTGAGGACCGCGAGCACGCCGAGCGCGGTCGCCACGCCCTTGCCGCCCTTGAACTTCAGCCACGGCGGGAAGACGTGGCCCAGGAAAGCGGCCACGCCCACCGCGGCGTGCACCCGCAGATCCGGCGTCGTGACCAGGGCGAGAAGGACCGGCATGGTCCCTTTCAGCGCGTCCAACACAAGGACGAGCGCCCCGAGCTTCTTGCCCGCGACGCGGGCGACGTTGGTCGCGCCGATGTTCCCGCTCCCCGCCGAGCGAACGTCCACCCCGCGCCCGAGCCGCGTGACGATCACCCCGTAGGGGATCGATCCGGAGAGGTACGCGAGCGCGATGAGACCCAGGACCAGCATCAGCCGCCCACGTACTCGGGGAACTTCGCCTTCGCGGCGACCCACATCCAGTTGATGACCACCGCGCAGACGATCCCCACGCGGATCCAGACCTTCTCGCGACGGGTCAGATGGACTTCCGGGAGCGGGACCTTGAAGAGCAGGTGCAGCGCGGAAACGACGATCGCGGCCATGAACAGCGCCGCGGCGATGGTGCCCAGCGGGTTCGCGTCCCACGCGCCGGCGACGTTGAAGTGGCTCATCCGATCCGCCACGCGCGTGAGCCCGCACCCCGGGCACGGCCAGCCGGTCGTCCGACGCAGCGCGCAGCCCCAGAACGGCAGGCGCGCGACGGGGATGAAGCGCGCGACGAGCAGGCCGATGAGGCCCGTCAGCGCGAGCGCATCGATGATGCCGATCTTCCGGTTCGGCGCGGGCCAGGTGAGCTGCATCGTCGGAGGAGAACTATGTGAACGAGGCGAGGACGGCGGACAACCCGAATCCGAGTCCACCGCACACACAGCAACACAGGGCGACCTGCAGCGCGAACACCGCCGCGGCGGCGCGTCCGACGGTGGTCTCCTGGATGCGGGCGAGGCCCCAGGCCGTGAGCACCAGCCCCCACATCCCCGCGAGCGAGCCCACGACGGGGATCGCAGAGAACACCAGCGGCGCCGACGCATAGGCGACCACCCGGAAGGTTGCCCAGAAGCCGTACTTACCAGCGCCGAAGAGCAGACAGAACAGATGGTTGATCGCCGCAGTGACGACCGCGCTGAGCGGGTACGCGACCAGGCCGGCGACGAGGATCAGCACCATCACCAGCGAGCTGCCGGACGAGAACAGGCGGTCGAGATCGCCGCGCCAGTCCGCCGGATGGCTGCTCAGGGTCGAAAAGAGCTCCCGGAATTCCTCCCAGTGGCCGGCGATCTGCAAGGCGAGCAGCGGCGCCTGAATCACCGCCCCGGCGATCGCCACGAGCCAGCCGAAGAAGAGCGCGTCCTGGGCCGGGCCATCCGGGCGGAGCGTCTTCCAGAACGCCTCCGGCGCGAAGAGCACCTCCTTCCAGGTCCGCCAAAGGCCCGTCCATGCGCCCAGCTCGGCGCGGCGCTCCCAGGCTGTCGGCGCGCGGCCGAGCAAGAGCGCGGGCGATCCGGGCGGCGGCGGTGCACCCGGACCTGAACCCGACGGCGGAGGCGCGCCCGCTCCGTCACCGCTCGCCGGCGGCGGATCCACGTCCGCGACCCAGACCTGCTGACCGCATGCGGGACAGAACTGAAGACCGGTGCGCCTCGTGGGAAAGATCGTCGAGCACCCCGGACAGCGCGCCTCCATGCGCGCGGGACTCTAGCCTCCTTGCCTGTGCAAAGCCTTTCGGGATAGCACCCCGGCATGAGAACTTTCATACCCGCCCTCGCGTCGATGCTGCTGGCCGCGCCCGCGCTGGCCGGCGACAAGAAGGATGATTGCCACCACCCGCCGGTTCCCGCGGCGGCGGCGAAGCCGGCCGAAAGCAACACCCAAGGCTGGGTGCTGGTGCGCGGGGACAAGCTCTCCGGCCGGAAGCCGATGCCGGTGGCGGATCTGTTGAAGTCCGCCGCGTCGCTCGACGGCAAGACGGTCGCGGTGGAGGGCAGAGTCCGCAAAGCGTGCGAGCGCAGGGGCTGCTGGATGGAGCTCGCCGACGACGACAAGTCGCCGGGCGTGCGCGTGACCTTCAAGGACTACGCGTTCTTCGTCCCCACCGACTCCGCCGGCTCGTCGGCGACGGTGGAGGGCGTCGTGAAGGTGGCCGAGCTCTCGGAGGAGCGCGCGAAGCACTACGAGTCCGAGGGCGCCATGGTCCCGCGCGGTGAGCACGGCAAGCCCCGCGAGGTCCAGCTGGTGGCGACGGGAGTCGAGCTCCGCCGCTAGATGTCACGCAGCTACAGCATGCGTGGCGTGCAGGGGGCGGCCGACCGGGCGGTGGCGCTGGTGCGCCAGTTCGTCCGAACGATCGACCCCACCTCCGTCGTCCACGATGTTCAGGCCGATCCCCGCTTCCAGCACCGTGGCGTGGACCTGCTCTGGGAGCGGGCGGGCCACCCGGTGCAGGGGCTGGAGGTCAAAGGCGATCGACAGGGGCGCCGCGGCAATTACTTCTTCGAGCTGATCTCCAACCTCGAGAAGGACACGCCGGGTTGCTTCCTCTACACGCTGGCGGACGCGTACCTGTACGTGTTCCTCGATCTCGAAGAGGTCCACGTGCTGCCGATGCCGGCAACGAGGGAGTGGTTCCTGAAGAAGGCGAAAGAGTTCCCGCTGCGCCACGCGCGGACGAAGACCGGGAACGCGACGTACACCACGGTGGGTGCGCTGGTGCCCATCCGGACGCTGATGCGGGAGGTGGCGGGCGCCGAGCGGCACCGCCTGGTCGATCCCGCGACGACGAAGGAACGAGGGACGCATGGCCGACGTGAGCACCGCTGAGTTCGAGTGGACCGATGCGCCCGAGGTGCCGCTCACCGATCTCGAGATGGACGACGATCTCGCCGCGCTCTGGCGGCACGCGCTGCCCCGGTCGGTCGTCCTGCTCTCTCTCGACGAGGGCGAGGTGCTCATCGCCGCGGCGGAGTGCCCGGACGATGCGCTGATCGAAAAGATCGCCAACGCCACGGGCGTGCCCGAGCTGAACCTCGTCCGCGTCTCGCAACAGACGCTGGAGCACCTGCACGAACGGTTGCGCGGGCGGTGACTGACGCGCGTTAGTCCTTGCGCCAAAGCGACTCCGTCCATTCGAACGGAAGCTCGAGGGGCGGCTTGCGATGGGCTTCGCCCCACAGCGCTTCGAGCGCGGCCACCCGTTGGCGGAGCGACTCGAGCTCGGCGGCGGGCGCGACGCCCCCGGACTCGCGGACGCGCACCCACGCCTCGACGATCGGCTTGATCGAGAAGCGCACCGTGAGCCCGGCCAGCGGGATCCCCACGGTCATCGCCACCACCAGAACCACCACCACCGCTTCGGTGCCGTCCATGCATGGGCCTCCTACGGAAGCAATCCGCGCAGAGCCCTACGGCGTGCCCGGGCGGCGATTGCGCGCCCCTGATCGGTCTGCGCGCGAAGCCGGCATCCCCGACGCTCGAGGGACAACTACGCCCGCACAGGCACCAGGGGCCAGGTCGTCGGATTGCGGCGCGTGTCGGGGATGCGCCGTGCGACGAATGGACGTACGCCCCGCGCCTCGAAGGCACGCTTCCAGGCCGCGAAGCTTCCGCCCGCGCGCCACGCGTCCATCGCCGCCAGCCCGGCCTCGGGGCCGCATTGCGCGAGCATGTACTCCACCCACGCCCAGCGCGCCGAGGTCGGCCGCACCTCCGCCCTGCCCCGCAGGCCCCGGCGCAGCCGCTCCAGCTTCGCTTCGACCTCCTTGATGCCAGCGAACGGCGCGCCGTCCATCGGCGTGTTCCGCTTGGCCACGAACGGCGCCACCCCCAGCGCGGTGGGAAGGATCTTCGTCAGCTCCAGCGTGAACCGCACCAGCTCGTCGATGTCCGCGTCCTCTTCGTACGGCAGCCCCACCATGTTGTAGACCTTGAGCCGGGGGATGCCCGCGGCCTTCGCGAGCTGCGCCGCGCGGAGGATCTGCTCCTCGGTGTGCTTGCGATCCACCAGATCGCGCATCTTCTGGGAGGCGCCGTCGGACGCCACCGTCAGGTGCTGCGCACCGCCGTCCCTGAGCGCGTTGACGAGGTCCGGGGTCAGCCGGTCGGCCCGGAGCGAGGAGACGCCCACCTCGCGCCCCGAGTCGACGATCGTCCTGAGCAGCGGGACGATCTTCGGATGATCGGTCACTGCCGCGCCCACCAGCCCCACGCGCCGCGCGTTCTCTGGGATGAGCTCGAGCACCTTCTCGGGCGGCACCGTGCGCATCCCGCCGTTGGTGGTCCGCCGCATCACGCAGTAGTGACAGCCGCGGGAACAGCCGCGCTCGGGCTCGATCAGGAACATCGAGCGCAGCTCGGTGTGCGGCGTGATGATCTGCGATCGCGCCGGCAGCCGGGCGTCGCTCGCCTTCGCCACCGCCCCGCGGACGCCGCCCTGCCCGGGGACAAGGAACCCGGGGGTCCGCGCCAGCGTCTCCAGGAGCGCTCTTCGGGGGAGCTCCTTCCACAGGTCGAGCAGGTGGTGGACGTTCTCGTCCGCCTCGCCCTGCACCAGCACGTCGATGAACGGCTCGAGCGGATCGGGGTTGGAGAAGGTGAGCGGCCCGCCCGCGACGATCAGCGGCCACTCGCCGGCCCGCCGCTCCTCGGCAAGAACCGGGATCCCCGCGAGATCGAGGATCTGCAGAACTCCCACGACCTCCAGCTCGTACGAGACGGAGAAGGCGATCAGGGGAAAGGCGGAAAGATCGCTTTCGGACTCGAGCGTGAACAGCGGCGTGCGCGTGCGCTGATACGCCTCCACATCGTCGGGCAGAAACGCGCGCTCGGCGGCGACGTCGGGGCGGCCGTTGATCTCCCGGTAGATGGTCTGGAACCCCAGGCTCGACATCCCCACGTGGTACGGGCTGGGGTAGCAGAGCGCGACGCGCCAGGAGGCCTCCTTGCGGATCGTCCCCTGCTCGGCGGCGACGAGCTTTTGGGCTCTCTCGAGGAGGGTGTAGCGGCCGTCCATCGTCTCTTCCCAACACCCGGGCCCCCTCCGGGGAGTCCCGCGCGCCGTGCCTTCTAGTGCGGTCCGCGCCCGTCCGCGACGCCTGTTTCCCGTCCGAACCGGGATGTTTCAACAGCACCCGCCGCTGCTTCGGGGTGCGCAACGGATTGGGAAACACCGGAAATGGACGTGTTTTCGTTCCAGCAACGGAGACTTTTTTTTGTACCACCGTTCCATCGGAAAACGGGCTGTAACAAGTCCGCGCCGGCGCGGTGAATTGATTCGTTGACACGAACCGGCGTTCACGATCATTCTCACCCGCTGTTTCCAACGGGGCCGGCCGTCTTCCGGCATTCGATAGTTCACTGTCTGGGGTCAACGGTGACGCGTTCACGAATCCGAATTGCTACAGCTGCATTTCTACTCTCAGCGCCGGTGGCGTTTGCGCAGGGAGCCCCTGCCACGACGCCCGCCGACGCGCCGACACAGCCCGAATCCATGACGGCGCCTGCGGGCACCGCACCGGCTGAGCCGGCAGCGCCCGCTGCCGCACCCGCTCCGGTGATGCGCTCGAAGCTCTCCGGCGTGGTGCAGGACGCGGTCTCCAAGAAGGGCATCCCGGATGTCGTCATCACCATGACCTCTCGCGACGGCGGCGAGGACATGGCGGTCTCCGACGCGAAGGGCGGCTTCTCGTTCAGCGACATTCAGCCGGGCACGTACGCGCTCCGGTTCGAGTCCGGCACCCACAAGCCGACCACGAAGACGATCGACGTAGCGCCCGGCAAGAACATCACCGCCACCTTCGACCTCGTGCCCGAGGAACTCGTCGCGCAGGAGGTCGTGGTGACCGGTACGCACGTGCCGCGGCTCGAGCTCGCGCGCGCCGCTCCGGTGACCGTGGTCGACCGGCAGTCGATCAAGTCCTCCGGCAAGGCGTCGGTGGGCGACGTGCTGCAGGCGCTGCCCGAACAGGCCGGCGGTCTCAACAACCAGGTGATCAACGGCGGCGACGGGTCGGTGCGCGTGGACCTGCGCGGCTTCGGCGTGAGCCGCACCCTGGTGCTCCTCAACGGCCGCCGGGTCGTGCCGGGCGGCACCGGCGCGGACAGCTCGGTGGACCTCAACACCATCCCCACCTCGGCGATCCAGCGGATCGAGGTTCTCAAGGACGGCGCCTCGGCGATCTACGGCTCGGACGCAATCTCCGGCGTGGTGAACGTCATCACCCGCAACGACTTCAACGGGACGGAGATCAACGGCTACGCCGGCATCTCCCAGCGCGGTGACGGGGCGGTGTATGACCTCGGCTTCACCACCGGCCAGGTCACCGACAAGGGCAACGTGCTCTTCTCCGCCGACATCTACCGGCAGAACGAGCTGTGGTCCGACGCGCGCGAGTTCTCGAAGTTCGACTACGGCGTGGCCGGCTACGACTGGCCGACCCACCGGAAGTACACCGGCGGCTCTACGGCCCCCCCGCGCGGCTTCTACGCGCTGCCGAAGGAGGGCGGCAACCAGGCGCTCGCGGACCTCAAGGCGAAGTACCCCGGTGAGGAGGTCTTCACCCACGACCCGGAAACCGGGGAGCTGCGACCCTTCAACGCGCTCGGCGTGGAGGAGGCCGGCGGCGACTTCTACAACTATCAGCCGGACCAGTACCTGATCGCGCCGATGACGCGCCTCAACCTGTTCTCCACCGGGTCGTACTACCTGGGGGCGAGCGCGAAGGCCTACTACGAGGCGCTGTACACCCACCGCGAGTCCGCGCAGAAGCTCGCCCCCGAGCCTCTGTTGACGGCTCTTGAAGGGCTCATCGCTTCCAGCCAGAGCATCTACAACCCGTACGGGGTGGACTTCGACGACATCCGGCGCCGCATGGTCGAGTTCGACAATCGCACTTTCACGCAGGATCTCGACACCTTCCGGATCGTCACCGGCGTGAAAGGTGACTTCACCGACAAGTGGCACTGGGACGTGTCGGTCAACTTCGGCCGCACCCAGGGCGTGTCGACCAAGCAGGGTCTGCTCCAGCGGTCCAAGCTGCAGGGGGCGATCGGCCCCAGCTTCCGGGACGCAGACGGCGTGCCCCGCTGCGGCACGCCCGACGCGCCGATCGACGGGTGCGTGCCGCTGGACCTCTTCGGTCCTCCGGGGAGCATCACCCCGGAGATGGTCGAGTCGATCACCTACAACGGCACCGCGCGTGGGGTGAACCAGCAGCTCATCTTCTCGGGCATCACCAATGCGGAGCTGGTGACCATCGGCACCGCCACCTCGCCGATCGGCCTGGCCGCCGGCTACGAGCACCGCCGCGAGTTCGGGGCGTTCATCAACGACCCGCTCACTGCGCAGGGTGACACCACCGGCAACAAGGGCGAGGACACCTCAGGTTCGTACTACACGAATGAGGCCTTCCTCGAGCTCGACGCGCCGATCCTCGGCCGCATCGGCGACTTCGCGGGCAAGGGCAACCTCCTCGAACTCTCCGGCGCCGCGCGGGTGGTGAGCTACAGCACCTTCGGTACCCAGCCGACGTTCAAGCTGGGCGCCCGCATCAGCCCGATCCGCGACGTCGCGCTGCGCGGCACCTGGTCGACCGCCTTCCGCGCGCCGACCATCGCCGACCTGTACAGCGGCACGCTCGACGACTTCCCCAACGCCCAGGACCCCTGCTCCGACCGCGCGCAGGGCACCGCGGTGGACGCGCAGTGTGACAAGGAAAACGTCCCCGACGACTTCCATGACGACCAGTCGCAGCTGCGCGCGAGGGTCGGCGGCGACCCCAACCTGCAGCCGGAGACCGCTCAGGCCTTCACCGTGGGCATGGCGATCGAGCCGCGCTGGGTGGACGACCTGTCCCTCACGCTCGACTACTACAACATCGACGTGAGGAACTCGATCACCCAGGTGACCACGGACGTCATCCTGGCCAGCTGCTACTCGGCGAACCCCGCCTACTGTGACCGGATCCACCGCGATCCGAGGTCCAGCATCATCCTCAGCATCGACGACCCGATCTCCAACGTGGGCGGCGATCGGATCGGCGGCATCGACATGGCGGTGGACTACTCGCCGACCACGCCGATCGGCCGGGTGGGCCTGACCGCGAACGTGAACTGGCTCGCCTTTTACGACATCACCCTCGGCAACCAGCAGGTGGTGCGCGCGGCCGGCACCTACGATCTGTCGGTGGCGCTGCCCAGGTGGCGCGGCAACTTCGGCGCCCGCTGGGCACGCGGCCCGCTCAACGCCGCCCTCAACGTGCGGTGGCTGGGCGGGTTCTGGGAGTGCGAGAACAACTCCTGCAGCCAGCCCGAGGACCTCAGCGAGGCCCCGCCCCGTAAGCGCGCGGTGGACGCCTACGCCACCGCGGACCTCACCGTCGGCTACCAGTACGAGTGGGGCGGGTCCGGCACCTCGGAGATCGCGGTTGGCGTGAACAACCTGTTCGACGCCGTGCCGGCGTACATCGTGAACGGCTTCACCGCCGCTTCCGACGCCACCGCCTATGACTACATGGGCCGCTACTTCTACGCGCGTCTCTCCCACAGCTTCTAAGAGGCCACTGAACCCATGACTCTCGACAAACTGAAGACGGCGGTTGTTGGTGTGGTGGTCCTCGGCGCGATCGGCCTGACTGCGTGCGGCGGGCCGTGCGAACAGGTGTGCGCGCAGTTCAACGCGTGCACGCTCGAGCAGCAGGACCACGACGTGGAGTGCAACTCCTTTTGCGCGGACGAGCGCTCCTTCGAGCAGCGGGCAGAGGCCCTGGGTCTCGACTCCTGCGCCGAGCAGTTCGACGCGTACATCAACTGCTTCGCGACCAACCAGGACGCGCTCTGCGACGCGGAGAGCGACACCTGCGAGCAGCCACTGACCGACTACGTGGACTGCGTGCAGAAGTTCTGCGACGTCCCGGACAACCGCACCGACCCGGCCTGCATCGAGGTCCGCAGCAACGAGGGCACCATCGTCGTCCCCTCGTTCTCAGGCTTGTAGTAGCCCGGACGAGGCAGGAGGCACCGGGGCGTCGCCGCACGCTCCAGTCCTCCGCCGCTTCGTTCTCGCGGAACTCGCCGGAGCGCCAGCGCGTCGAAGGGGTCACCGTCGAATGTTCGATCAGGTTCTGGGTCGCAAAGGCACGTCCGGCACCGGAGTGGGGATCGGGACCGTCGTCTCGGTCCTGATCCACGTCGCGCTGCTGGGGGTGGCGATCTGGATGTCGACGCGCCCGCCCCCGGTGGAGCAGAAGGAACCGGAGATCACCTTTTT
>JADGHL010000096.1 GCA_019686135.1 Myxococcaceae bacterium | reverse complement strand
TCCTCGCCTACGGCGAAGACTTCATGGACAGCCGCGTCCCGTCGTCACGGTCAGAACCACGCGCGTCACTTCCAGAATGGAAGTGCTCGGTCCACTGAGCGAGCCGAAGGGAGGCCCAGGCGCGGGCCGGCTCGAACGGAATGTTCCGTGCGTCCCTCTCGGTGTTGGTGAGGCGGCCGCGCTCGACGATGGCGCCGAGCTCATGGACAGCGACGTCGCGGTCGGGTTCCAACAGCGTCACTTCCAGAATGGAAGTACCCGTGACCCGGGCCCAGGCGTCCCTCCACCTCGGCGTGGCGGCGGTGCGGCGGTTGCGCGCGAATCGACACTGCTGGTTATCTGCTGGCTCCCCGGTCGCTCCGCTCCTGGTGCGAAGTGAGCGTTTCGCAGTCGGGCCGGGCTGGCGATCGAGGCAGGCCCACCCGGGCGCCGGCGCGTTGGGTCGGGCTCATAGGCCGCGCTGAATGCGGCTCCGGTCGCGCGGTCGATGAATCGATCGCACCGGCGCCATTCGCCTGGCGGCCGCCAGACTTTGGCTTTGAGTCGTCCATCTGGCGACCTCTGGCAGCCAGATGCGGCGCGTCCGACTATGGTTCCTCCGTGCCCGGATTCGAGCCCACGGAACCGACCGACCCCACGCTGTCTCCCGTCCCCTGGATCTCGAACGAGTTCTGGCAGCGTCGCAGGCAGTGGTCGCGGTTCCCCGGGCTGAGAGGACCGGGCGACGCGGAGGCGTTCCTCGAGGCTGATCCGGTGGTCGTCCCTCCGGAGTGGCGCGCGGCACGACCTCCCTCCGAGGTGCTGCCTCCGGCGCCGCCGACCATGTCACTCGCCGATGCGCCGTCCTCTCTCACGTCGACCGAGGACGCGGGCGTGGTCTGGAACCCGGTGAGCTGGCCCATGTGCTGTGGCTCGCTCGCCGTCCTGGCGCTCGCCAATCCGACCTCGGCCGAGCTGGCGGAGTTTGAATCTCAGGTGGGCTTGCAGACCGATGCCTGCTTCGACGACGCGGATGGCTGGCGCGATGACCTTGATCGGATCCGGTCTGGTGCGCAGCCCGAGAACGGCGTGAACCTCTTTCAGTGCGGCGTGTGCGGTCAAACCTTCGGCCACCACAGCCACACTTGAGCGTTACGTTCGGATCCATGCTGCTCGCCGATCTCGTTGCCGTCTCCGCGAAGGTGTCCGCGACGCGATCGCGGCTGGAAAAGGTGGCCGCGCTGGCCGGCCTGCTTAAGAGGCTCGAACCGGGCGAGATCGCGATCGCGGTCAACTATCTGTCGGGGACGATCCCTCAGGGCCGCATCGGCATCGGCTTCGCGGCGGTTCATCGCGCGCGCGAGGTCCCGGCTGCCCCGGCGCCGACGCTCGGCGTGTTCGAGGTTCACGATGTGTTCGAACGCATCGCGCACCTCTCGGGCCCCGGTTCATCGACAGAACGGCAGGGGCTCCTTGGGCAGCTTCTCTCGCGCGCCACCTCCGATGAACAGGACTTCCTCGCCCGGCTTCTGGTCGGCGGGCTCCGCCAGGGCGCGCTGGAAGGAATCATGGTGGACGCCATCGCCAGCGCGGCGAGCGTGTCGGCCTCCTCGGTCCGGCGCGCGCTGATGTTCTCAGGAAACGCGGGCGCGGTGGCGCACGCGGCGCTCACTGGCGGCGAGGCGGCGCTGGGCACGTTCCGGCTGCAGCTCTTCCATCCGGTGCAGCCGATGCTCGCGCAGACGGGTGAGAGCACCGAGGAAGCGGTGCAGGCGCTCGGCGAGGCGGCGCTCGAATACAAGCTCGACGGCGCGCGCGTACAGGTGCATCGCGAAGGCGGTGACGTGCGCGTGTTCTCCCGCGAGGGCAACGACGTCACGGTCGCGGTCCCGGAGGTGGTCGCGTTCGCGCGTGGGCTGCCTGGGCGCAGCGTGGTGCTGGATGGCGAGGCGATTGCTCTGCGCCGGGACGGCACGCCGCACCCGTTTCAGATCACCATGCGCCGGTTCGGCCGGAAGCGGCAGGACCTCAGCGCCGCGTTGCCGGAGCTTCCGCTCACTCCGTTCGTCTTCGACGTGCTCCACGCGGACGGCGCGGACCTGGTGGACCAGCCGCTCGCCGAGCGCGCACGCACCCTGGACGCGCTTGTCCCTGAGCATGCGCGGGTCCCCCGCCTCATCACCTCCAGTGCAGACGAGGCGGAGTCGTTCTACGCGGACGCGCTGCGTGTCGGGCACGAAGGGCTGATGGCGAAGAAGCTCTCCTCGCCGTACGAGGCCGGGCGCCGCGGCGCGACGTGGCTCAAGCTCAAGCCGGCGCACACGCTCGACCTCGTGGTGCTGGCGGCGGAGTGGGGCAGCGGGCGCCGTGAGGGCTGGCTGAGCAACCTGCACCTGGGCGCGCGCGATCCGGCGACGGGGTCGTTCGTCATGCTGGGTAAGACCTTCAAGGGCATGACCGACGCGATGCTGCAGTGGCAGACGGAGTGGCTGCTCGCGCACGAGATCTCGCGCGACGCGTACACGGTCTACGTGAAACCTGAGCTGGTCGCGGAGATCGCCTTCGACTCGGTGCAGGAGAGCCCGCACTACCCGGGAGGCATGGCGCTGCGCTTCGCGCGGGTGAAGCGCTACCGCGAGGACAAGCTCGCCGACGAGGCGGACACCATCGACACGGTCCGGAAGATCTTCGCGAAGACCCACGGCCCGGGCGTGAAGGCGTAACCCGTGCCTCACACCGCCCGATGGCGGAAGCAGCGCACGAGGTGATCGTTCACGAGCCCGCACGCCTGCATGTGCGCGTACATGATCGTCGAACCGGCGAACTTGAACCCACGCCGCTTCAGCTCCACCGCGAGCGCGTCGGACTCCTTCGTCCTCGCGGGGACCTGACCGGCCTTCGTCCACCGGTTCACGATCGGCGCGCCGCCAACGAACCGCCAGATGAGCGCGTCGAACGACCCGAGCTCGTCCTGCACCTTCAGGAACGCGCGCGCGTTCGATACGGCGCTCTCCACCTTGAGCCGATTGCGGACGATGCCCGGCTCCTGGAGCAATCGTTCGATCCGCTTCGGGGTGAAGCGCGCCACCTTCTCCGGATCGAACCCGGCGAACGCGCGGCGATAGCCCTCGCGTTTGCGGAGGATCGTCGTCCACGAAAGTCCGGCCTGCGCGCCTTCGAGGATCAGGAACTCGAAGTGCACCCGATCATCGTGGACCGGCACGCCCCACTCGCGGTCGTGGTACTCCCACAGCTCCTCGTTCGCCGCCCACGGGCATCGAATCACCCCTGCATCAAAGCGGAATCGGTGCCAGGTGGGGCCCGGAAAACGGCGGCGGTTGCCGGATGACCTGATGCAGCCCAGAGTATTCCCAGCATGCCGCGCCTCAAAACGATGCCGATCCGGCTTCCGCCCGCGCTGAGCGCGAAGGTCGCCCGCCCGGCGAGGGCGCGCCACACGACCCGGTCGGAGATCGTCCGCGACGCGCTGCAGAGCTACGAGCCTTCCGAAAGTCCGTCGTACACCGAGGCCGCCGTGGAGTTCTGTGGCGTCGCGAAGGGGCCGGGCGATCTCTCCACGAACCCCCGCTACCTGGACGGCTACGGCACGTGAGACGTCGCGAAATCGTGGACACCGTGGCGTTCATCGACGGACGCGATGTGCATCATCGGTGGGTGACCGAGGCGCTCCGCGGGTTCGAGGCGCCGCTCAGCACCTGCGATTCAGTCATCAGCGAAGTCTGGTTTCTCCTCGGCCGGGTGCCCGGGGCAGGAGAGCGCTCCTGAGACTGCTGCAGGCCAACTTTCTCAGCCCGACCTTTAGTCTCTCGACGGAGTCGTCCGTTGCCTCAAGCTGAAGACCATGTTTGCCGATGAACCGATGTCCGTGGCGGATGCGTGCCTCGCGTCCGCGATGACCATCACGCTCGACTCCGACTTCCGGGTCTACCGTCGGGGTTGGTCGCCGTTGCGCCTGGCCGCGCCGTTTGCCGCGCTGCGCTGACGGCTCTGGCCTTTCAGACTCCCCAACCGGCCGCGTCGGTGTGAGGCTTGGGTCGACGTCATGACCGAGCCCAATCCCCTTCCGACCGCCGCCGCTGCCGCGCCGACCTCTCGTGTGCGTGAGCTCACACTGCGCGGCCTCATCCTCGGCGCGTTGATCACCTTCGTGTTCACCGCCGCCAATACCTACCTCGGCCTCAAGGTGGGGCTGACCTTCGCCACGTCGATCCCCGCCGCCGTCATCTCGATGGCGGTGCTGTCGTTCTTCAAGGGCTCCTCGGTCCTGGAGAACAACATCGTCCAGACGGTGGCGTCCGCGGCCGGCGCGCTGGCGTCGATCATCTTCGTGCTGCCGGGGATGGTCATCGTGGGCTGGTGGACGGGGTTCCCGTTCTGGACCTCGTTCCTGATCTGCGCCAGTGGGGGAATCATCGGCGTGCTCTTCACCATCCCGCTGCGCCGGGCGATGGTGACGCATTCGGACCTTCCCTACCCGGAAGGGGTCGCGGCGGCGGAGGTGCTGAAGGTCGGCTCCGGCGTGCGTGGCGAAATCGCCGCGACTGCGGGCACCGACGCGCGGTCGGGTCTCCGGGCCATTGTCTGGGGCGCGGTGGCGTCTGCGGCATTCGCCCTCTTCAGCGCCACCCGCGTCGCCGCCGGCGCGGTGCAGGGCTTCTTCCGGCTGGGCCGCAGCGTGAGCGGCATAGACGTGGGGCTGTCGCTGGCGCTGGTCGGCGCGGGACACCTGGTCGGGCTGTCGGTGGGCATCGCGCTCCTGGTCGGTGTGGTCATCGCGTGGGGCATCGCCGTGCCCATCCTCTCGGCGAACACGGTGATGCCCGCGGGTATGTCGGTGCCGGATTTCGCCAACCAGGTCTGGTCGACGCAGGTGCGCTTCATCGGCGCAGGCGCAATCGCCGTCTCGGCGCTCTGGACGCTGGCGAAGCTGGCCCGCCCGGTAGCTGCGGGGCTGGCGCACACACTCGCCGCCGCGCGCCGTCGTGAGAACGTGGGCTCCGCCGAGCGCGACCTGTCCCCGGTGACAATCGGCGGGCTGTTGCTGGGGTGCCTACTGGCGATCACCGGGCTCGTGGTGCGCTTCGTCCAGGGGACCGCGCTGCAGAGTCAGACGATCGGGCTCGTGGCGATCACGCTCGGCTTCGTGCTCGTGGGCGGCTTCCTGGTCTCGGCGATCTGCGGCTACCTCGCGGGGCTGGTCGGATCCACCAACAGCCCCATCTCCGGCGTGGGGATCCTCGCCATCCTCGTCTACGCGTCGCTGCTCGGCGCGTTGATGACGGCTTCGGAGGGCGACGCGAAGAAGGCGCTCATCGCCTTCGCGTTGTTCACGTTGTCGATCGTCTTTTCCGCCGCCACGACGTCGAACGACAACCTCCAGGACCTCAAGACCGGCCAGCTCGTCGGCGCGGCGCCGTGGGCGCAGCAGGTGGCGCTGGTGGTGGGCATCCTCGCCGGCGCGGCGATCATCCCGCCGGTGCTGGACCTGCTCGCGCGCGCCTACGGGTTCGCTGGTCAGGTGAGCGGGCCGGTCTCGCCCACGGTCACGCCGCTGCCCGCGCCGCAGGCGGTGCTCATCTCCGCGCTCGCGCAGGGCGTGCTGGCGTCGAAGCTCAACGTGTCGATGCTGCTGGTCGGCGCGGGCGTGGGCGCCGCGGTGATCGCCCTCGACGAGTTTCTGCGCTGGCGCGGCTGGATGCGCCTGCCGCCGCTCGGCGTGTGCATCGGCATCTATCTCCCGATGTCCGCGTCCACGCCGGTCGTCATCGGCGCAGTGCTCTCGGAGTGGTTCGCGCGCCGCGCGCGGCGGAGCGCGGATCCGAAGGCCGCCGAGCAGAAGGGTGTGCTGGTCGCCTCCGGCCTCATCGTCGGCGAGAGCCTCTTCGGCGTGGCGCTCGCCGGAATCATCGTCGCCACCGGGAAGGAGGCGCCGCTGGCTTTGGTCGCCGCGGACTTCCCCTGGGCGATGGGGATCGGCGCGGTCGTCTTCGTCGCGCTCGTGGCGGCGCTCTATCGCTGGATGCTCGCGGACACATCGCGCGCGTGACTGCCCGCGCCACAGAACCCATGCTCCGGGCCCATGGCCCATCCGAACGCAGGCAAGCCCGCTCCGGCATCCGAGCTCATCGACGTCGCCGCGCTCCGCGCCGCCTACTACGACCGGCGGCCCGACCCGGGCGTTCCCGAGCAGCGCGTCGCCTTCGCCACCTCGGGGCACCGCGGATCGGCAACGAAGTCGAGCTTCAACGAAGCGCACATCCTCGCGGTGGTGCAGGCGACGGTGGAGTACCGCGCGTCCCACGGCATCGACGGGCCGCTGTTCCTCGGCGAGGACACGCACGCGCTCTCCGAACCCGCGCAGCGCACCGCGCTGGAGGTGCTGGCGGCGCACGGCGTGGAGGTCCGCTTCTCCGACCGCGCCACGCCGACACCGGTCATCTCCCACGCGATCCTCACGCACAACCGCGGCCGCACGTCGGGGCTGGCGGATGGCATCGTCATTACCCCGTCGCACAACCCGCCGGAGGACGGCGGCATCAAATACAACCCGCCCCACGGCGGCCCGGCCGACACCGACGTCACCGGCTGGATCGAAGCGCGCGCCAACGCGCTGCTCGCCGAACGGAACGCGGCCGTGAAGCGCATCCCCTGGGAGCGGGCGCGCGCCTCGCCCACCGTGCGGCGGTACGACTTCATCACCCCGTACGTGCAGGACCTCCGCAACGTGGTGGATCTGGAGGCCATTCGCAGCGCAAGCCTGAAGATCGGCGCGGATCCGCTCGGCGGGAGCAACCTCGACTACTGGGATCCGATCGCTCAGACGTACGGGCTGGACCTCGAAGTGGTGAACCGCACGGTCGATCCGACCTTCGCGTTCATGCCGTGCGATCACGACGGGCGGATCCGCATGGACTGCTCCTCGCCGTACGCGATGGCCAACTTGGTCGCGCTGAAGGACAGGTACGACATCGCCTTCGGCAACGACACGGACTCGGACCGGCACGGCATCGTGGTGAAGAGCGCCGGGTTGATGAACCCGAACCACTACCTCGCGGTGGTGATCCACTACCTGTTCTCCAACCGTCCGCGGTGGAGCGCGTCGCTCGGCGTGGGCAAGACGCTCGTCTCCTCCAGCCTGATCGATCGGGTGGCGATGTCGTTGGGCCGCCGCCTGGTGGAGGTGCCGGTGGGCTTCAAGTGGTTCGTTCCCGGCCTGCTGGAGGGTTCGCTCGGCTTCGGCGGCGAGGAGAGCGCGGGCGCGTCCTTCCAACGGATGGACGGCACAGTGTGGTCCACCGACAAGGACGGCATCCTCCTCGACCTGCTCGCGTGCGAGATCCTCGCGCGGACCGGCAGGGACCCGGGCGAGCAGTATTCCGCGCTGACCGCGAAGTTCGGCGCGCCTCTCTACACGCGGATCGATCAGCCGGCCACCGCCGCGCAGAAGGCGGCGCTCAAGAAGCTGTCACTCGACGCGGTGAAGGCCACCACGCTGGCGGGCGATCCGATCGTGGCCCGGCTCACGCACGCTCCGGGCAACGGCGCGGCGATCGGCGGCCTGAAGATCGTCACCGAGCACGGCTGGTTCGCCGCGCGTCCGTCGGGAACCGAGGACGTCTACAAGATCTACGCGGAGAGCTTCCGCGACCGCGCGCACCTCGACGCCATCGTGGCCGAGGCGAAGGCGATCGTCGACGCAGCGTTCGCGGCGAGCGCTCCCGAACTCTGAGAAACTGACGACGAACGGCGTCACGTCCCATGCCGCAACCTCGTCGCGGCGCGGCCGACAATCCTTCGGGACTTTCACCGAGGGATGGCTCCATGACGATCCGCCGCATCGGCCGCACCGTGGTTGCTCCTCCGCAGGTCCGCGTTCCCGCGCGGGCGACTGCGTCGAAGAAGACGAAGTCGAACGCCATCCGGAACGCCTCGGTCGCGCGCTCCGTGTTCGAGGCCGTGAGGCGTCCGAGCCTGGTGCTCGGCGCGCCGCCGCCGCCCGCGGCTCCGTCGATCGGCGATCCCGCGGTGACGGTGACGCGCCAGGCACTGGTGGCGCCCGGGCCGCTTGCGCTCGGCAGCGCCGAGGCGCAGGCGGCGATCGCCCGGAGCCTCGCGTTCATCCAGCAGCAGGGCGCGCGGACGCTCGCGGCAGGCGGCGCCGATACGTCTCCCGCGTCCTTCGCCCCGCGCTCGGTGGAGGTGGACGCGCTGGGGATGGCGCACGTGCGGCTCGACCGCGTGCACGAAGGCGTGAAGGTCTTCGGCGAACAGGTCATCTCGCACCTCGATGCGAACGGGCAGGTGACCGGCCTCACCGGTTCGCTCGAGCCGATCCCGGCCGGCCTCGGCTCCATGCCGCTGGCGATCTCCGAGGCCGAGGCAAAGGAGATCGCCCTGCGCGCCTTCGGCGATTCGCTGGACAAGCCGCTCGTGCTGGAGAAGGTCATCTACCGCTGCGACGACGGCACCTGGAAGGTGGGCTACCGCGCCGAGTGCGAGAACCTGCTGGGCGGTAAGGAGCCGCGCCGGGTCAACTTCCTCATCTGCGGTCAGAGCGGGCACATCGACGATCAGTGGAACCAGATCGGCGGCGTGCGCGTCCCGAAGGAGCTTCAGCGTGCTACCGAGCCGGTGAGCGTGACGCGGACGGTCACGCCGAACCTGCCCATTCGCGATCTCTCCACGGTGGAGTCGACGCTGGAGTTCGACCGCGACGTGAAGATCGACCAGCTCGCCGTGGGGCTGGAGATCCCCCACACCTGGAAGGGCGACCTGCGGATCAGCCTGACCTCGCCGTCGGGCAAGACCGTCGTCGTCCACGACCGCACCGGCGGCTCCGAGGACGATGTCATCGGCACGTTCCCGCTGGAGGGCTTTGCCGGCGAGTCCGCGAAGGGCACCTGGACGCTGACCGTGGAGGACCTCGCGCGCGGCGACGTGGGGACGCTGAAGAGCTGGGCGCTGGAGGTGAGGGGCACCGAGGGCGGGGACGTGCCACCGCCGCCGTCTCCGCCGGGGCCGGCCGAGGGCAACGACACCACCCTGTACTCGGGCAAGGTGGAGATTGGCGGCACGAAGCGGACGGACGGCACGTGGGAGCTGACGGACACCACGCGCGGGAAGGGCATCGTCGTGCTCGACGCGCTCGGGGCGGACGAGCCGAGCAGCCGCTCGCGGCCCATCACCGACGATGACGGCGCCTGGGGCTCCGCGGGCGATCCGCGCAACCAGCGGTCGGCGATCGACGCGATGTACGGCGCGCAGATGACGTACGACTTCTACAAGGACGTGCTGCAGCGCGATTCGATTGACGGACACGGCGAACAGCTCAAGAACCACATCCACGTCGGCCACAACTACGCCAACGCCTTCTGGGACGGCACGCAGATGGCCTACGGCGATGGCGACGGCGACAGCGCCGGGCCGATGACCACGCTCGACATCGCCGGGCACGAAATCACCCACGGCGTCACCGAGCGCACCGCTGGGCTGCTCTACCGGGGCGAGTCGGGCGGCATCAACGAGTCGATGTCCGACATCATGGGCACGATGGTCGAGTGGTACGCCGCGCAGAAGAACGGCCAGGTGAAGTTCGACTGGTCGATCGGCGAGGACTGCTGGACGCCCAACGACGGCGACCCGACCGACGCGCTCCGCTACATGGACGATCCGACGCGGGACAATTACTCGATCGACAACTACCGCGACTACCGAAAGCAGACCGAGGTCCACGGCTCGTCGGGGATCATGAACAACGCCTTCTACCTGCTGGCGGTCGGCGGCACGAACCGCACCTCCGGCATCACGGTCGAAGGCGGCATCGGCCCCGAAGACGCCGCGAAGATCTACGGCCGCGCGCTCATGTACTACATGACGCCCTCCACCACCTTCGCGCAGGCGCGCGAGGCCACGGTCAAGGCGGCGATCGATCTCTTCGGCGAGGATTCGGTCCAGGTCCAGAAGGTGAAGGAGTCGTGGACCGCCGTCGGCGTGGAGTAGCACGCATCGTCCTTTGGGCTTAGCCCGCGTCTGCCGCGCGACCCCAACCTGTCTCCGCGCACGGGTGGACCGCGTCGCAGCGGATGTCCACCCTGACCGGCCGCACTTGTCGGCGGAGCCCGAACATGCGGTCCGTGTGGCCGCGGTGTGCCGGAGCGTCCGCAGAGTCCTGGGACCGCTGGGATGAAGGAGCCACAGGCCGAGGAGGAGGAGCGTCCCCGGACCCTGCGCGCGCTCGGCCTCGGGTTGATCACCGGCGCCGCGGACGACGATCCGTCCGCGATCGGCACCTACGCCAGCGCGGGCGCGAAGTTCGGCCCGGCCTTTCTGTGGGCCGCGCCGTTCATCTTCCCGATGATGTTCGCGGTCGTCTACCTGTCGTCGAAGCTGGGACAGGTGTCGGGCCGCGGGCTGTTCGCGGCGATGCGCGATCAGTATCCGCGCTGGGTCGTCGACGTGACCCTGGTGGGGGTGCTGATCGGCAACACCATCGAGGCGGCGGCGGACATCGGCGGCATCGCCGCGGCGGTGGAGCTGCTCGTGCCGATCCCCCGGCCGGTTCTGGTGGTGCTGGTGGCCGGGTTGATCTTCAGCCTGCAGCTCTGGGGTTCCTACCGGCTGATCCGCAACGTGTTCCGCTGGCTGGCGCTCACGCTGCTCGCGTACATCGGCGCGGCGGTGCTGGCGAGGCCCGATCTCCGCGACGTGTTGAGGCACACCTTCGTCCCCCACATCCAGCTCAACCGCGAATACCTCTCGCTGCTCGTGGCGATCTTCGGCACGACGCTGTCCGCGTACCTCTACACGTGGCAGTCCAACGAGGAGGTGGAGGAGGAGATCGCCCAGGGCCGCATCCGCCTGAGCGAACGCATCGGCGCCACCGAGGCCGAGCTGGCCGCCTCGCGCCGCGACATCCTGTTCGGCGTCCTGTTCTCCAACATCGTCCTCTACTTCATCATCCTGAGCACCGGCGCCACGCTGTACCGCGCGGGCGTCCACGACATCGAGACCGCGGCGGACGCGGCGAAAGCGCTACGTCCTTTGGCCGGAAACGCCGCCGGGCTCCTCTTTGCGCTGGGAGTCGTCGGCGTCGGGTTCATCTCGGTTCCGGTGATGACCACCGGCGCGGCGTACGACCTCTGCCAGTCGCTCGGCTGGGAGGCGGGCCTCGCTCAGAAGCCGCGCGAGGGTGCCCGCTTCTACGGAGCGATCGCCTTCTTTACCGCGGTGGCCGTGGGGATGAACTTTCTCGGCATCAACCCGATGCGGGCGCTCGTGTGGGCCGGCATCGTCCAGGGCTTCTCCACGCCGCCCTTGATGATGTTGATCATGCGGATGACCAACAACCGCCAGCTGATGGGTGATCGCGTGAACGGGTGGGCGATCAACGTGCTCGGCTGGACGACCGTGGTGGTGAGCTTCACAGCCACCGCCGGGCTGGTGGTCACCTGGTTCCTGTGAAGCGGTGACGCGCGCTACGCGCTGGCCTTCCGGGCCGCCTCCCGGGCGGCCTTGAGCGCGCGGATGGAGAACATCCCCGACGTCTTCGACGTGGCGGAGGGCGGCTGCCGGGGGAGCCGCACGGTGAAGGTGGTGCCCTCTTCCGCGGTGCTGCGCACCTCCACGTGGCCGCCGTGGGCGCGGGCGATGTTGTGCACGATGTACAGGCCGAGGCCGATGGAGCGGTTGGATCCGCCGCCTTCACCGCGCCGGAGCGGCTCGAACAGATGCGGCAGAAGCTGCGGCGCGATCGGCTCGCCGTGATTGTGGACCGAGAGCGTCGCTTCCTCGGCGCCGCCCGTCACACGCACCGTCACCGTCGACTCGCGCGGGCTGTACGCCACCGCGTTCCCGAGCAGGTTGGAGATGAGCTGGGCGATGCGATCCGCGTCCCACACGCCGTCGGTTTGCCCCTCCACGCGGAGATCCACCCGGCGATCCGGATGGGCGGACTGCGTCTCGCGCACCACCTGGTCGGCGATAGTCCGCAGATCGGCCGAACGCGGCTGGAGCGGGATGCCGCCGCCCAGGCGCAGCCGGGTGAAGTCCAGCAGATCGCGCACCATGCGCGCGGCGCGGTCGGCGGCGCGGACGATCTGCTGCAGGTACACCTTCTGCCCGTCGCTCAGATCGCTTCGCAGCAGCATCGCCGAGGCGCCCAGCTGGATCGCGCCGATGGGATTGCGGAGATCGTGGCTGACGATGCCGACCAGCTGCTGCTGGAAGTCCGCGCGTTCCTCGAGCTGCGCCGCCTGCGCCTTGAGCTCGGCGAGCAGGTCGCGTTCACGGAGCCGAAGCCGTATCTGGGCGCGGAGCCGCGCGCGGAAGAGGGCGGGGCGGATGGGCCGCACGAGGAAGTCCGCTTCGCCGAGCGCGAGCATCGCCTCGAGCGTCTCGTCGTCCGGCTCGCCATCGGTGAGGAAGATCAACCCGGTGGTGCCGTGTGTGTCGTCGGCGCAGAGCCATCTACCGAACGAGAGGCCGTCCTCGTCCGGGAGAGCGAGGTCCAGCACCACCACGTCCCAGCTCTGCCGGGAGAGCTCGCGCCGAGCTTCCGCGGCCGAACGCGCGGCGCCCACGTCGCACCCCAGCGGTGCGAGCGCGTCGATGAGGAGGGTGCGCAAGGCCTCGTCGGCCTCGACGATCAACACACCCGGCCGTCTGAGGTCGGAGGGGGACATCCGGGGCGGATCCTTATTCGGTACGGGCGCCTGCGACCATGTCGGATTCTGGACGCCTGCGTCTGAACGACATTTCAACCTTGCAGGACGAGCGGGCCGAGGATCGCCGGCCTGCCCGGGTGGCGACCCGGTGGTCGACGTGCGAACATGCCGTCACTTCATCCGGGGGGGACATGAACGGCGCCTCACGTCAGGTGTTGATCGTCGAGGACGATCTGGACCTGCGCGACATCCTGAAGGACCTGCTGAGCGCCGAGGGCTACCGGGTGCACACGGCGTCCAACGGCGAAGAGGCGCTGCGGATCCTGGACGAGGCCCCGGGCGATCGCTTCGTCATCCTCCTCGACATGATGATGCCGGTGATGGATGGCGCCACGTTGATCCAGCACCTCAACGCGCGTCCTCTTCGCCACCGCGTCGTGGTCCTCACCGCGGACATCGAAGTGGAGGCGGCGCACACCGACATCTCCGCCATGCTGCCGAAGCCGTTCGACGTGACGGCGCTCAAGGCCGCGCTGGCGTCAGCTGCCTAGAGAAGGGCTCGCCAACCCACCACTCACCAGTCACCACCGACGGGTTCAGTCCGTCGTTCCGGGGGTGGCGGTGGTGGTCAGCCAGTGGAAGGAGTCGAGGAGCGCCAGCGAGTCGAGGTTGTGATCGCCCGCGTCCCAGATGGCGATTCGCAGGGTGACGAGCTCGCCGGGACGCACGTTGCCGGTGGTCGTCAGCCAGCCGGTGGCGCCGCCGTTGGTGCACCCGCCGGGGATGCTCGCTTCGAAGCCGGTGCCCGCGAGGTCACTCGCGCCGTTCGCACAGGAGGAGGTGGACACGTCCGTGTCCCAGCAGACGTTGTTGGCGGTCTGGTCCTCGCAGACGCGGAAGATGCTCGTGCCGTGTGCGACGTTGATGCCGATCGGCCACTGCTGGCCGCCGTTGAAGTAGGTCATCAGGTTCTTGTCGACGGGGTTCACCGCGCCGATCGGCCCGCCGTTCGGGGTGTCCACCAGCGCCACGAGCTGGTCGTTGTAGTCGGTACAGACGTACTCGGGGTACTCGGACGACAGGAAGTAGGCCTTGAACTCGAACGCCTTCGCGTTGGTCGGCGCTCGCAGGGTCAACACCAGCATCACCGAGTCGTTGGCGAAGTTCAGCGGCGCGGTGCCGCCGGTACACCCGGGCGCCTCCGGCAATGCGTTCGGCCCCTTCAACGGCGGGTTGGAGATGCTGAACCAGTCGCCGATGCAGTACGGCAGGGTGCAGGTGGAGAGGTCCACGCTGGAGTTGTGCGACAGCGACGTCGCTCCGGGGCCGCCGTTCGGGCCGGGGGACGTCTGCGTTTCGTCCGCCGCTGCTCCGCTGGAGAGCACCACCATGCTCCGCCCCTCCTGCGGCAGAAGCGTCGCTCCGAAGGTGGACCGGATGGAGTGGCCCATGTGGTCGACGATCGGCGACCCGTCCGCCTGCAGCAGCTCGGCGGAGATGAGTCCCCAGGTCTTCGCCGGCCCGCTGGCGTTGATCGGGGTGGTCCGGCAAATCCCCAGCGCCTTCGCGTAGTCGATCGCGTTGAGGGAGTCGGAGAGCAGCCCGCTGTCGCACGGACGGATGTCGAGCTGGTCCTGCGCGTCGACGAGCCCGTTGCAGTTGTTGTCCACGCCGTCGATCAGCTCGATCGCGCCGGGGTTGATGAGCGCCGGCGTCAACCCGCAGCTTCCGGGTTGATCGCAACAGTCGCCCTCCGCCACCGTCCACCCGTCGCTGTCGCAGTCGGTCGTGGCGCTGTTGCAGGCGACGCACTGGCCGCCCTGGCAGGAGAGGCTCCCGCAGGCGTGGCCGCACGCGCCGCAGTGGAACGCGTCGGTCGAAGGGTCCACGCAGGAACCGTTGCACTTCAGCCAGCCGACGGGGCAGGGCGTGTCGCAGAAGCCGTTGACGCAGCTCTGGGTGCTCTGACACCTCACGCCGCAGCCGCCACAGTTGAGCGGATCGGAAGTGAGGTCTGCGCACACGGCCTGGCAGTCGGTCGTCCCCGCGGGGCAGGCGCACGCACCGTCCACGCACGCGTAACCCGCGAAGCACTGCTTCCCGCAGCCGCCGCAGTTCCACGGATCGGTCTGTGGATCGACGCAGACGCCGTTGCAGGTGAGCGCGCCCTCGGCGCACTTGCACGTGCCGTTGCGGCAGCTCTTCCCATCGGTGCACCCCTTCCCGCAGGCGCCGCAGTTCGCCGGGTCGTTCTTCACGTCGGTGCACACGCCATTGCACACGCGCGCGCCGCCGGAGCACTGCAGGACGCACGCACCATCGATACAGGCGGTCCCGGGCGCGCACGCATTGCCGCAGGAGCCACAGTGATCGCTGTCCACGTCGAGATCGACGCACTCGTCGCCACAGAGCACCGCGCCGACGGGACAGGTGCAGGTGCCCACGTCGCAGTAGCCGTTCTTCGGGCAGGCGTGGTCGCAGGCGCCGCAGTGCCGCGCGTCGCCGTCGAGGTTGACGCACTCGCCATCGCAGCGGGCGATCGACGCGCCGGTGCACCCGGTGGGCCCGGCGTCGGGGACGCTCTCCGTCCCGCCATCGGGCGCCGGGGGCGTTCCACGCGCACAGGCGGCGGCCATCACCAGCACAGCGAGGCTCAAGGGACGCATGGCGGGCACCAAACTCTTCGCATCGAGACGGGTCAAGTGATGCGCGGTACACGTCCGGAGACCGCGGAACTTTCTTCCAAATGATGTCCGCCGATTTTGGCGGTGAGCATTCGTCGCGATCCCGAGGTGAACGCGACGGGCCCTGCGCGCCTGCACGGCGGCCGCCTCCGGCGCGAACCGCTGCCGGCTGCCACTGGGCGCCCTGACGCAAGACCTGTGGGATCGCCGCCCGGTCGGGCCGGCGCCCTCTCGGATTCCCCGCACGCCAGGCCTGCTGCCGTCAGTTTTCCGAGGCCCTGCCGGTCCGCCAACCTGCTGGAAACACGGGCGATCCGCGCGCCGAATCCATGGCACGCGCGTGGCAACTCTGCCGCGACATGCGCTCCGGCGTTGGCGGAGCGGGCCGACAGGGAGAAAGACCGATGAGTGCCTGGCGTCATTCAATTCGCGGAGCGGTCGCGATGATCGCGGCGGCGGTCGCCGCGGCGGGCTGCACCCAAACCACAGTGCCGGAACCGCAGCCGGTGCAGAAGCGCCTGACGCTCCAGAGCTTCGACTCGTGCGCGGATCTGGAGGCGTACATCGAGGACACCGCGGTGCTCGACATGCGCACCCAGCTCGAGCAGGCGAAGAAAGGTGGCTACTACTGGGGCCCAGTGTTTGCCGGCGGTGTCGCAGACCGGGCGGCCGCTCCCGAAGCGGGCGCCAGCCAGGACGCCAACGCCAGCGGGCCGAAGGACTACACCACCACCAACACCCAGGTCGCCGGCGTCGACGAGGCGGACTTCGTCAAGAACGACGGCAACCGGATCTTCGTCCTCTCCGGTGACACGCTCTACATCAACCAGTCGTGGCCGGCGGCGGAGCTCAAGACCGTGTCGAAAGTGACGCTCGAGGGCTGGCCGCAGTCGATGTTCCTCGACGAGAACGACCACGTGGTCGTCTTCTCGTCGGTGTGGGACGCGTACCCGCTCGACCGGTCGCAGGGCGACGTCGCGTGCCTGTCGCTGTGGTGTGGCTACTACTACGCGAACACCGTGAAGGTGACGGTGATCGACGTGAGCGACCTCGCCCACCCGAAGGTCACTGACGAGTACTTCCTCCCCGGCTGGTTCAACAACGCCCGCCGCGTCGGTTCGTCGGTGCGCATGGTGGTCTCCGACAACTTCCGATGGCCCCAAGGCGTGAAGTTCTGGCTCGATGGTGCCGACCAGTCGCTCTACAACGACAAGACGCGGATGGAGCAGGCGTACGACGCGCTCATGAACGAGAACGAGCGCATCATCCGCAACGCGCAGCTCTCCGACTGGCTACCGCACGGCAAGCGCCGGCTCGCCTCCGGCGAGGTGATCGACGTCGGCTACGACTGCCACGACTTCTACCGGTCGAACGCGCCCACCCGGCTGGGCCTGGTCACCGTGGCGACGCTGAACCTGGCCGCGCAGAACCCGAAGCTCGTGCGCACCAGCGTGGTCGCCGAACCGGGGGAGATCTACGCGTCCGCGAAGAACCTCTACATCGCGTCGCAGCACTGGTGGTGGTGGCCCGAGCCCGGTCAGACGGACCACACCTATCTGCACAAGTTCGACATCACCGATCCGGACCGGGCGGTGTACATCGCCTCGGGCGGCGTCGACGGGACCATCGTCGACCAGTTCTCGATGGATGAGGACGCCCGGGGCTATTTCCGCGTCGCCACCACCGTCACCACCCGCGTGGAGGATCGGCTGAACCCGAGCAACGTGTTGGGCACGCTGCAAACCACCAACCGCGTTTCGGTGCTCCATGAGGAGAGCGGCGCGCTCAACGTCATCGGCCAGACCGAAGAGCTCGCGCCCGGCGAGCGCGTGATGTCCAGCCGCTTCGTCGACGACGTGGGCTACCTGGTCACGTATCGGCAGGTCGATCCGCTCTTCACCATCGACCTGTCCGATCCGACGCACCCCACCAAGGTCGGCGAGGTCCACGTCGAGGGCTTCTCCAGCTACATCCACCCGCTGGATGCGACGCACCTTCTGACCATCGGCGAGTACCGCGACGCCAACGGCAGCTGGCAGTCCCGCTCTACCCAGCTGGCGATCTACGACGTCTCCGACCTCGCCCACCCGAAGCAGACGTTCACCCAGAAGGTGGGCACTTCGTACGGCTACTCCGAGGCGATGTGGGACCACCACGCCTTCAACTACTTCCCGGAGAAGAAGCTGCTGGCGATCCCCTTCTACGACTGGAATCCGAACGACCCCGGCCGCTACTGGGACTACTTCACCTCGGATCTGCGCGTGTTCGGCGTGGATGCCCAGACCGGCTTCACCGTGAAAGGCACCCTGTCGATGAAGGATGTGTACGTGACCTACAACGACGCCGACTGGACCTGGTACTGGTCGCCGTGGATCCGCCGCAGCGTGATGGCTGATGACTTCGTCTACGCCATCAGCGACGCCGGCATCCGCGTGGCGAACATCGCGGACCTCTCCACGCCGCTGGCCACCACCACCTTCCAGAAGGCGGTCACCTCTCAAAGGTAGCGCCGCGGAACCTCTCTGACGCGGCCCGGCCGGATCTCCCCGCGGAGGTCCGGCCCATTTTTTGGGTCAAACTGTATGCCCGCTTTGCAGCCCGCGGCGTGAGCGGCGTCGGCCGCGCGGTCTCGTCCTTTCAGAAACGAGGACTTAGGCGGCCAGGTGCTGTCTTGGATCAGGACAGCCGAAACTTCTCGCGTCCTCGACCGATACATCCAGGCAACAAGGGGATCACCGGAGCTCAGACATGGCGATTCAAATTCGGCGTGGGGACACTCTTTCGGGCATCGCGGCGCGCTACGGGACGACGGTGGCTGCGCTGATGAAGGCGAACCCGCAGATCAAAAATCCCAACCTGATCTACGCGGGCGACTGGCTCAACATCCCGGGGCAGCGTGACACCTTCGAGTCTACTCCGAGCGGCACGCGCTACACGGTCCGCCGCGGCGACACGCTCTCCGCGATCGGCGCCCGGTACGGCGTGAGCTACATGGAGATCGCCCGGGTCAACCACATCGCCAACCCGAACCTCATCTACCCCGGGCAGCAGCTGGTGATCCCGACCCGCAGCAACACCCCGGCCCCCGCGCCGACTCCGGCGCCGTCCGACGGCGGCAGCGTGTCCGGGATCGAGAACCGGCCCGGTGTGAAGGGCAACGCGCAGCAGGTGATCCAGTTCTTCATGGCGAAGGGCCTCACCCGCGCCCAGGCCGCCGGGATCGCCGGTAACCTCCTCTACGAGTCCAACTTCAACCCGAGCGCGGTGGGCGACGGCGGTACCTCCTTCGGCGTCGCCCAGTGGCACCTCGGCCGCGGTGACGCGATGAAGAGCTGGACGACCTCGCACGGCTACTCCAGCACCTCGTTCCAGGGCCAGCTCGAGTTCCTCTGGTACGAGCTGAACCACAGCGAGAGCTACGCGCTCAGCAAGCTCCGCGCGACGAACAACCCGTACGATGCCGGCATGGCGTTCCAGCGCTACTTCGAGCGCCCGGCGCAGATCAACCCGGCCCGCGGCCAGGCGGCGCAGCGCTTCTACAACGAGAGCCTGAGCTGATCCGCTGAGTCGGATTCCGCGTCCGGCGCGGATCGCTTGCCCCGCACGGAGGCTGGCGATCCGCGCTTCGCTTTTCCGGCGGGGAGAACCCTGCATCTACGCGGGCTGCGGCTCATCGCCGCGTCCGCACGGCGCGCGAGGTGGAGATGCTGGCCGGGCGGAGAGCGATGAGAGGAGCCCGGAGCGAGGTGGTGGTTGTCGGTCCAGCCTGATGGGACCACCTGAGGTGATGACGAGCTGACTCCCGCGTCGCGACCGAGAAGCACCAGCGGGCCCTCTCCGGCGCTCTGGGGTGCACCGGGAGGGACCCGTGAGGGAGCTCTTGCGGACGACGAGATTGAGCGGCGCCGGAGCACCGCGGCCAGACGCCACTCCCCGAGGCCGGGCTGGAGGTGGCCGGTCCGACACCGGGGCGTCCGCTCATCGATTTCCGGTGCACCGTGGAGGCATCAGCGTCTTGCGGCAGCTACCCGGTGCGTGCACGGACTGAGTGGGCTTGTGCGCGTCTCGGAGCAACGGCCGAAAGCCATGACCGTCCCAGGGCGGCCCAGATTTTCCGCCGCAGGGTGGACAACCCTCTTGCGCCGGGCGCCATCGTCACGAGCAACCGCGACACCGCAGAATGGCTCGTGACCTTCGATCGGCTTCCGGCGCAGAGCGCCATCGACCGGCCTACGACCTTGTCTTCGACGGCGAGTCCTATCGGCCGAGGCTCAAACCGACCCTTCGAGAAGGCCGGCCCGACGTCCGCTGGAGAAGGAGCGGGTCCACCCGCGCGCAAAGCGCCGGAAGTGACTCATGCCATCCAGGCGCCGGTCGCTCGCGTCTCACCCCGGTCCGATGACCTGGCGAGTGACAGTGGTCACGCTGGACGCGCGAGGCGAGCGCGACGCGGCCCGGCGCATGTGACGCCGCGCTCGTGCGCAGAGCGCTGAGGCGAGCCCGGAGCGATGTGGTGACGCGGGTTGCGCGCGGAGAGCGGTGGGGCGGGCCGGCGCGAGGGTAGAGAGGTGGCACCGTGTGCTGAGCGATGAGGCGAGCCCGAAGCGACGGGTCACGCCGGCGCCCGCGCGCGGAGAGCGGTGGGGCGGGCCGGCGCGAGGGTAGAGAGGTGGCACCGCGTGCTGAGCGATGAGACGAGCCCGAAGCGACGTGGTCACGCCGGCGCCCGCGCGCGGAGAGCGGTGGGGCGGGCCGGCGCGGGTTGTGTCCCGTCAAATGGTGTTCGAGCTCACGCCATCGTGTGAGTGCTTCAGGCTGACTTCTTGATAACCGGCTTCGGGTTCATCGCTTCGAGTGCG
>JADGHL010000095.1 GCA_019686135.1 Myxococcaceae bacterium | reverse complement strand
GTCTTGTGCGAACCAGACTCGCTTGCGTTCGCGGCGGCGTTGCCTCCCTCAGCGCCGGCCCCGGATCCGGGCGCCCCGTCCGATGAGCCTGCTCGTGCGCTGCCGAAGATCTGCGTCTTGTGCGAACCAGACTCGCTTGCGTTCGCGGCGGCGTTGCCTCCCTCAGCGCCGGCCCCGGATCCGGGCGCCCCGTCCGATGAGCCTGCTCGTGCGCTGCCGAAGATCTGCGTCTTGTGCGAACCAGACTCGCTTGCGTTCGCGGCGGCGTTGCCTCCGTCGGCACCGGCCCCGGATCCGGGCGCCCCGTCCGATGAGCCCGCTCGTGCGCTGCCGAAGATCTGCGTCTTGTGCGAACTGGACCCGCGCGCGCGATTCGATGCGTCGGCGTCGGCGCTGCCGAACATCATCGTCCGCGGTGCTGAATCGCCGGTCCGCGCCGACGCTTCCGCGCTCGCCAGGCCGAAGATCTGCGTCTTCTCCGATCTCGATTCGCCCGCGTGCTTCGAGGGATCGATCTCCGTCGCCGCATCGCCCGCGCCGAACATCTGGGTCTTCCGCGTGACCGGACTCCCGTACTGAACCGTCCCCATGGGAATCGCACCGCCCGGCAACGGCGCGGTGCGGCCATAGAGGTTGGTCCGTTCAGACGGCGGCGGTGGCGTTTCGCTGGTCCGGTCGTCGGAGTTCGCCCCAGAGGGCATGCCGAAGATCTGCGTCTTGTTCTCGTCCCGCTTCGGTGGCGTCGCGGTGAAGACGAAGGCGCAGCGCGTGCACTGGACGGGCGCGCCGTGGACGGGGAGAAGTCGCTCATCCAGCTCGTACGAGGTCGCGCACTGCGGACACGAGATCTGCACGGCGCGTGTGCTTATCACGCGCCCGCCCGCGCCGCTCATCAGCGCAGCTCGAGCGCCTGCTGCAGAACTTCCAGCCGCGCGGGGCCGACGCCCTTCACCGCGTCGACCTCGTCCCAGCTCTTGAACCCGCCGCGCTTGTCGCGCTCCTCGATCAGCGTGTGCGCAAGTGCGGGCCCAACCCCGGGTATCTGCGCGAGGTCCGCTTCGCGGATGTGGTTCAGATCGAGCCGCGCCCCCACCGCGAGCTTCTGCATGGGCGGTGTAGTCGCCTCGGGTTCGGCCGGCGCTCCCGGCGGGGCGCAGCGGGCGATGACGCCGAAGTCCTCTCCCGCGTCCACGAAGCGGACCTGATCGGGCGGGCAGTCGAGCGCAGGCTTCGTGGACGGCCACAGCCAGGCGGCTCCCACGCCCACTGCGACCACCGCGATCAGCGCGACGGCCAACGCTCCCGTGCGGTCCAGCTTCACCCGGCCGCTGCGCTCCCGGACGGGCGGGCGTCCAGACCGAACTCGCTGTGCAACGCGCGCACCGCCAGCTCCACGTACTTGGGATCGATCAGCGCGGAGACCTTGATCTCGGACGTGGAGATCGCCTGCAAGTTCACGCCTTCGGCGGCGAGCACCCGGAACATCCGGGCCGCCACGCCGGAGTGGTTGCGCATGCCGACGCCGACGATCGACACCTTCGCCACGTTCTCGTCGGCGTCCATCCCTTCGGCCTTGATCGACCGGACGACCTTCTTGAGCACGTCCTTCGCCTTGACGAAGTCGCTCTTGCCCACGGTGAAGGTCACGTCGGTCTTCCCTTCCTTGGAGACCGTCTGGACGATCATGTCGACGACGATGTTCTTGGCGTCGAGCGCGCCGAAGATCTTCGCCGCCACCCCGGGCACGTCCGGAACGCCGCGGATGGAGAGCTTGGCCTCGTTCCTGTCGTAGGCGATCCCGGATACGACGACGTCTTCCATCGACTTGTCCTCCTCGCACACCAGCGTCCCGGGATCGTCGGAGAACGACGACTTCACCCACAGCGGGACCTTGTACTTCATCGCCAGCTCCACCGAGCGGATCTGCAGCACCTTCGCGCCCAGGCTGGCGAGCTCCAGCATCTCCTCGTAGCTGATCCGATCCAGCTTCCGCGCCGCGGCGCACACGTTCGGGTCGGTCGTGTAGACGCCGTCCACGTCCGTGTAGATCTCGCAGGCGTCCGCCTTGAGCGCCGCGGCGATCGCCACCGCCGTCGTGTCCGAGCCGCCGCGGCCGAGCGTGGTGACGTTCCCGTTCTCGTCCACGCCCTGGAAGCCGGCGATCACCGCGATGTGGCCGTTCTTCAGGACGCTGAAGATGCGCTCCGAGTCGATGCTCTTGATCCGTGCCTTCGAGAACGCGCTGTCGGTGAGGATCCGGCACTGGTGGCCGAGGAAGCTCGTCGCCTTGCCCCGCTGCGCCTGGATCGCCAGCGAGACCAGGCCAATCGACACCTGTTCGCCGGTGGCGACGATCACGTCCTGCTCGCGCTCGTTGGGGCGGTCGGTGATCTGCGCGACCAGGTTGAGCAGGCGGTTGGTCTCACCCGCCATCGCGCTCACCACCAGCACGACGTCGTGGCCCTGCTTCCGGGTGGCCAGCGCGCGGCGGGCCACGTTCTTGATCCGCTCGATGTCTCCGACCGACGTCCCGCCGTATTTCTGAACAATGAGCGCCAACGACTCCCTCCGAGGCGGCGGACAATTAAAGGAGGTGACGCGGCGTGTAAAGGATCGTGGTCCGGAGGGAGTGACGGGGCGGAGATCCCCCGCCACCCGGAGGATCTCCGTTCGCCATGTGCTCGTGCCCTCCCCCCACCAGCGGGGGCGCGAACGCGCGGCCTTGTACGAGATGTGCGCCTTCGTGCGACAGGCGCTCGCAGCAAATTCGAACCTGCCAGTTCAACTTTTCGGCGCTAGTGCAGCCTGGGGCATTTCGGGACGCGCGAGCCGAGCATCGCCGTTTCCTCCCGGGCGCAGTGCGGTACCTTCCGCGCCCCTTCCTGGAGCCTGCTTTGTCCAAGACGCGAGTACTCATCGACGGCGACACCCTGCGGCTGGAGGAGATCCTCCTGGTCGCTCGCAACGAGGCAGAGGTGGAGCTAGCGCCCTCGGCGCGCGAGCGGGTCGCAGCGGCGCGCAAGCTGGTCGACCGGATCGCCGCGGGAGACGTCCCCACCTACGGGATCAACACCGGGTTCGGGACGCTCGCCGAGGTGCGGATCGACAAGAAGGACCTGCGCGATCTGCAGCGGAACCTGATCCTCTCGCACGCCGCGGGCGTGGGCGCGCCATTGTCGATCCCCGAGGCCCGGGCGCTGCTGCTTCTGCGCTGCAACGTGCTGGCGAAGGGCTACTCCGGGATCCGGCTGGAGACGCTCGAGCTGGCGCTCAAGATGCTCAACCGGGACGTGGTGCCGGTGGTGCCCGAACGCGGGAGCGTCGGCGCCTCGGGCGATCTGGCGCCGCTGGCGCACCTGGCGCTCGTGTTCATCGGCGAAGGCGAGGCGTTCTACCGCGGCGAACGGATGAGGGCGCGCGCGGCCCTCGAGCGCGCCGGGCTGGCTCCGGTGGTCCTGGAGGCGAAGGAGGGCCTGGCGCTGGTCAACGGCACCCAGGCGATGTGCGCGGTGGGCTCGCTGGTGCAGCTGCGCGCGGAGATGCTCGCCGACGTCGCGGACATCGCCGGGGCGATGACGCTCGAAGGCCTTCTGGGCAGCCACAAGCCGTTCATCCCGGAGATCCACGACGTCCGTCCCCACTCCGGTCAGCGCCAGGCCGCCGCGCACCTCCGGCAGCTGCTCGCAGGCAGCGCGCTGGTGGAGACGCACGTCCACTGCAGCAAGGTACAGGACCCCTACTCCTTGCGCTGCATGCCGCAGGTCCACGGGGCCGCGCGGGATGCGATCGCCTTCTCCCGCCGGCAGCTCGAGGTGGAGGTGAACAGCGCCACCGACAACCCGCTGGTGTTCGTCGACGGCGAGAAGATCGTCAGCGGCGGGAACTTCCACGGCCAGCCGATCTCGCTCGCGCTGGACGTGCTGGCGATCGGCCTCACCCAGCTGTCGGCGATCAGCGAACGGCGCATGGAGCAGCTCGTGAACCCATCGCTCTCCGGCCTGCCGCCGTTCCTCACGAAGAACTCCGGGCTCAACTCGGGCTACATGATTGCCCAGGTCACCAGCGCGGCGCTGGTGGCCGAGTCGCGGATCCTCGCGCACCCCGCGTCGGTGGATTCGATCCCCTCCTCCGCCGGCCGCGAGGATCACGTGTCCATGGGGATGACGGCCGCGCTCAAGGCACGGCAGGTCGCGGAGATGACGCGCTCGTGCCTGGCGATCGAGATCCTCGCGGCCGCGCAGGCGCTGGACTTCCGCAACGGCATCAAGGCTGGACGCGGCGCGCAGGCGGCGTACGAGCTGGTCCGCCAGCACGTCCCGCACATGGACAAGGACCGCGAGCTACACGTGGACATCGAACGCGTGCAGGCGCTGATCGACTCGGGCGAGCTGATCGCCGCGGCCCGGAACGCCGCCGCCGGCTGAGTTTCAGTGCAGCGTGGGGGCGCCGCCGCCGGTGCCTCCGGGATCGGAGCGCAGCATCCCGCGCTGGGCCTCCGCACCGTGCGGCTGCGGCAGGGTGAAGCAGAACCGCGCCCCGCCGCTCTCCGGGTGCAGCCACACCCGTCCGCCGTGCAGCTCGACGATCCCCTTGACGATCGCCAGCCCCAGCCCGGTGCCGTGGCCCTGGCTGGAGGCTCCACCGCGCCAGATCCGGTCGAAGATCCGGTCCGCCTCCTCGGGCGGCACACCCGGTCCCTCGTCCTTCACCCAGAAGGAGACCTCCCGCGACGAAGCCACGTTCTCAGCGCCCACGGTGATGGTGCCGCCGCGGGGGCTGAACTTGATCGCGTTGCCGAGGAGGTTGCCGAGCACCTGATGGAACCGCTCGCGATCCACGTCGACGAGTGCGCCGTGCGCGCCGTTCTCCAGGCGAAGCCGAAGCCCGCGCGATTCGAGCAGGGGCGCCACACTCTCGGCGGCCTCCTGGAGCAGCTGGTCCACCGGATGGGCGGCGCGCTCGAGGCTCAGGTGCCCGGAGATTGCCGTGGAGAAGTCGAGCAGGTCGCGGATGAGCGTCGCCATCTGCTTCGCGGACCGGCGGCCGCGCTCGAGGATCCGGCGCGCGGTGGGATCGAGATTTGCGCTGCGCAGGAGATGATCGATGGACAGCATCAGGTGGTGCAGCGGATTGCGCAGATCGTGGGAGACGACCGCCATCACCTCCTCACGCGAACGGACGGCGCTCTGCACGGTCTCGAAGAGCTGGGCGTTGTCGATCGCGATCGCCGCGCGGTCCGCGAGTTGCTGCGCGAGCATCAGGTCCGCTTCCGCCAGCCGCCGGTCCGCGCCCATCGTCGCCAACGCCAGCGCCCCCAGCGTCGCGCCGCGTGCGCGCAACGGGACGATGAGCAGCGAGCTCAGCCCTAGATCGCGCAAGAGCGCGAGGTGCTCCGGATCGCGCGCGGTGTCGAGTGCGTACTGCACGTCCGGTGTGGGCACGAGCTCCGGCGTCCCCTGCCGCATCACCGCGCCGATTCCGCGGCGGTCGGAAGGCGCCGGCGGGTAGCGGAACATCACCTCCCGGAGCTGCCGCTCCTTCGCCGGATCGGACGCGGCGACGAACATCCGGCAGCTGCCGTGGTCGGCATCGATGCAGAGCACCGAGGCGTCCGCCAGCGCCGGCACGACGAGGCGCGTGAGCCGTGCGGAGATCGGCTCCACGTCGAGCGTGTCGCTCAACTGGGCGCTCGCGCCCGCCAACAGCTTCAGCGCCGCCTCGGTGCGCTTCCGGGAGGAGATGTCCCGGAAATACACCGACAGCCCGAGATCGGACGGGTACGCGTGGATTTCCAGCCAGGCCTTGAGCGGCGGAAGGTACTCCTCCAGGTGCACCGCCAGGCCCTCGCGCACCGCCCGGTGGTACTCGCGGTAGAGCGCCGTCTCTTTGAGCGCCGGGAAGGCCTCCCACATATTCCGGCCCTCGAGCTTCTCGCGCCCGATCCCCAGAAGCCGCTCCGCCTCGCGGTTCACGTAGGAGTAGCGCCACTCGCGATCGAGAGAGACGAAGGCGTCGGTGATGCTCTCCACGATCGTGGTCACCCGGCGGTTGGACTCCTGCAGCTCGGCTTCGAACTGCTTGCGCTGGGTGAGATCGCGCGCGGTGAGCACCGCGGCCTCGATCCGGCCCTCCCGGAAGATCGGCGCGATCCGGCATTCGAAGTACACCTGCCCGGTCACCGTCGGGTGCCAGCCTTCGATGCGCGAGGTCTCCCCGCGGATGAGCGCGTCGTTCGCGACCTTCGCCACCGCCCCCCGGTGGTGCACGAAGAGCGGCAGCTCGAGCAGCGGCGAGCCAAGGACCTCCTGGAGGGTGGTCCCCATCGCCTTGAGCGCGGAGAGGCTGGCGTAACGGATGCGTTGATCGGTGTCGAAGAGGATCACCAGATCGGGCGCGGCGGAGATGAGGCCCTGCAGCAGGGACTGCCTCGCCTCTGCGTCCTCGGCGGCCTTGCGGAGCTGACGCCGTGACCGCGTGAGCGCCACTCCGAAGGCGGTCGCCGCGCCTACCGTGAGCACCAGCGCCAGCGCACTGGCGAAACCGAGGATCATCGACGCGCGCGAGAACCGGTACTCCAGGTCCAACCGCCGCCGCTGCAGGGCCGCGCTCGTGATGCGGCGCTCCGCCTCGACCATCTGCGCGAGACTCCGGCCGATCGGTTCGACGTCGTCTTTCATGCGCGAAAGAGCCTCGGGGCCCTGCCCCGCCTGGGCCAGCTCGATCACCCGATCGACCTGCACGCGGTAGGCGCGCTCGAGCTCGCCGATCCGCCGGAGCCGGCGCACCTCGTCCTCGCCGGCGGCGTGTCGCTCGAGCTGCTCCAGTTGCTCACGGAACACCGCGCGGCTGTGGCCGAGGTCCTGCAGGAGCTCCGGCCGCGGACGGAGCAGCCAGGCGTATTCGGCACCCACGGACTCGCTCAGGGCCGCGGAGAGGCGTTCGGCGGTATGCGATCGATCCGTCAGCTCGTCAGCAACCCGGATCGACTCCCGCTCCACGAAGCGCGCGACCAGATAGGCGCTCACCGCTGCGCCCACGGCCGCGAGCGCGATCAGCGAAACGCCCAGCGCGGTCCTGCGGAGGTCGGGTCTTGTGGGCATCGGGGGCCACGTTAGGGACCGCGACCTACCCGTGCGACGCGACTGAAAGGATTAGCGGCCTTCCGGGTTCCGCGTCTGAACCATCCACCTGGCCAGGTCCGGCCCCGGAGGCGGAGACGCGGCGAAGCGATCCTTTACGCGGGCCCAGTCCTCGGAGGTGCGGTTCTGGGAGAGCTTGAGCTTGGGCTGAACGTCGCTCACCCTGATCTCGAAGCCAACGATCTCCTCGAGCATCCGGGCCATCTTCTCGTCGTCGACCCAGCCGGGCGAATAGCCATCGGTCTCTTCGAATTTCCTGCACAGGTCGTCCAGCACTTGCCGCGTCTGCGTCGTCGTCAGCCAGCGGAGGGTGCCGGTCACCCGGACGAAGATGTAGTTCCACGTCGGGGCGTGCTCCCGGGGAGAGCGGTACCACGTCGGACTCACGTAGGCGTGCGGCCCCATGAAGGCGACCGTGGCTTCAGACCCGTCCGGTACGGACGATGCGGAGTTCGCGCGCGCCAGGTGACCGCGAAGCAGGGACGTCCGCTCGTCACCCAGAAACGGCAGCGGCGTCATCGATCCGTCCGGCAGAAGAAGGAGGCCGAACGGGTACTCCGAAATCACCTGCCAGCCGATGGAGCGATCGGCCGGCGCAAACGGCGCCGGGACATACAGCTTCTGTCCGCCTGGGTTCGTGGGGCTCAAGATTTCACCGCCTCTGGTTGATGGAGACGCACGAAGAGAACACGGCCGAGCGCGCTCGTCGCCCTGCTCGTTGGCAGCATCGCGATCACGTCATGCATCGCGACCGGATGGCGGCTCCCGCCGGTTGGGCATTCCCAACGGATCCATCTCTGCGTCGCTGGTTACGCTTTCGGGTCCGCAAGCAGTAGGCGCCCTGGGACTCGTCCGGTCAGTTGAGGACGGTCACGCTTCATTGAGGGGCCACGCCCGAAGGTGGTACGACCACCTCTCCCCGCAACCACCCGGCGGAGCCTTCAATCATCATGAGCGACCGGAACGAAGTTCCGAGGACCTTCTCTGTTTCCAGCATCCCCGCGGTCGACACGCCCGCTCCCGGCGCCGCGGCCCAGCTCGCAGGCTCAATCCAGAACGCGCCGCCCGCCCACCAGGTGAACCCCGAGGACGCGGCGCGCGCGCGCATCGCCTCTCTGGAGCGCGAGGCCCGCGCCCTGGGCAGCGACCCGGCCGCCGCGCTGCTGTTCCACGAGGTCGGCCTGCTCTGGGAGGACCCGCTCAAGAACCCGCGCAACGCGGCCGTCGCGTACCAGAACGCCTTCAAGCTCGCGCCCACCTTCGTCGCCAACATCCAGGCGGCGCGGCGCCTCTTCGCGGACGTCGGCAACTGGCAGATGGTGGTGCAGCTGCTCGACGCCGAGCTCGCCGCCACCGAGGACCCGGCCCGCCGCGCGCCGCTTCTGTACGAGAAGGCGGTGGTACTGGAGGACCGCCTCTCCCGCGAGGACGAAGCCCAGCGCGCCCTGCGCCAGTGCCTCGACGCAAAGCCGAAGGACGTCACCCTTTTGGTGCAGCTGGAGGCGCGGTACGCGGAGAAGAACGACCACGCCGCGCTGGTGGAGGTGTACCGCCTGTTCGCAGACGCGCTCGAGGACGGGCCGCTCCGCGCGCACTACCTCACCCAGGCGGGAGCGCTGCTCGAACACCGCCTCGGTCGCCCCGAGGACGCAGCCCAGGCGCTCCGCGAGGCGTTTGCGCTCGATCGGCGCGATCCGCTGCTGCTGGCCGCGGAGATCCGCATCTCCGAACGCGACGCGCGCATCGAGGATCTGATCGCCGCGCTGGCCGCCGAGGCGGAGCTCCTCGGCCCGCAGGCCGCGCCCACCTACCTCCGGCTGGCGAAGGTGTACGAGAAGCTGGGCCGCCAGGAGGACGCGCTCGCCGCGCTGCTCGCCGCGCGCCGCGTCTCCCCCAACGAGCCGCTGGTGCTCTCGGAGCTGGCACAGATCTACGAGACCCAGAGCCGGCACGAGGATCTCGCCGACGTGCTCCTCTCCTGGGCAGAGAGCGTCTCGGACGAGAGCGAGCTGGTGGCGCTCAACCTCCGCCTCGCCGCCCTCTACGAGGAGGACCTCAAGCGCGACGACGCGGCGATCGCCCGCTACCGCGCCATCCTGGACGCCGTGCCCGGCCATCAGGCGGCGCTCGCCGGGCTGGGCAAGCTCTACTTCCGCCTCCACGCCTTCGACGAGCTGGTGAAGGTCTTCGACGCGGAGATCGCCGCGCTGGAGGATCCGCGGCAGCAGGCGGCGCGGATGTACAAGGCCGCCGAGATCCTCGAGGAGCGGCTCGGCCGGCAGGAGGAGGCGATCCAGCGCTACAACCGGTGCCTGCAGCTGCAGCCCGGCTACCTCCCCGCGCAGAAGGCGCTCACGCGGCTCTACGAGCAGCAGGACCGCTGGGCAGAACTCGCGGCGATGTACGAGCAGGACCTGCTCCAGACCGCCGACCGCGACGAGATGATCGCGACGCTCAACAAGATGGCGTCGCTCTACGAGGACCGGCTCAACGACATCGACCGCGCCATCGACTGCATGCGGCGGATCCTCGAGATCGCCGCGGATCATTTGCCCACGCTGCGCAACCTCGCGCGCCTCTATGAGCGGGCCGGCCGCTGGCAGGAGCTCATCGAGCTCAACGAAACCGAGGCGTCGTTCGTCGGCGACACCAAGCAGGTCCTCTCGCTCCACCACCGCAACGCGGAGTTGCTCGAGGAACAGCTCAAGGATCTGCCCGGCGCGGTGGCCGCGTGGGAGCGGCTTCTGGCGCTCTCTCCCTCCTACCTCCCCGCGCTCAAGGCGCTGGGCCGCCTCTACGCGCAGGAGGGCCGCTGGGAGGACCTCATCCGGATGTACCGCGCCGAGGCGGAGCTCTCGCCGACGCCGGAGGCCGCGGCGGCGCTGGTGCACAAGATCGGCGAGCTCTACGAGCACAAGCTCAAGAACGAGAACGACGCGATCGCCGCGTACCAGGAGGTGCTCACGCTCTCGCCGAGCTACTTCCCGGCGCTGCGCGCGCTGGCGCGGATCTACCGGGCGCAGGGCGCGTGGGAGTCGCTCATCGACGTGCTCCGCGCGGAGGCCGCGAACCGCACCGATCCCGCCGAGCGCGCCAACGCGCTCTACCAGGCGGCGGCGATCTGGGAGAACCAGCTCGGCCGGCAGGACATGGCGATCGACGGCTACCAGGAGGTGCTCCGCCTCACCCCCGGCCACGCCGCGGCGATCCGCGCGCTCGAGCGCCTCTACACCGCGCGGGACGATCGCAAGGAGCTGATCGCCGTCCTCGATCGCGAGACCCAGACGGGGCAGACGCCGCAGGCGCGGGTGGCCGCGTACCTGAAGCTCGCGCATCTCTACCTCGATCGGATGAACGAACCGGCCCGCGCCGCCAAGGTGGCGGAGGCGGCGCTGGCGCTGGACCCCGGGAACCTCACCGCGCTCAAGCTGCTCGAACGGATCCGCGCCGGCGATCGCGCCCGCCGCTCCGAGCTGCGCGCGCGGATCGCCGAACGGGTCTCGGATCCGAGGCTGAAGACCGCGCTGGAGCTATGCGCCGCGGTGGATCGCGAGGCGCCCGGCGCGGAGATCCCGGTGGACGCGGTGCTGGAGGGCTTCGAGGCCAACCCCGGCGACGTGCGGCTCTCCTTCCAGCTCGAGCGGGCGTTCCGCAAGTCCGCGGACGCGCCGCGCCTTCTGCGCGTCTACGAGCGCCGGCTGGAGACGCTCACGGATCCAATGGAGCGTACCGCTCTTCTGGTGCGCATCGCGGAGCTGGCGCGTCACAAGCTGGGCGATGCGGCGAAGGCGAAGGCCGCCTACGAGCGCGCCCTCGAGCTGACCCCCGGTTTCCTCCCGGCGCTGCAGGGGCTTCGCGCCATCGCCCTCGCCGCGGGTGCATGGGACGAGGCGCGCGCCCTTCTGGAGACGGAGGGCAAATCCGCGCGGGACAACGACGGGGCGATCGACGCGTGGGTGCAGGCGGGGCAGATCGCCTGGACACGGCAACAGGACGCGGACGCGGCGCTGGCGTGCTTCAAGAAGGCGCTGGAGCGCAATCCGCTCGAACCGCGCGCTTCTGCGGGCGTGGAAGAGATCCTCGCCGCGCGCGGCGGCGCGGCCGACCTCGCACAGCTGCAGGAGCGGCGCGGCGAGGCGATGCTGGCAAAGAAGAGCCTGCCCGGCGCGGCCGCGGAGTTCTTCAGCGCCGCCCTGACCTGGGCGAACCAGCTGAACGACGAAGAGCGCGCGCTGACGCTGGTGGACCGCGCGCTGGCGGCACAGCCCACCCACGTCGAAGCGCTGGAGCTCAAGGCGCGGCTGTGCCTTGCGCGCGGGGAGCACGCAGAGGCCGCGGCCGCGCTGGCGCTGCGGATCCAGCAGGGCGGCGATGCGCAGCACCTCTCCGCCCTCCACCTGCAGCTCGGCGCGCTCTACCAGGACCACCTGGGCGATGCGACGCGCGCCGCCGCCCACCTGCAGACCGCGCTGGCGGCGAACCCGAAGAGCTCGGACGCGCTCCGGCGGCTTGCGGACATCCACACCGCCTCGCGCAACTGGACGGGCGCGTCCGACTGCCTCAAGCGCCTCATCGACCTGGAGACGGTGCCGGCGGAGCTGGCGCGGCACACGCTGTCTCTGGCGCAGATCCTCGACGAAGGCATCGGCGACGCGCAGGGCGCCTCCGCGCTCTACCGGCGGGCGCTGGAGCTGGCCCCCGGCGACGAGACGGTCATTGCCCGCCTGGTGCAGCTGTACGAGCGCACGGGGAACCTGCCGGAGCTGGCGGCCCTGCTCGAACAGCAGGCGCAGGCGGCCACCGACGTGAAGCGGGCGATCATGCTGCGGCTGAAGGTGGCCGACCTGTACGCCGGCCCGCTCGACGAACCGCAGAAGGCGATCGCCTACTACCGCTACGTGGTCGACCTGGACGGCAGCAACGTCCCCGCGCACGCGGCGCTCGCCACGCTGTTCATGCGCGACGCCGCGGCGGCGCCGATGGCGGTGGAGGAGCACCGCACCCTGCTCCGGCTGGACCCGGCGCGGCTGGACAGCCTGCATGCCCTCTTCCGGCTGTGGGAGAGCGTGAAGCAGATCGACAAGGCCTTCTGCGCGGCGGGGATCCTCGGGTTCTTCCGCGCGCAGAACGACGCCGAGGCCGCGTTCTACAACGAGCTCCGCAACCGGCTGCCGCAGGACGCCTCGCAGCGCCTTTCCCCGGCGGACGTGGAGACGGTGCTCCATCCGCGCGTGCGCCAGAGCGCGCTGGTGGAGGTGCTCCGGGCGATCGGCGATCAGTTGAGCCGCATCCACCCGCCGAACTTCGAGTCCGCGGGGATCGACCGCCGCGCGGATCGGCTCAAGCCGGATCACGCGGTGAGCAAGGCGATCCGCTCGGTGGCGCAGATCTTCGGCGTGGAGGACTTCGACGTCTATCAGTCGCGCCGCGGGTTGATGTTCCTGGAGACCAGCGAGCCTTTGGCCGTGTGCGTGGGCCAGGACGTGGTCCGCAAGTACAACGCGCGCGAGCAAAAGTTCCTCATCGGCCGGGCGGTGCTGGGGCTGCTCAACAAGGCCGCGGTGCTCCAGAAGCTCTCGCGGGGCGAGGTGGCCGACCTCATCGGCAACTCGGTGCGGATCTTCCATCCGGAGTACACGCTCGGGCGCCGCAACGACGATTTGGCGAAGCAGCTGCGCAAGGCGTACTCGCGCAAGGCGCTCAAGCAGCTCGAGCCGGCGGCGGACGCGCTGTTCACGGGCAAGGAGATCGACCTGGTCAGCCAGCTGGAGGGGCTCACCCTCTCGGCGGATCGCGCGGGCCTTCTGGTGTGCGGCGACGTGGCGATCGGCCTGAACATGCTGTTGCGCGACGATCCGAACTACTCGGCGATGCGTCCGGATGCGACCGACCCGGTGTTGCAGGCGGTCACCCAGCGGCAGGATCTGCGCGAGCTGCTCGCGTTTGCGCTCTCCGACGAGTTCTTCCGCCTCCGCGCCCGGGCGGGGATGAGCATCGCGTAGGGGCGATCAGCAGACGGCGTCGTCCTCGGTCTTCACCACCGCGCCCGAAGGCCACTGCTCGAGCAGGGCATTTACCGCCGCCTCCACCTGCGCGCGATCCGCCGCTTCGACGGTGACCTTCACCTTGTAGTCGAGGCCGGGCTCGAACTGCGGGTACGAGCCGATCGCCACCTCAGGCATCGCCAGCGCCACCGCGTCGAGGGACCGGGCCAGCTCCGGCTCGCCGGGGCGCAGGTACAGCGTCTTCAGGAACACCGGCGTGCCCCGAAGCCGTGGGAGCACCGTCTCCAGCTGCAGCTTGAAGAGCTGCGGCACGCCCGGGAGCATGAACACACCGTCGCAGGCGATCACCGGATACCAGGCACCGTCGCGGGTGATGAGCTCCGCACCCTCCGGCGCGTCCGCCAGGCGCAGAGCCTCGTCGGTGGCGCGCTCGCCGTAGTGGCGCTTGACCTCTTCGGCCAATGACGGCACGCGCACCACGCGGCGTCCCAGCGCGAGCGACACCGCGCGCACGGTGACGTCGTCATGGGTGGGGCCGATCCCTCCGCTGGTCAGCACCCACTCCGCGACGGACCTCGCCCGCGACACCGCGTCGACGATCAGATCCACCTCGTCCGGGACGAAGGTCACCATCCGCAAGGGGACGCCGCGCGCCTTGAGCCGCTGGATCAGATGGGCGCCGTTGGCCTCCACCACCTTGGCCGAGAGCACCTCGTTGCCGATGATCACCGCCGCCGCGCCGTACCGGCTCATCTGCTCACCCCGAGCACGCGTTCGATCTCCGCGAGCGCCGCCGCCGTCACCGCCTCGATCGGCTGACCGCCGTCGATGCGGACGATCCGCTCGGAGCTGGCCCGCCGGCGGATGGCCGCCCGGTACTGCCGGGCGATCCGGCGCTGACGCTCGTCTGCTTCGAAGAGCTCGGCGTCATGGCCCCGGACCGCGCGGCGACGGGCCGCGGTGCGCGCATCCACCTCGAGGAATAACGTGAGGTCGGGCCGGCGTGCGCGGGCGTTGATCTGCTCCACCCACGCAGGAGGAAGCGCCGACCCCTGGTAGGCCAGCGAGGAGAGCACGTAGCGGTCGCACAGGACGATCTCCCCGCGCGCGAGCGCCGGCTCGATGACGGCCGCGAGGTGGTCGAGCCGGTCCGCGGCAAATAGCAACGCGAGCGTGTCCTCCGTGAGAGGCCCCGCACCGTTCGGGAGCACCAGACGGCCGGTGAGCGCCTGGCGGACCATCGTCCCGATCGGCCCGTCCGACGGCTGACGCGTGACGCGGACCCTGTGGCCCCGGTCGCCGAGCGCCCGCGCCAACCGCTCCGCCTGGGTGGTGGTCCCGGCACCATCCAGCCCCTCGAGGACGATGAAGGCGCCGTGGGAAACGGCCCTGGCCCGGACGCGGCGCACGCTCATCGCTGCGGAAGCAGGTTGTCCGGATCGTCGACGCGGAGCGCGCGGCGAAGGCCCATGAGGCGCTCGAAGCGGGCGACCTCGTCGCGCAGCCGGCGGCGGCCCTGCAGGTACCGGATGACGCCGAAGGTGGTGAGCGCCAGGGCCAGCACGGCGGCGGCGATTCCCAGCAACGGCGTGCGGATCGAATCCCAGAACAGCTTGCCGGCCGCCCCCGCGAACAAGAGGGCGGCCACGAGGGCGATGCCGGCGTGCGCGAAGCAGGTGGGGCTCTGCCGGTCGGCGAGCTCCGACTGAAGGCGCTCCAGCTCGGCGCGGGGATCGGAGGTCGAGGAGGCGTTCAAGACGCGCGGAAAGCTACCCGATGCTTCGGGGCCGGTCGAGGATCCGCGCGAGCGCCTCCCTCACCGCGCCCACCTCCGCCGGCAGCTCCACGGGGGCGTTGGCGTGGTGGCTGTCGACGCCCTCCAGTGCGCGCTGGTGGTAGCGGACCTTGAAGTCCGGGAACTTGAACCCGTGCGCGGTGGAGACCACCACCACCCGGCTGCCCGGGGCGATCACCTTCCGGGCGGCCAGCCGGGCCGTCACCGCCAGCGCCACGCCGGTGTGCGGATCCGCGAACGCGCCCTCCAGATCCGCGCGCGCCGCTGCGTTGGCCAGCTCCTCTTCGGTGGCCTCCTCCGCCACGCCGCCGAACGCCTGCAGCACCCGGACGGCACGCCGGATCGACACCGGGTTTCCGATCTGGATCGCCGACGCCAGCGTGGGCTCTGCGGCAATCGGCGACAGGTCCACGAAGCCCGTGCGGAACGCACGCACCAGCGGGCTGGCGCGCGCCGCCTGGGCGACGGCGATCCGCGGCAGCCGGTCGATCAGGCCCGCGTCACGGAGCAGCTTGAGCCCCATCCCCAGCGCGGTGACGTTGCCGAGGTTCCCGCCCGGGATCACGATCCAGTCCGGCGCCTCCCAGACGAGCTGATGGCCAATCTCCAGCGCCACCGACTTCTGACCCTCGAGGCGCAGCGGGTTCATCGAGTTGGCGAGGTAGAGGGTCGGGTCGGCGGTGAGCGCCTGGACGATCTGCATGCACCCGTCGAAGTCGGTGTCGAGCGAGAGCACCACCGCGCCGTTCGCGATCGGCTGCACGAGCTGGGACACCGAGATCTTCGCGCGCGGGAGGATCACCACCGAGGGGATCTCCGCAGCGGCGCAGTACGCGGCGAGCGCGGCGGAGGTGTCGCCGGTGGACGCGCAAGCCACCGCACGGACCTTGCGGCCGATGCGCCGCATGTGCCGGACCTGGGAGACCAGCACCGTCATCCCGAGGTCCTTGAAGCTGCCGGTGGCGGAGATCCCGCACTGCTTGAGGTGGAGCTCGCCCAGCCCCATCGCCCGGGCCATCCGCGGCAGCGGCTGCAGCGGGGTCCTCCCCTCCCCCAAAGAGATCACGTCCTCCTCGGGAAGGTCCGGGAGGATCCACTCCTTGTGGCGCCACACGCCCGACGCGTGCACGCCCCGCACCGCGCCCGCCCGGGCTTCGAAGAGCGCCCGCCACTCTGCGCCCGAACGCTGGGCGATCCACGCCGGATCGTGCGCGACCTGGAGCAGGCCGCCGCAGCGTGCGCAGCGGTAGACCACCTCGTCGAGCAGCGCCGAGAAGTCGCAGCCCTCGCTGCAGACGAAGCGGCTGGCGTTCATGCGTCGGCGGGGAGGGGCACGAACACGCCGCAGGAGCTGCACGGCCTGCCCGCGCGCGTGACGACGCCGCAGGCATGGCGGACTTTCGGCAGCTCGTCCGGATCGGTGGGCACCGCCTGTGCGCGCGGAGGCGGGATGTACCTCGGCAGGCGCATCCCGCATCGATCGCAGATCATCCCATCCGCCTGAACGTTGCGGCAGTAGCGGCAGGTGACCGCACCCGTCGGCGGCGACGTGCGCACCGGATCCGGGTCGATCCGGTGCTGTTCGAGGCCCGGCACCGCCTCCGCCTGAACGGGCACCGGCGCGGCGCGGCCATGGTCGAGCTCGGGGAGCGGCGCCGCGGGAAGGTCCGGGCCGGTGGCCAGCTTCGTCTCCTCCAGCTCGGCGAGGCGCTGGACGGGGACGGCGTCGGCAGCGGGGAGCGCGTTCCCCTCGAGTCCGGGCAGGGTCCCGGCCGGCAGATCGGGCACCCCCACTACGGCGAACCGCTTGCCGCAGTTGTCGCACTCGGCACCCTGCGCCTGCTGATGCTCACACACGGGGCAGATGATCATGGGGTCGCGCGAGGGTACCACGGTCACTGCGCGAGGTTCTCGCGCGTCATCGGCACGAAGCGGACGCCGAGGATCTTCTCCACCACCACGTCGTCTTCAGCGATCCGCCGCACCAGCACCAGCTCCTGTTCGCCGTCCTGCGCCCCCACCGGCGCGATCATCCGCCCGCCGATCGCCAGTTGTTCGATCAACGGCGTTGGGATCCGCTCCGGCGCGGCGGTGAGGATGATCGCGTCGAACGGCGCAGCCTCCGGCCAGCCGGCGTACCCGTCGCCGCGGCGGAGGTGGACGTTCTGTAGGCCCAGCTCGTCCACGAGCACCGCGCGGGCGCGGGCATGAAGCTCGGGGACGATCTCGATCGAATAGACCTCGCGGGCGAGCGCGGAGAGGACCGCGGTCTGGTACCCGGACCCGGTGCCGATCTCCAGCACCCGTTCGTCTCCGCGCAGGGCCAAAGCCTCGGTCATCAGCGCCACCACGAAGGGCTGGCTGATGGTCTGTTCATGGCCGATCGGCAGCGCCGCGTCGAAGTCGGCGTTCGCCGCCTGTTCTGGCGGGACGAAGCGCCGGCGATCCAGCGACGCCATGGCCTGAAGCACCCGCTCGTCGCGGATACCGCGGTACCGCAGGGCGTCGAGAAAGGAAGCCATGCCCCTCATGTAAGGCACTCGTCGGGCTTCGGCACCCGCCGGTCCGCACCGTGGCCGCGCTCAGCCCACCCGCGCCAGCGCAAGCCGTCCCTCCCAGCGCTCCTCGAGCGCGCGGACCAGCCCGGCGTGCTCCGGGCGCGTAAGGCCCGGATCCGCCTTCGCGATGGCGAGCGCCTCCTCCCTCGCCAGGGCAAGGAGCGCGCCGTCGCGCGCGAGGTTGGCGACCGCGAGCTCCGGCATCCCGCTCTGGCGGGTGCCGAGGAGCTCCCCGGGGCCGCGGAGCTCTAGATCCTTCTCCGCGATGACGAAGCCGTCGTTGGACTGCTCCATCACCCGCAGCCGATCCGTGGACTCGGCGCTGCGCGCGTATCCGGCCACGAGGAAGCAGTAGCTGGCCGCCGCGCCGCGCCCCACCCGGCCGCGGAGCTGGTGGAGCTGCGAGAGCCCGAAGCGTTCCGCGTGCTCGATCACCATCACCGACGCGTTCGGCACGTCCACCCCGACCTCGACCACCGTGGTGGAGACCAGGATGTCGATGCGCCGCTCGCGGAAGTCGCGCATCACCCGCTCCTTCTCCTCCTGCTTCATCCGCCCGTGCAGAAGGCCCACCGTGTAATCCGGGAAGGCCTCACGCAGCGTCTGCGCGCCGCGGGTGGCGTCCTGGAGATCGACCTTCTCGGACTCCTCCACCAGCGGGTAGACGACGTAGCTCTGGTGCCCCGCGCGCAGCTGCTCGAGCATCGCCTCGTAGACGCGGGAGCGCGCCTTCTCGGAATAGACCTTCGTGACGATCGGCGTGCGACCCGGCGGGAGCTCGTCGATCACCGAGAGATCCAGATCCCCGTACAGCGTCATCGCCAGGGTGCGGGGGATCGGCGTGGCGGTCATCACCAGCACATCCGGCCGCTGCCCCTTGCTCATCAGAGCGTGGCGCTGGATCACCCCGAAGCGGTGCTGTTCGTCGATGATCACCAGCCCCAGCTTCTCGAAGGCCACGTCTCCTTCGATCAGCGCGTGGGTGCCGACCGCGCACCGCAATTCGCCGCTGGCGACCGCTGCGCGCACCTCGCGCTTGTGCTTCTGCGAGCCGCCGGCGCTCACCAGCCCGACCTTGACGCCCATCGGCTCCAGAAGGCGCTGGAAGGTGCGGTAGTGCTGTTCCGCGAGGATCTCCGTGGGGGCCATCACCGCCACCTGGTAGCCGTCCAAAAGCGCGATCGCGGCCGTCACCAGCGCCACCGCCGTCTTGCCCGAGCCCACGTCGCCCTGGAGCAGCCGGTTCATCGGCTCCGGCTCGCCCATGTCGCGGCAGATCTCCTTCACCACGCGGGCCTGAGCGCGGGTCAGCTCGAACGGGAGGAGCGCCTTCGCATTCGCCAACCGAGGCTCGCTGACATCGAAGGCGATCCCCGGTTCCGTCTTCACGCCCTGGCGCTTGAGCGCCATGCCCAACTGCAGGAAGAACAGCTCGTCGAACGCCAGCCGCCGGTGGGCAGGGCTCATGTGCCCGGCGAGTTCGTCCAGGTCGGCGCCGTCCTGTGGAAAGTGGATGCGAAGGATCGCCTCCTTCAGCGGCAACAACCCCAGCCGCTCGCGGAGCGGCTGAGGGAGCGGCTCCTCGATCCAGGCCGCGTACTTCTCCGCTACGCGGTGCGCCAGCTCGCGGAAGGCGCGCTGCTCGTGGCGTTCGAAGCCCGGGTAGATGGGGACGATCCGGTTGAAGTGGATGTGCGAGCCCTCCAGGTCGTCCGCCGGCTCGATCTCCGGGTGGACCATCTCGCGGCCCGAGGGAGACGCGCGCAATTCGCCGCTCACGACCAGCCGCTTCCCCACTGGGAAGCGCGCCTTGAGCCAGGGGCCCGACTGGAAGTAGGTCGCCGCGAAGCTGCCCGTCTCGTCCGCGATCACCGCGCGGAACAGGCGCCGCCGTCCGCCCTTGACCAGCGCATCGCCCGCGGCGCGGACCGTGCCGACCGTGACGCCCCGTTCACCCGGGACCAGCTCGGCGATGCGGCGCAGGCGGCGGCGGTCCTCATAGACCCGCGGCAACAGAAACAACACATCGCCGACGCGGCGCAGCCCCTTCTTGTTGAGGGTTCCCAGAAGGCGCGGGTTGAGACGCCAGCTGACCTGCTTGAGCGGCGTGGCCAGCGGCCCCGAGCGCGGAGCGATGGACAACAGGCGGGCCTCGGCGCGCACATCCGGCTTCGGCGTTGTGCGCTTGACACCGGGCCGGCGCTCGTCCGAAGCGCTCGCGTCCTCCGGCGACCCGCCCCCGTCGGTGGAACGCACGCGCCGGCGGACCCCCTCAATCAACGCATCCTGCTTCGGGCGCCGGGACGGACGCCGGCCCCCCTCGACAGCGCGCGATTCCGCCCGCTCAGCCGAGGCCGCCGACTCAGCCATGACCACCGACGAAGCGGCATGCGCCGCAGAAGCGCTGCGCGCCGGCGAAGCACCGCGCGGTGCCGAAGCCTCACGCGCCGGGAAAGCGCCGTGCGCTGACGAAGCACGTGGCATCAGCGAGGGAGCGCCCGCCGACGCAGCCATGCCGATCGACGTCGTGCGGGGCGGCTGAGCGTTACGCGCTTCTGGAGCAACGTGCGCGTCACCCGTCGATTCCGCAACGCTGTCGGGAGCAGAGCGCCCCGGCGGGGCCGCACGCGGTCTGGAGCCGGAATCGGCCGTGGCGGAGGCATCTACGTCGACGTCGCGTCGATCGTGCACGTGAAGGCGGCCGGCGGATGAAGCGAGTGCGGCGGTGGCGGCGAGTTCCGGGGGGAGAGGGACGCCGAGGTTGGCGAGGGTGCGGGCGATGCGGGCGAGGGAGGCTTTGCGGAGGGTGGGGA